>JARLGR010000169.1 GCA_031292665.1 Mycobacterium sp. | reverse complement strand
TTTGTGGGAAAGCTCGGCGCCCACGCCTCGGTCGGTGGGCGGGTCGTCGACCCCTCACCCACGTTAGGAGGTAACTCCCCCGCCATGCGTCCTCCTCACAGCTTCTAAAGACTATCCGGATCAATTCCGTGAGTCCCCGCCTCCGCTTCAATAGTGGACAGCCGACCGGTCGGGGAGCAAATCACTCACGCGTGCCCCGTACCATGCGCCCTGCTCATGGCCGGACCAGTCGAAACGGTGGGTCGATAGTCGTACATCGACATAGTGCTTCAGAAGTGAGATAGGACAACTGCACGGCAGCGAACCGCTGCAGCGGTTATCGGCGTGCGCTGCATTGCAGAGTGAATTGACGACCAACCTCCGCGAGGTAGCCTGGCCACCAATTCAGGAGGGCTAGCGATGTTGGTCGACCCGAAGATGCTGCACGCTGGCGGCAACGACTCTCACCGCGCGGGTGAGCACGCGCAAGATGGGGTGAATGCTCTCTCGCGAGGACCGTTGTCGTCAGGGATGTTCGGCGAATTCGCTGCGGCCGAGGCGTTTAGCGCCGCCGTCAGTTCCGCCCACGCCGAGCACGTCACCAACTTACAAGCTCACCAGCAGGCGCTGACCACTGTGGGCGGTAAGGCGCATCGTGCCGCCACGGGATTCACCGATGTTGATGAGCGCAATGCCGCCGAGATGCGATCTGTGCGTCGCAGTTCGGCCGGATCATCGTCACGCTTCTGATCGCAACACTCCCGCTGCGGCCAACAACGTCAGCCTAAAAGCCCGGCCGTTTCCGGCAGTGGGCCGACGACTATCCACAGCCCCCCTCAACACTCCTCACTGGCTATGCGCAAGGCGATTTGACCGCCAAACCGGCGGCAGACGTAGCCTTAGCCACCAACTCCGGAGGGCTCACAATGTTGATCGCCGCCAGGTCGCTGCGCTCATGGGGCAAGGAAAATGCCGGCGCCGCCATATTGATAGCGGCGCAATGCCATTCCTCCGCATAAGCGTCCCGCATTTAGTCACTGCGGCCGGCGGCGACCCGTGGGCCGTCAACACCAGTCTGCAGGCCGGTCGCCCCGCACAGATTGGCGCTCTCGCCCAAGCGTTTTACACGGCTGGCCGCTGCACTATGGAGGCGAGTAGCGCATTCGAAGAGGCCCGGCGCCGATTCGAAGCGGCCTGGAACAGGGAGCGTGGCGCTCATCCCATCAACCACTGTGCCGAAGTGCAACGCGTGACGAAAGACCTGGGCTGGCAGTCCCTTCAGATACCCAGGATCGGAGTCGACTTGGAGAACATCGCGGCCGCCCTCGCCGAAGCGCAACGCACCGGCGCGGCATCGATCGCAACATTGGAAGCTCACCTGCACCAGGTCGACGACGGACTAGACGAGGCACTCGCCCTCGAGACGGACGAAACTCTCTCCGCCACGGATAGATCGGCGCTCGACACACTCATCTCAGCTCTCGAACGCGACGCCATCGAGAACACCGAATCCGTACTCAACCATCTGCAGGCCGTACGGAATGGTTACTCGGACCTATTGATCACATCACTGACCACCCTCCGCGTCGACGGCTACGACCCGACGGCGATCCAGAATGTCGATGCACCGCCCGATAGCCAAGAGCCCGTGCAACTTCCACCGCCGGATACCGATCCGGGCGGGGTCAACAGATGGTGGAAATCGTTCAGCCGACAGGAAAAGGACCGGTTGGTCGCCGACCACCCGCCACAGCTCGGCAACCTCAACGGGATCCCGATCGAGATCCGCAGCCGCGTCAATACGGTCGTGATGAACGACGACCTCCACCAAGTCGAGGACACCGCACACAAAAACGGCGTCACCGCCGACGACGTCACCCGAAACCCCGGTGAATACGGCTTAACCGCAACGGCGATCACGCGCTACACCAACGCCCGTCGCACCCGAGAAGGCATGGTGGTATCCGCAGCCGCCCTCGATGAGCGGCGCAATCATCCGGACGTCTTCCTGCTGAGGTATCAACCCGAAGCGTTCGGCGGCGAGGGTGCCGCGGCCATCGCAATGGGCAACCCCGACGCGGCGGCCAACACCGCATTCCTGGTGCCGGGGCTCGGGTCGAACGTGCGCGACGGCACGCTGGCCGATCTCGGCGCGGTGCGCGTATACGGGGAGTCCGCCCGCGCCGACTGGAACAGGAAAACGGCCGTGATTGTGTGGATGGGCTACGACGCCCCTAACGCCTGGTACGACCCTGGCCTGTGGGCGCCCAAAATGGCGAGGACCGGCGGGCAGGCGCTCGCCGCCGACGTGAACGCCCTGGCCGTCACGCACGTGGGACCACCGGCGCATAGGACTGTGGTGGGCAACTCCTACGGATCCACCCTCGTCGCGGATGGGGCGGCCGCCTACGGGATGCAAGCCGACGATGTGGTGCTGGTCGGTTCCCCGGGTACCGACTTGGCCCACTCGGCGGCCGATTTCCATCTGAGTACGGGTGGACGCCTGTACGTCGGCGCCGCCTCGGCCGACGCGGTCACCTGGTCGCCCGATCACGTGACGGGTCCGGGCCTGATAGGTCCCACCCTGGGCGGACTGGGGGGCGACCCGTCGGTCGACGGTTACGGCTCCACCCGGTTCAAGGCCGAGGTCCCCGGCGCCTCGGTCAACCCCATGTCCGATCACCTGCACTACTTCGACGACGGGTCGGAATCGCTGTTCAGCATCGCCGACGTGGTCTCTGGCCACGGTGATGCCCTACAGCACGACGGCATGACCGCACGCCATCGCGGCGAGTACGGCCTGGACAACTGGATCGACCCCGAAGTTGTGCGCGCCGCGACGACCGGGCATCGCCACAGTGGGCCGGTGGGCTAATTGACGCGAAAGTAATCCAGCCCAACGGATTACAATGTGCTGGCGCCGTCGGCGAGGCCGTCGCCGTCAGTGTCGCTCAGCCTGACGTCCCACTTCCCATCGCCGTCGGTGTCGACATAACCGGTCACGCCCTTCTCGCCGGCGCACAGCACGCGATCGGCCACGCCGTCGCCGTCGCTGTCGATCAGCCGGTCGTCGGCGTGGCCGTGCCCATCGAAGTCGACCAACGGGCCGCCGTTGTGCTCGACGCCGTCGAGCCCAAACCAGCGCAGTCCCCCGCCAGCGGGTGGGGTCCCCGCTTCGCTGGGGAGTGCCCCCAGCCCGCCCCGGTCCACGGCCACCGCCCACGTCCCCGACCCGTCGTCGGTGAAAGTGGCCTCCGGTGTGCCGTCGTTCTCGAGATCCAGCACGGCGTGGTCGACGACACCGTCGCCGTCGAAATCAGCCAGCGCGTCGTCGCGCAGACCGTCACCGTCGAAGTCGAGAGCGATCGCATCGGGCCGGCCGTCACCGTCCAGGTCCAGGCTGGGCTGGCCGTGCCAGATGGCCGCAGTGCCGTCGTCGCCGGCGAGACAGTAGTCCACGACTACTCCGACGCATCGACCCCGCTACGCGTTCCCGCGCGACCCCCACCACGCCAGCAGCTCCTCGGTCGCCTCCTCGGTGCTCAACGGCCCGCGCTCGAGCCGCAGCTCCTTCAGGAAGCGCCACGCCTCGCCGACCTCCGGGCCCGCCGGGATGCCCAGCAGCTCGATGATCTGGTTGCCGTCCAGATCCGGACGCACCCTGGCCAGATCCTCCCGGGCGGCCAGGTCGGCGATGCGCGCCTCGAGCTCGTCATAGCTGGCCTGCAGCCGCGCGGCCCGGCGCTTGTTGCGGGTCGTGCAGTCGGCGCGGACCAGCTTGTGCAGCCGCGGCAGCAGCGGCCCGGCGTCGGTGACATACCGGCGCACCGCCGAATCGGTCCACCTGCCGTCGCCGTAGCCGTGGAACCGCAGATGCAGGAACACCAGCTGCGAGACGTCGTCGACCATCTGCTTGGAATACTTCAAGGCCCGCAACCGCTTTCGCACCATCTTGGCGCCTACCACCTCGTGGTGGTGAAAGCTCACCCCGCCGTCGGCCTCGTGCCGCCGGGTGGCGGGCTTGCCGATGTCGTGCAGCAGGGCTGCCCAGCGCAGCACCAGATCCGGGGCGTCATCCTCCAGCGCGATCGCCTGCCGCAGCACGGTCAGCGAATGCTGGTAGACGTCCTTGTGCTGGTGGTGTTCGTCGATGGCCATCTGCATGCCGCCGACCTCGGGCAGCACCACCTCACCCATCCCGGTCTGCACCAGCAGGTCGATGCCGGCCACCGGCTCGGTGCCCAGCAGCATCTTGTCCAGTTCCGCCGCCACCCGTTCGGCGCTGATCCGGCCCAGTTGCGGCGCCATCTCTTCGATCGCCTCCCGCACCCGCGGCGCGACGGTGAAGCCGAGTTGGGACACGAACCGCGCGGCGCGCAGCATCCGCAGCGGGTCGTCGCCGAAGGACACCTGCGGCGCGGCCGGGGTGTCCAGCGATCGGTCGCGCAGGGCCGCCATCCCGCCCAGCGGGTCCAGGAACTCGCCCGGTCCGGCCCGCGTGAGGCGCACCGCCATCGCGTTGATGGTGAAGTCGCGGCGTACCAGGTCGTCCTCGAGGCGGTCGCCGAAGCGCACCTCGGGGTGGCGCGACACCTGGTCGTAGGCGTCCGCGCGGAACGTGGTGATCTCCAGGCGGTGCCCGCCCTTGCCGACTCCGACGGTGCCGAACTCGATGCCGGTGTCCCACACCGCGTCGGCCCAGGGCCGCACTATCTGTTGGATCTGCCCGGGGCGGGCGTCGGTGGCGAAGTCCAGGTCGGGACTCAGCCTGCCCAATAAGGCGTCCCGCACCGAACCGCCGACGAGATACACCCGGTGCCCGGCGGCGTCGAACGCCGAACCGATCTCGCTCAGCGTGGCGGCGTGCCGATTCAGCGCGACCGCGGCGGCGGTCAGCAGCTGGGCTTCCTGGGCGGCGTCAGGCACGTTCGATCAGCCTAGTCGGGGCCAGCCGGGCGGCGATGCGGGCCGTGGCGGGCTCATTGGCCCGATCCGACAGAGACGTCGCCGTCGCCCCGGCCGTGGCGTCGCGACTAGCGGCGTGCGTCTCCTGTAGACGGGGCCGTGCCAGCTACTATCGCTTGGGTGTCGGATGGCGAACAAGCGAGGCCACGTCGGCGCCGGGGGCGGCGCCGTGGTCGTCGCGGCGCGGGTTCGCCCGAGATCCAGACGAACGGCCAACCGGCCACCGACTCGACAGCGACCAAACCCGGCCGGGCCCGCCCTTCGCGACGCCTGCCGGAACGGCTGCGCACCGTCCACGAAACCTCCGCCGGCGGGCTCGTCATCGACGGCCTCGACGGACCGCGCGACGAGCAGGTCGCGGCGTTGATCGGCCGCATCGATCGGCGCGGGCGGATGCTGTGGTCGCTGCCGAAGGGGCACATCGAGCAGGGTGAGACCGCCGAACAGACGGCCATCCGGGAGGTCGCCGAGGAGACCGGCATCCGCGGCAGCGTGCTGGCCGCCCTGGGGCGCATCGACTACTGGTTCGTCACCGACGGCCGCCGGGTGCACAAGACGGTGCACCACTATTTGATGCGGTTCTCCGGCGGCGAGCTGTGCGACGAGGACCTCGAAGTCGCCGAGGTGGCCTGGGTGCCCATGCGGGAGCTGCCGTCCCGGCTGGCCTACGCCGACGAGCGGAGACTGGCGCAGGTGGCCGACGAGCTCATCGACAAGCTGCAGAGCGACGGCCCCGCCGCACTTCCGCCGCTGCCCCCCAGCTCCGCCCGGCGCCACCCCCAGACACACTCGCGCACCCGCCACTCCGACAAACCATTCACCGGCCGCAAGAACGGCCACGGGCCAGGGTCGTGACCGCACCGCGACTCCGCCGGGCCGGCTTGGTGCGCCTCGCCGCGGTGGTCGGCATCGTCGCCGGATGTGCGGTCCTCGCGGGGGGCTTCACACCGCGCGCGGCCGCCGGCGAGCCGGGCGCGTCTCCCTTCGTTCGCGTCCGCATCGACCAGGTCACCCCGGACGTCGTCACCACGACCAGCCAGCCCGTCGTCGCCGTCAGCGGCACGGTCACCAACATCGGCGACCGCCCCGTGCGCGACGTGATGGTCCGCCTCGAGCACGCCGCTGCGGTCACCGGGTCGGCGAGCCTGCGCACCTCCCTGGACGGCAACACCGACCAGTACCAGCCGGCCGCGGACTTCCTCACGGTGTCTCCCGAACTCCGACGCGGGCAGGAAGTGGGCTTCACCCTGTCGGCGCCGCTGCGGTCGTTGGAAACGCCGTCCCTGGGCATCGACAAACCGGCGATCTACCCGCTGCTGGTCAACGTGAACGGGACACCGGACTACGGCGCCCCCGCCCGGCTCGACAACGCGCGGTTCCTGCTGCCCGTGATCGGCGTCCCGCCCGATAGTGCCGACGACTTCACCGCCGTCGCGCCCGACACCTCCAAGCCCGTGTTGATCACCATGCTGTGGCCGCTGGCCGACCGGCCCCGGCTGGCCCCCGGCGTACCCGGCGGCACGATCCCGGTCCGCCTCATCGACGACGACCTCGCCACCTCCCTGGCCACCGGCGGGCGCCTGGACATCCTGCTGTCCGCGGCCGAGGTCGCCACCAGCCACGACGTCGACCCCGACGGCGCGGTCAACCGCGCGCTGTGCCTGGCCGTGGACCCCGACCTGCTGGTCACCGTCAACGCCATGACCGGCGGCTACGTCGTGTCCAATTCGCCCGACGGCCCCGCGCAACAACCGGGCACCCCGACCCATCCCGGCACCGGCCAGGCCGCGGCCACCGACTGGCTGAACCGGCTGCGCACGCTGGCCCACCGGACCTGCGTGGCGCCGCTCCCGTACGCGCAAGCCGACCTGGACGCCCTGCAGCGGGTGAACGATCCGGGGCTGAGCGCGATCGCCACCACCGGAGTCGGCAGCATCGTCGACCGCATCCTGGATGTCCAATCGGCGCGCGGCGCCACACTGCTGCCCGACGGCCCGCTGACCAACCGCGGGGTCAACCTGCTCAGCGCCAACGACAGCACGGTCGCGATCACCGCCGCCGACCTGTCCGCCCAGGATTCCACCAGCGACGCCTCCGAGAGTCTGGACACCGCACCGCGGCGGCTGTCCCCGCAGGTGGTGGTCGCACCGTTCGACCCGGCCGTTGGCGCCGCGCTGGCCGGGGCCGGCACCAGCCCCGCGGCCCCCACCTATCTGGACTCCTCGCTGACGGTGCGGCTGGCCCACGACTCGGAGACCGCGCGACGCCAGGACGCCCTGGGCTCCATGTTCTGGCACCCCCTGCAGCGCGACGCCGCGCCGCGAACCCAACTCCTGGTCCCCCCGGCGACGTGGAACCTGCGGGCCGAGGACGCGCAGGGCATCCTCACCGCGCTGGCCACCAGCATCCATGCCGGTCTCGCGGTGCCGCGGCCCCTGCCTGCGCTGGTGGCCGAGGCCAACTCCCGCGCCGAGCAACAGGAGCCGCCGGGCGACTTCCCCTCCGCACGGGGCCGATTCACCGATGACGTGACCGCCGGCATCGCCGGGCAGGTCGGCCGCCTGTGGGGCCTCACCTCGGCGTTGACCACCGACGAACGCACGGGGTTGACCGGCATCCAGTACACCGCGCCGCTGCGCGAGGACATGCTGCGCGCGCTGAGCCAATCCGAACCGCCCGACACCCGCAACGGGCTGGCTCAGCAGCGCCTGGCGGTGGTCGGCACCACGATCAATGACCTGTTCGGCGCCGTCACCATCGTCAACCCGGGCGGTTCCTACACGCTGGCCACCGAACACAGTCCGCTGCCGCTGGCGCTGCACAACGGCCTCGCCGTCCCCATCCGGGTGCGGCTGCAGGTCGACGCTCCCCCCGGGATGAGCGTCACCGACCTCGGCGTCATCGAACTGCCGCCGGGCTACCTACCGTTGCGGGTGCCCATCGAAGTCAAATTCACCCAGCGCGTCGCCATCGACGTGGCACTGCGGACCCCCGACGGCTTGCGGCTGGGCGACCCCGTGCGCATGTCGGTGCACTCCAACGCCTACGGCAAAGTGCTGTTCGCCATCACGTTGAGCGCCGCCGCGGTGCTGGTGCTGCTGGCCGGGCGACGACTGTGGCACCGGTTCCGCGGCCAGCCCGACCGCGCCGACCTCGACCGCCCGGACCCGCCCCCCGGCAGGCACGCCGGACAACCTGGAGCGCACGACGACGTCGACCGGCGGGTCGATCAAGAGCATCGAGTATGAATCCCCCCTCGCGGCAGGCCCATCCACAACGCATGCGGGACCCGCATTCACCGCCGACCGGTCCGCTTCCTCCCGTACCCGCGGGGATCGACCGTCGCCGGCCCGAACTGTCCGACGCCGCCCTGGTCTCGCTGTCGTGGGCGATGGCGTTCGCGACGCTGGTCAGCCGGCTCACCGGTTTTGCCCGGATCGTCGTGGTGGCGGCGATCCTGGGCGCCGCGCTGTCCAGTGCGTTCTCCGTAGCCAACCAGCTGCCGAATTTGGTGGCGGCGCTCGTGCTGGAGGCGACGTTCACCGCGATCTTCGTGCCGGTCCTGGCCCGCGCCGAGCAAGGCGACCCCGATGGTGGCGCGGCTTTCGTGCGGCGCCTGGTCACGTTGACGACGACGCTGCTGCTGCTGGCGACGGCGCTGTCGGTGGTCGCGGCGCCGCTGCTGGTGCGCCTGATGCTGGGCCGCCACCCCCAGGTCAACGAGCCGCTGACCACCGCATTCGCCTACCTGCTGCTGCCGCAGGTGCTCGCCTACGGCCTCACGTCGGTGTTCATGGCGATCCTGAACACCCGCAACGTGTTCGGGCCGACGGCGTGGGCGCCCGTCGTCAACAACGTCGTCGCGCTCGTGACCCTGGCGGTGTACGCGGTGGTCCCCGGGGAGCTGTCGGTCGACCCCGTCCGGATGGGCAACACCAAGCTGCTGGTGCTCGGCATCGGCACCACGCTGGGCGTGTTCGCGCAGACCGCGGTGCTGCTGAGTGCATTGCGCCGCCAGCACGTCAACCTGCGCCCCCTGTGGGGCATCGACGAGCGCCTCAAGCGCTTCGGCACGATGGCCGCCGCGATGGTGCTCTACGTACTGATCAGCCAGCTGGGCCTCGTCGTCGGCAACCAGATCGCCAGCACCGCGGCGGCGTCGGGCCCCGCGATCTACAACTACACCTGGCTGGTCCTCATGCTGCCCTTCGGCATGATCGGCGTGACGGTGCTGACCGTGGTCATGCCCCGGCTGAGCCGCAACGCCGCGGCCGACGACACCCGGGCGGTGCTCGCCGATCTGTCGCTGGCGACCCGGCTGACCCTGATCACCCTCATCCCGATCGTGGCGGTCATGACCGTCGGCGGCCCGGCGATCGGCAGCGCGCTGTTCGCCTACGGCAATTTCGGGGGGGTCGACGCCGGATACCTGGGCGCGGCGATCGCGCTGTCGGCGTTCACGCTGATCCCCTACGGCCTGGTGCTGCTGCAACTGCGGGTCTTCTACGCCCGCGAGCAGCCCTGGACGCCAATCGTGATCATCCTCGTCATCACCGCGGTCAAGATCGCCGGCTCGGTAATGGCGCCGCATCTCACCGGTGACCACAAACTGGTGGCCGGGCTCCTGGGGCTGGCCAACGGCGTCGGTTTCCTGGCCGGAGCGATCGTCGGCTACTACCTTCTGCGGCGCACCCTCCTGCCCGCCGGCGGCCACCTGATCCGCGCCGGCGAGGCGCGCACCATCCTGGTGACGACCGCCGCCTCACTGCTCGCCGGCCTGGTCGCCCACGTGGCCGATCGCCTGCTGAACCTGGGTCAGCTCACCGCGCACCGGGGTGCCGCCGGTTCTTTGCTGCGGCTGGGGATCCTCGCGACCATCATGCTGCCCATCATGGCCACGGTGATGCTGCGGGCACAGGTTCCCGAGGCGCGGGCCGCCTTGGCCGCCGTCCGGCGCCGCATCGGTGGGCGCTCCGTGGCGCCGGGGCTTGACAAAGCGGCGGTGCCGGATGGATCGTCTCCCAGCAACTTGGTCACGTACCCTGAGCAGAGGAATTCGTCCCCGCCGGGGGTCGATGCGGTCCAGGAGCCGATCCGGCATAAATCTCTGGAAAGGCCTCCGGGGCAGGCACCCACCGCCCCAATAGCGAAAGGACCGGAGGTGACCGACCGCCCCATCGACAGCGCCGCATCCGGTGCCGGATCATCCGGCTCCGTGTCAGGCGCCGAGCGGCGGCAGGTTGCCGACGACTTCCAGCCCGACATCCCGACCGGGTCCGGGCCCCAAACGTCGGCCCCGCGGCCATCCGACCACCTCCACGAGGCCTCCCCTGCCGACACGGGCCGCAGTGGTCCGGGCCCGGTTTCGTCGCCCCCGGACGACGGCGCCCTGGTCCCGGGGGCCCGCATCGCCGGTGGCCGCTACCGACTGCTGGTTTCCCACGGCGGCACGCCGCCCCTGCAGTTCTGGCAGGCGCTGGACACCGCCCTGGACCGGCAGGTGGCGCTGACCTTCGTCGACCCCGACGGAACGCTGCCCGACGAGGTGCGGCAAGACATCCTGTCGCGCACCCTGCGGCTCAGCAGGATCGACAAACCCGGTGTCGCCCGGGTGCTCGACGTGGTGCAGACCGGGCCCGGCGGCCTCGTGGTCTCGGAGTGGATCCGCGGCGGTTCGCTGCAGGAGGTCGCCGAGACCTCCCCGTCGCCCATCGGCGCCGTCCGGGCGATGCAGTCGCTGGCCGCCGCCGCCGACGCGGCCCACCGCGCCGGCGTGGCCCTGTCGATCGACCACCCCAGCCGGGTGCGCGTCAGCATCGAGGGCGACGTGGTGCTGGCGTACCCGGCGACCATGCCCGACGCCAACCCGCAGGACGACATCCGCGGAATCGGCGCCACGCTCTACGCCCTGCTGGTCAATCGGTGGCCGCTGCCCGAATCCGGATCCCGCAGCGGGCTCGCACCGGCCGACCGGGATGCCACCGGCAATCCCGTCGAACCGATGACCGTCGACCGCGGCATCCCCTTCCAGATCTCCGCGGTCGCCGTCCGGGCGGTTCAGGAAGACGGCGGAATACGCAGCGCATCAACGCTTTTGAACCTGCTGCAACAGGCCACTGCGGTGGCAGACCGCACCGAGGTGCTGGGTCCCATCGACGATTCGGCGGCGCCACCCTCCTACCGCCCGCCCGTCCGCGACGAAGAGGCCTTCGCCCGCCGTCGGCGCAACCTCCTGATCGGCCTGGGCGCGGGGCTGGCCGTCATCCTCGTGGCACTGCTGGTGCTGGCATCGGTGGTGAGCAA
>JARLGR010000168.1 GCA_031292665.1 Mycobacterium sp. | reverse complement strand
GGATCTGCGGAGATGGCCTGCGCTCGTGGGAGTCGCTGGTGGATTTCTCGGCTTAACGTTTCGGGGGTGGTTAGCGTCCGTCGTATCTCTACGTCTGTGGAAGGAGACGGTGATGGATATGGCGGTCAGTGGGATCGGCGCGGTTGTCGTGGCGGAGTTGCGGGCGGCTGGCTACATGGAATCGACGGTTGGTCAGTACGCGAAGACGATCAAGGCGCTGACTGAGTTTGCTTCGGGGCGTGAGTATTCCGCCGGTTTGGGTGCGGAGTTCGCCTCGATGACAACCAGTGCGCGTACTGGTCGGTTCAGCCCGCAGCGCCGGTTCGATTACCGGCGTCTTGTTACGGTGTTCGACTCGTATGTGCAGACCGGGCGGGTGGACCTGGCGGTTCGTGGCCGCGGCGGCGGAGGTCCACGGCCCGCGGGCAGCGACTTCGTTGCACTGGACGCCGCCTGGGAGGCCGAGATGGGCCGGCGCGGTCTGGCGCCGGCCACCTGCGAGGCCTATGGAAGGGTGGCGCGTGGCTACCTGGTGTTCCTGGAAGCACTCGGTATCGCAGTGCTGGACGGCGCGGATGGTGCCAGCGTCCTGGCGTTCTTGGAGTCGCTACTGGACCGGTGGGCTAGGTCGTCGCTGTTTTGGGTGGTGGCGAACTTTCGTCCGTTCCTCAAGTTCACCCGCCGCCCCGATCTGGTCAATGCGCTGAATCTGGCTGGCATCAAACGCTTTCACGCGATAGCCCCCGTCCTCGGCGATGGCGACGAGGAACGGGTTGTTCGGGCCTGTGCGGCGGGGGTGGTCAGCGCGCGGGACGCCGCGATCACCTTGCTCGCATTATCGACGGGATTGCGGGCCTGTGACATCGTGGCGCTGCGGATGGGTGACGTCGACTGGCGTGGGCGCACAATCGGCCTCGTGCAGCAGAAGACGGGCAACCCGCTGACGCTGCCACTGCCGGCCTTGCTGCTGGGCAAGCTGGCCACCTATGTGCTCGACGAGCGTCCCAGCTGCGGCGATGATCACCTATTCCTGCGTTCGGTAGCCCCACACACCCGGCTCAACGATCACGCGGCGGTGCACCGGGTGACCGTTGAGACGTTCCGGAAAGCGGGAGTCAACCAGGTGAAGGCGGGAACCCGGTTGCTGCGCCACAATGCCGCATCCCGGCTGCTGGCCGCAGCGGTTCCGCTACCGACGATCGCGGCAGTGCTCGGCCACGCCAGCCAGGAATCGACGAACCTCTACATGAGCGTCGACCGGCCGCGTCTGCTCGACTGCGTCCTGCCGGCCCCTGAAAGCGTGCAGTGATGAGCGGCCACGGCTTCACCAGCGCGTTCGCCACCGAGTTGGACGCGTACCTGGCGTTCAAGGCGAACATGGGATTCACCGGTGCCTCCCGCATCTGGTACCTGAAACAGTTCGACGCCTACTGCGCCGAGCACGACCGCACGGTATTCGACCAGGACACTGTTGAAGGCTGGGTCGGTGTTCAGCTGCAACGGTGCGGCCGCTACCGGTCCTGGATGTCCTACATCCGTGACGTCGGCCGCTGGATGACGATGAGCGGGATCCCCGACGCTTACGTGCTCTCCGACCGGTGGAAAGCCCCTCTCGTTGCCGCGCATCCCTATCTGTTGTCCCGGCACGAGATCGAGTTGTTCTTCGCCGCCGCCACACAGATTCAGACGCCATGCCCGTGGCGATGGCAGGCGGTCGCGTTCTTCACCCTGATGCACTCGTGCGGGCTGCGGACCGGCGAAACCCGTGCCCTGCAGACCGGTCAGGTCGACCTCGATGCCGGGCACATCGACATCATCTGGTCCAAAGGCCATCGCAGCCGCAGGCTGCCGCTGACTGATCAGGTCATCGAGATCCTCGACACGTGCGACCGGACCTCGCGAGCGCATTTCGCCTCGCGCCGCACGTTTTTCGTCTCCGCTACCGGCAATCAGGTCAGCACAGCAACAGTCGGGAAGATATTCGGCCGCATCTGGGACCAGGCTGCGCTGCCCCGGCCCGTGGCCGGCCAACAGCCACGGCCCTACGATTTCCGGCATCATTTCGCCTACGCCAATATCCACCGATGGATGACCGCCGGCGACGACGTCACCGCGATGCTGCCCTACCTGTCTCGTTACATGGGTCACGCAACCTTTGACAGCACGTACTACTACGTGCACACCTCGCCCGATTTCATGGCCACCTACGCCGACATCACCCGGCAACGCCAGAGCCTGCTACCGCAGGTGGGATTCTGATGAGACGCGACCCACACACCGGCGCACCGGACTTCTTCAGGTTCGCCCGCGATTATCTGCACGCCTACATGCCCAAGACCAGAGGACTGTCACCGAAAACGATTGAGGCATACCGGATCAGCCTGGAATGCTTCATGGACTACCTCACCGAAGCCGAGCACATCGGACGTGAGCGCGTCAGCTTCGATCACTTCGAACGCTCACACCTGAAAGAATGGCTGATCTGGATGACCGATCAGCGGCACTACACGCCCAAGACCGTCACGTTGCGCCTCAGCGCCGTCAAAGCGTTCCTGGCCTACGCGTCCTACGAAGACCTCACGCTCGTCGCGCTCAGCCAATCAGCCAAAGCACTCAAAGCGCCAGCTCACCCCAAAAGGGCCATCGAGTACCTCACCGAAACTCAAACGCGGGCCATCCTTGCCGCGTTCACCGGGCAGACAGCGAAATCTCGGAGGAACCGGATGTTGCTGATCCTGCTCTACGACACCGCCGCCCGCGTGGGCGAAATCACTGGCCTAACCCTGCAGGATCTCTGCCTGACCGAGCCCGGGCACGTCATCCTCACCGGCAAGGGGAACAAGACCCGCATCGTGCCGCTCACCGAGAAGACCATCGATCATCTGCGCGTCTACCTCGCCGAGTTCCATCCCAATGCCGCGAAACTCCCCGCGACACGGCCGGTGTTCTACAGCCTGCACCACGGACGACCTGACGGACTGTCAGCCGACACGGTCTCGGCCGTGCTTAAGCAGGCCGCCGCAGCCGCGCGAAACGAGTGCCCCTCGGTCCCCGAGAACATCCACTGCCACTTGCTGCGCAAGACCAAAGCGATGGATCTCTACCAGCAGGGTATCCCGCTGCCGGTCATCATGCGCCTCCTCGGCCACGAAAACGCCTCCACCACAGCAGCGTTCTATGCCTTTGCGACCCTGGACATGATGCGGCAAGCGATCAACGCCGCCACCCCCGCGATCAACACCCCGGCCACCGAGCCGCTCACCGACGACCAACTCCAAACGCTCTACAGTCTGCGATAACAACGAAACGTTAAGCCGAGAAATCCGCCAACAACCCCCATGAGCGCAGGCCGCCTCTGCACATCCTCGGCTTAACGCAAACCTCGGCATAATCAGTGTGGAAGATCACCCCGTCGATAGCGGCGCGTCCGCCGCGCACCGCGGCAGCCATCTTGATCGCGTCGCACGCCAGGGCGGCGTCGGGGTGATCTGAGGTCGCGCCGGCCAGCAGCCGGCGCGAATGCAGATCCAGCACCGAAGCGAAATACAGCTTG
>JARLGR010000167.1 GCA_031292665.1 Mycobacterium sp. | reverse complement strand
CCCGACGGGTTCGCGCCCGTCGACGGTGTTGTGGCGCTCGAGGCCGTAATGGACGCAATCGACCCGGGTGCCGGGCTGGTCGAACTGGCCACCCCGCTCTTGCTCGAGCACCCCGATAGAAGCACCACCGCCATCGCGCCGGCACCGGCCGCCGCGCACGCCTTCCGTTTCACATCTGTGATCACTGATCCGACTCCCTTGTCCGTAGTGCTTGCCTTGTTTGTGACGCGGACCTCGGCCCCGCGGCGAGGCCCGCAACTCTTATTCGGCGCCGGTCGGCTCCTGGATGTCAGGAACTTTTGTTTGGGCCGCCCGGCCCGCGGCGGGACATGGCCTGCGGCGGGCACAATGAATGAGTGAGTAACGCGACGGCTCGAGCGGATGCCGGGGACCGGCTGCGCGTGCTGGTGCTCGGCAGCACGGGCTCGATCGGCACCCAGGCGCTGGAGATCATCGCCGCAAACCCGGACCGGTTCGAGGTGGTGGGCCTGGCCGCCGGGGGCGCGAACCCCGACATGCTGCAGCGGCAGCGCGCCGAGACCGGAGTCAGCAACATCGCCGTCACCGACGAACGCGCCGCCCAGCTCATCGGTGACGTCCCGTTCAGCGGGCCGGAGGCTGTCACCCGACTGGTAGTGGAGACCCCAGCCGACGTCGTCCTCAACGCGCTGGTGGGAGCGTTGGGCCTGCGACCGACCCTGGCCGCGCTGGAGTCGGGGGCGCGGCTGGCCCTGGCCAACAAGGAATCGCTGATCGCCGGCGGTCCGCTGGTGGTGCGGGCGGCGCGGCCCGGTCAGATCGTTCCGGTCGACTCCGAACACTCCGCGCTCGCCCAGTGCCTGCGCGGCGGCACCGTCGACGAGGTCGCCAAGCTGGTGCTCACCGCCTCCGGTGGGCCGTTCCGCGGCTGGACAGCCGCCGAGTTGGAGGGCGTCACCCCCGAGCAGGCCGGCGCCCACCCGACCTGGTCGATGGGGCCGATGAACACGTTGAACTCGGCGTCGCTGGTCAACAAGGGGCTCGAGCTCATCGAAACCCACCTGCTCTTCGGCATTCCGTACGACCGCATCGAGGTGGTCGTGCACCCGCAGTCGATCGTTCATTCGATGGTCACCTTCGTCGACGGCTCCACACTCGCCCAGGCCAGCCCGCCGGACATGAAGCTGCCCATTTCGTTGGCCCTCGGGTGGCCGCGTCGGGTGGCGGGGGCGGCCGCGTGGTGCGACTTCAGTAGTGCCTCTAGCTGGGAATTCGAGCCGCTGGACACCGATGTTTTCCCCGCGGTCGAGCTGGCCCGGCATGCCGGCCAGACCGGTGGCTGCATGACCGCCGTCTACAACGCAGCCAATGAGGAAGCCGCAGAGGCATTCCTCGCGGGCCGGATCGGCTTCCCCGCCATCGTCAAAACCATCGCCGACGTGCTGCACGCCGCAGACCAATGGGCACCCAAATTCGGCGAGGTACCCGCTACCGTGGATGAGGTACTGGACGCGCAGCGCTGGGCACGGGAGCGCGCGCAGCGAGCCATCGCAACCGCGAACCCCGCGGGGGCATCCGAGAAGGGCGCCGCCCGAATGGTCCTAGAAAGGTTTTAGCAGCCTCATGATGTTCGCTATCGGCATTGTGCTGTTCGCGCTGGCCATCCTGATCTCGGTGGCCCTGCACGAGTGCGGGCACATGTGGGTCGCCCGCGCCACCGGCATGAAGGTGCGCCGCTACTTCGTCGGCTTCGGCCCCACCCTGTGGTCCACCCGGCGCGGCGAGACCGAATACGGCCTCAAAGCCGTCCCGCTGGGCGGCTTCTGCGATATCGCCGGGATGACGACGGTCGAGGACCTGGCGCCCGACGAAACCGACCGCGCGATGTACAAGCAGGCCACCTGGAGGCGGGTCGCGGTGTTGTTTGCCGGCCCCGGCATGAACTTCGTGATCTGCCTGGTCTTGATCTACGGCATCGCGCTGGTCTGGGGGCTGCCCAACCTGCACCCGGACACCAGGGCCGTGGTCGGTGAAACCGCTTGTGTCGCACCGGAAGTGAGCCCGGGCAAGGTCGGGAACTGCACCGGGCCAGGTCCGGCGGCGCTCGCCGGAATCCGTCCGGGCGACGTCGTCGTCAAGGTCGGTGACACCCCGGTGTCCAGCTTCGAGGAAATGGCCGCCGCGGTCCGCAAGTTGCACGGCACCGTTCCGGTCGTGGTCGAGCGCAACGGCACCTCGGTCACCGCGTACGTCGACGTCACGCCCACCCAGCGGTTCCTGACCAATGGGGCCAAGGGGCCGGGGAGCCAGCCGGAACCCGCAACCGTCGGGGCCATCGGCGTCGGCGCCACGCGGATCGCGCCCACCCACTACGGCGTGCTCTCCGCGATACCGGCCACCGTCGCCTTCACCGGCGACCTGACCGCCGAGGTGGGCAAGGCGCTCGTCACGATCCCGACCAAGGTGGGTGCCCTGGTGCACGCCATCGGCGGCGGTCAGCGTGACCCGCAGACACCGATCAGCGTCGTGGGCGCCAGCATCATCGGCGGCGACACCGTCGACCACGGGCTGTGGGTGGCGTTCTGGTTCTTCCTGGCCCAGCTGAACCTGATTCTGGGCGCGATCAACCTGGTGCCGCTGCTGCCCTTCGACGGCGGTCACATCGCCATCGCGGTGTTCGAGAAGATCCGCAACCTCATCCGGTCGGCCCGCGGGATGGTCGCCGCCGCGCCGGTGAACTACCTCAAGCTGATGCCCGCGACCTACGTGGTGCTGGTGCTCGTGGTCGGCTACATGCTGCTGACCGTGACCGCGGATCTGGTCAATCCGATCAGGCTCTTCCAGTGATCAACCGAAGGAACCGATAACAGTGAACGTTGGCCTGGGCATGCCGGACGCTCCGGCGCCCACGCTCGCCCCCCGGCGCAAAACGCGCCAACTGATGGTCCGCGACGTCGGGGTCGGCAGCGACTATCCGATCTCGGTGCAGTCGATGTGCACCACCAAGACCCATGACGTCAATTCGACTTTGCAGCAGATCGCCGAATTGACTACGGCGGGCTGCAACATCGTCCGGGTGGCGTGCCCGCGTCAGGAAGATGCCGACGCGCTCGCCGAGATCGCCCGGCACAGCCAGATTCCGGTGATCGCCGACATTCACTTCCAGCCTAAGTACATCTTCGCCGCCATCGACGCCGGGTGTGCCGCGGTGCGGGTAAACCCGGGCAACATCAAGGAGTTCGACGGCCGGGTCGGCGAGGTCGCCAAGGCCGCCGGCGACGCCGGCATCCCGATCCGCATCGGCGTCAACGCCGGCTCGCTGGACAAGCGATTCCTGGAGAAGTACGGCAAAGCCACACCCGAGGCGCTCGTCGAGTCGGCGCTCTGGGAGGCCTCGCTATTCGAGGAACACGGTTTCGGCAACATCAAGATCAGCGTCAAGCACAACGACCCGGTGGTGATGGTCGCCGCCTACGAGATGCTCGCGGCCAAATGCGACTACCCGCTGCACCTCGGGGTCACCGAGGCCGGCCCCGCCTTCCAGGGCACCATCAAGTCCGCGGTCGCTTTCGGCGCGCTGCTGTCGAAGGGCATCGGCGACACCATCCGCGTGTCGCTGTCGGCGCCGCCGGTCGAGGAAGTCAAGGTCGGCAGCCAGATCCTCGAGTCGTTGAACCTGCGGCCGCGCACGCTCGAGATCGTGTCCTGCCCGTCGTGCGGCCGCGCGCAGGTCGACGTCTACACGCTGGCCAACGAGGTCACCGCCGGCCTGGAAGGGCTCGACGTACCGCTGCGGGTCGCCGTGATGGGCTGTGTCGTGAACGGGCCGGGCGAGGCACGTGAGGCCGACCTCGGCGTCGCGTCCGGAAATGGCAAGGGCCAGATCTTCGTTCGCGGCGAGGTGATCAAGACGGTGCCCGAATCCCAGATCGTCGAGACGCTGATCGAGGAGGCCATGCGGCTCGCGTCGGAAATGGGAACCGATCGGGGAACAGAAGCGAGCGGTACGCCGGTTGTCACCGTAAGCTGATAGGGGCCGGTGCCCTTGCGCCGGTCCGCAGTTCGCACCACAGAGAGTTCGCCAGATGTCGGCTCCGCCCATCTTTCGCCTTGTCGGCGACCGACGGGTGTGCGTGGTGCGCGACGCGGCCGCGGTGTGGCGCGTACTTCATGACGACCCGGTGGGCTCCTGCATGGTCGCGGCCCGGGTCGCCGACCACGGCATCGACCCCAACTCGATCGGCGGGGAACTGTGGACGCGCCGCGGAGTGGAGGAGTCGCTGTGCTTCGCCGGCGCCAATCTCATTCCGCTGCGCGGCGCGCGGGCGGACCTCAACGCGTTCGCCGACGAGGCGATGAGCGCGATGCGACGCTGTTCGTCGCTGGTCGGCAGGGCCGACCTGGTGATGCCGATGTGGGAGCGGCTCGAGCCGGCCTGGGGCCCGGCTCGGGACGTGCGCGACCGCCAACCGCTGATGGCGCTGTCCAGCCACCCGAGCTGCGACATCGACCCGGAGGTGCGCCAGGTCCGTCCCGAAGAGCTGGACGCCTACCTGGTGGCCGCCGTCGACATGTTCATCGGCGAGGTGGGCGTCGACCCGCGGCTCGGCGACGGTGGTCGCGGTTACCGCCGGCGGGTGGCCAGCCTGATCGCGGCCGGCCGGGCCTGGGCTCGCATCGACCACGGCGAGGTCATCTTCAAGGCCGAGGTGGGATCGCAGTCGCCGGGGGTCGGTCAGATTCAAGGCGTGTGGGTGCACCCGGAGCGGCGCGGCCTGGGCCTGGGCACGGCCGGCACCGCAACGGTGGCCGCCGTGATCGTGGGCAGCGGTCGGACCGCCAGCCTCTACGTGAACAGCTTCAACACGGTCGCCCGCGCGGCGTACGCCCGGATTGGGTTCGCCGAAGTCGGCTCGTTCGCGACGGTGCTGCTCGACTAGGAGTGCCCTGGTCTCCGGGGATCGCCGCCCCCGCGCGAGTGTGGGGCCAGCCGGACACACGGCGGCGAAACTGCGGGTGGGCGCCCACTGGGGGGGGGGGGGGCGGGGCCCATCGGTAGTTATACGT
>JARLGR010000166.1 GCA_031292665.1 Mycobacterium sp. | reverse complement strand
TGCAGGCATACCCGCAGCCGCTTCGGCGGCCCGCCGCGCCGCATCCAGCGCGGCCGCCAAGCGAGCCTGACCGGCCGCCGCCGCCGACTTGACCCACTCCAACTCCGCGATGCGCTCCACCAGCGCCGCCTCATCCGCTGACGGATCTACCTCCACCATGCACTCGAACATACATTCGATAGTAGGTGGCGGCACCGACAAACTATGCGTACGCCTCCACCGGCGGGCAGGAGCAGACCAGGTGCCGGTCGCCGTACGCGCCGTCGATGCGGCGCACCGGCGGCCACACCTTCGGCCGGAAGTTCTTGCCCAGCGGATAGGCCGCTTCTTCGCGGCTGTACGGGTGATCCCAGTCGGACACCAGCAGACACTCGGCGGTGTGCGGTGCGCCCCGCAGCGGGTTGTCGTCGACAGGCCACTCCCCGGCTCCGACGCGGTCGATTTCGCGGCGGATCGCGATCATGGCGTCGCAGAAGGCGTCGACCTCGGTCAGGGTTTCACTCTCGGTGGGCTCCACCATGAGCGTCCCCGCCACCGGGAAGCTCATCGTCGGCGCGTGAAAGCCGTAGTCCGCCAACCTTTTTGCGACATCGTCGACGGTCACGCCGGTCGACTTGGTGATGCCCCGGAGGTCGAGGATGCACTCGTGCGCGACCATGCCGTTCTCGCCGGTGTAGAGCACCGGGAAGTACTCGTCGAGGCGCCGGGCGATGTAGTTGGCCGAGGCGATCGCGGTGAGCGACGCCGCCCGCAGGCCGTCGGCGCCCATCATCCTGATGTAGGCCCAGCTGATCGGCAGGATCGAGGCCGACCCGTAGGGCGCGGATGACACCGGATGCCCCTGGGGCTGGGGGCACCGTCCGCTTGCGGGGGATTCCGGAGCGTACGGGTGTCCCGGAAGGAACGGCGCCAAATGCGAACGCACCGCCACCGGCCCCACTCCCGGGCCCCCGCCCCCGTGCGGGATGCAGAACGTCTTGTGCAGGTTCAGGTGGCTGACGTCGCCGCCGAACTTCCCCGGCCGCGCCAGGCCCACGAGCGCGTTGAGGTTGGCGCCGTCGACGTACACCTGACCACCGGCGTCGTGCACGGCCGCGCAGATCTCGGCGATGTCGTGCTCGTACACGCCATGGGTGGACGGGTACGTGATCATCAACGACGAGAGCCGGTCGCCGTGTTCGGTGACCTTGGCGCGCAGATCGTCGAGGTCGACGTCGCCGGCCCGGCCAGCCTCGTCGTGGCAGGCCACCACGACCACGCGCATCCCCGCCAGGGCCGCCGACGCCGCGTTGGTGCCGTGCGCGCTGGACGGGATCAGACAGATGTCGCGGTGCGGCTCACCCCGGCTGGCGTGATAGTCGTGGATTGCCAACAGGCCGGCGTACTCCCCTTGCGAGCCGGCGTTGGGTTGCACCGAGACGGCGTCGTACCCGGTGATCGCGACCAGCCAGGTCTCCAGGTCACTGATGAGCCGGCGCAGCCCCGGGGTGTCGGACGCCGGGGCGAACGGATGCTGACGCGCGAATTCCGGCCAGGTGATCGGTTCCATCTCGGCGGCGGCGTTGAGTTTCATCGTGCACGATCCGAGCGGAATCATGCTGCGGTCCAGCGCGACATCCTTGTCGGCCAGCGTGCGCAGGTAGCGCATCATCGCCGTCTCGGTGCGGTATTGGGTGAAGGCGGGATGGGTCAGGAACTCCGAGGTGCGGGTGGCGATGCCGGCAGCGGCCGGCTTGCCGGCCGACAAAGTGCGAGCCACTCCGAAGGCTTCTAACACCGCGCCCACATGCTCGTCGGTGGTGGTCTCGTCGCAGGCGACCGACACATGGTCGGCGTCGACGCGCCACAGGTTGATGCCGTTGGCCTTCGCCGCGGCCACCACCTCGTCGCCGCGGCCCGGCACGCGCGCCAGCACGGTGTCGAAGTACTTGTCGTGCACCACCGCATCGCCCAGCGAAGCGGCGATCTTCTCCGCATGACCGTGCACGCGGCGGGCGATCCCGGTCAGCCCGTCGGCGCCGTGATAGCTGGCGTACATGGCGGCCATCACCGCCAGCAGGACCTGCGCGGTGCAGATGTTGCTGGTCGCCTTGTCCCGGCGGATGTGCTGCTCGCGGGTCTGCAGCGCCAACCGGTAGGCCGGTGAGCCGTCGGCATCCATCGACATCCCGACCAGCCGGCCCGGGAGCTGACGGGCGTGGTTGGTGTGCACCGCCAGGTAGCCGGCATGGGGGCCGCCGAAGCCCATTGGCACGCCGAATCTTTGGGTGCTCCCGAACGCGACGTCGGCGCCGATCTCGCCGGGCGGGGTGAGCAGCGTGCACGCCAGCAGGTCGGCGCCGACGGCCACCAGCGCGTCGCGGTCGTGGACCTCTGCCACCAACGCCGACCAGTCGGTGATCCGGCCGCTGGCGCCGGGCAGCTGGGTGACGACGCCGAAGAGCTCGCCCTCCGGCAGGCCCTCACGCAGGTCGGCGGTGACGATCTCGATGCCCAGCGGCTGGGCGCGCGTCGCCAGCACGGCCGCGGTCTGGGCGAACACGTCGACGTCAACGACGAGCCGGTTCGCGGTGCCACGAACCGCCCGATGCATCAACGTCATGGCCTCGGCGGCCGCGGTGCCCTCGTCGAGCATCGACGCGTTCGCGACCTCGAGTCCGGTGAGGTCGGCCACCATCGTCTGAAAGTTCAGCAGCGCCTCGAGCCGGCCCTGGCTGATCTCCGGCTGATACGGGGTGTAGGCGGTATACCAGGCCGGGTTCTCCAGGATGTTGCGCAACAGCACCGGCGGCGTGAACGTGTCGTAGTAGCCCTGGCCGATCATGGACACCGCAACGGTGTTGGCGTCGGCAAGAGCCCGCAGCTCGGCCAGCGCCTCGGCCTCGGTGACCGCCGCCGGCAACCGGTCGAGACCCGGTGCGGCGCCGCTAGCGGTGAGCTTGTCGAGGATTCCTCGTGGGACGGCCTTGGCCGCCAGCTCGTCGAGTGTGTCCACTCCGATGACTGCGAGCATGGCCGCGACGGCCTGGCTGTCCGGGCCGATGTGGCGGGCGGCGAAGGTGGATTGTTCGGGCACGGGCGAACTCCTGGAGGGCGTCAAACATCGAGGGCAGAGGACTAGCGGTCCCCTCCCTCTGTCTTCACCCGTTCGCCGGGCGCCTGAGAGATTCGGCGCCCGACGTTGTGTCTAAGCGCCTTTCCCCATCGGCGGGTGTGCTACCACCGCTTTCCAGAGGCATCGTTTACCCGTGCGGTCCGGGGGCCTGAGAGGTTGACGGAGAGGTGTTGCTCCTTCGGCGCCCGTGGCTGGCAGCCACGGAACTCTCCCGCTCGAGTGCGACGCGTCAACCAGCTTACTCGGACGGCTCGCGCCGGTGCAGTCAGCCGATCTTGCGGTCGCGGTGCTTGCGCCGCGACGCCAGCTCGTCTTCCGGGGTCGCGATGGATTCGCCGCCGTCGGCCCGCTCACCGTGGAAATCGGCGATGACACCGGTCAGCTCCCGCATGGCGCCCGACACGGCGATGCCGAAGACGCCCTGCCCACCCTGCAGGAGGTCGACGACTTCCTCGGCCGACGTGCACTCGTACACCGTGGTGCCGTCGGAGAACAACGTGATGTTGGCCAGGTCCTGCACGCCGCGCTGGCGCAGGTGGTCGACCGCAACCCGGATGTTGTGCAGCGAGATACCGGTGTCGAGCAACCGCTTGACGATCTTGAGAACCAGGATGTCCTTGAACGAGTACAGCCGCTGGCTGCCCGAGCCCGCGGCGCTGCGGATCGACGGAACCACCAACGATGTCCGAGCCCAGTAGTCCAGCTGGCGGTAGGTGATCCCGGCGATCTGGCAGGCGCTGGGCCCGCGATAGCCGACAAGCTCGTCGGGCACGGAATCGTCGGGGAACAGACCGGGCTGCACGGGTGCGCTCGCCGCGGTGACGCCTTGCTCGCCGCTCGCTGTGTGCACGTTGTCAGCTAGGTCCAGCTGCTCCTGACGTGGCTCGTCGCTCACGGTGGTTCCTCTCGCCGATCGCGCTCTCGTTACTAGCTGCGTCTCTGGCTGCCGTGCAGCCGCGTTGCTCAGGCCCGAGTGCTTGAGAGCTTACGCTGTTCGATAGCCGCCGCGCCTCGGGTAGTCATCAAAGTATGGCCGTCGCCGGGCTGAGTGGGGCTGCTATCCGCCAGGCGTGTCGACATCGCGGCGCCAGTTGAGACGGATCCGTGATGTCCCCGTCCACCGTGGTAGCCGGGTCGCGACCAGAAACGACACGCTCTAAGTGGCCTTGAAATCGTCGGGAGAGACGCTGTCGAGGAATTCCTTGAATTTCTCCACCTCGTCCTCCCGGACCCCCGTGCCGCCCTCTTCGTCGCTCTCGTCGGGGATCAGCAGGCCGGCCTGGGCCAGCACGGACTCCTCGACGTAGATCGGAACGCCGACCCGCAGTGCGATCGCCACCGAGTCCGAGGGGCGCGCCGATACGGTGATGTTGCGGTCAAAGATCAGGTCCGCGTAGAAAGTGCCTTCCTGCAGATCGACGATCCGCACTTCTTTGAGCGAATGCCCAAGCGCCGCAATGATATCCCTGATCAGGTCATGGGTCAGCGGGCGTGGTGGTTCGACGCCTTGCTGCTCGAGCGCAATGGCGGCAGCCTCCGATTGACCGATCCAGATCGGCAGGTAACGGTCACCGTTGGCTTCGCGCAGCAACAGCACCGGCTGATTCTGCGGCTGCTCTACGCGAATGCCGACAACACGAACTTCACCCATCTGTGTCTGCCCTCCGCACATGCTGGCGTGTCTGACTCACGCTCGGCGCGACGACGCCGTCGAACACAAGGTCTTCCCCTTGCCGCCGAACCGAGCCCGTCGACCGAAGTCTAGTCCTCAGCGATGAAGAACGTCGCGAACGGCGGATTTGAGCAACGAGGTGTGCAAGGTGATCGCCAGCGCCGCGACCTCACGGGCCAGGTCGTCGGCACGATCCCGGGCGCCGGCCTTCCCGGCTTTGACTAGCGGCCCGGCGATTTGGGCGATCAGGTCGGACTGCCGGTCGGCCGCGGAGCGGAACGCACGCAGGTGGCGCGGTTCCACGCCGTAGTCCGACAGCGCCCGCGCACACTGCAGGATCACGATGGCGTGCTCGTCGAAGAAGCCGCCCGGGCCGGTGGTAATGACCCCGGCTTTGAGCAGCGCAGTCAGCAGCTCGCCGTCCACGCCGGCGCGCTCCAGCAGGTCCTCGCGGCTCAGCCGGACGTGGGCGGGGGCGACCGCCGCCGGGTCGGGCCCGCTCCCGGCGCCGGTTTCCGCGCTTCCTGTCGCGGAGATGCCCGGCACGGAGACCAATCGCGCCACGCCGTAAGGCGATCCGAACGGCGGTAGCTCACCGTCGGGCTGGGCCTCCAACTGTGCCCTGATCACCTTCAGCGGCAAATAGTGGTCCCGCTGCGCGGTGAGGATGAACCTCAGCCGCGCGCAGTCGTATGCGGTGAACCTGCGGTATCCCGATGCGGCGCGCTCGGGCGTCACCAGTCCCTCGGCCTCCAAGAAACGAATCTTGGAGATCGTGACATCGGGGAAATCGGGCCTCAACAGCTCCAGGACCGCCCCGATCGACATCCCGGCCAGTGCCGGGCTATCGGGAGCGCTCACTGGCCCGAAGATCCTCCGTCGTCGTCACCCTGCTTGGGCCCGGTCAAGAAGACCAGGCGGAACTTGCCGATCTGCACCTCGTCGCCGTTTGCGAGCACAGCCGAATCCACCGGCTCACGGTTGACGTAGGTGCCGTTGAGGCTACCGACATCAACGACGCTGAATTCGTGGTTTTCCAACCTGAATTCGGCATGGCGCCGGCTGACGGTGACGTCGTCGAGGAAAATGTCGCTGTCGGGGTGCCGACCGGCGGACGTGACGGGCTGGTCGAGCAGGAAGCGCGATCCCGCGTTCGGTCCGCGTTTGACGACCAGCAGCGCCGAGCCGGCCGGAAGTCCCTCGACCCCGGACACCGCGCTTTCGGTGCCCGCCTGCGGGGGCGCGTCCAGTTCGTTGAGGAAGTCGGCACGGAAGACGGACGTCGTCTCCACGGTGACTTCGTCGGAAGTCTGGTCGTTATCCATGTCCGTCACGCGCTGCTCCTCACTGGCCGCTGTGGCGTTGTCTGACCGGGCCGCTTGGCCGGCTGCTCTCCTACTGCGTTCTCTTCGCCCGGTATCGCCGATCTGTGCCTGTCTGCTCTCGTGTGTCGCTGTGTCGACCGTACCGCGCACTGGTGCGCAATGTCCCTACCGAGAAGGCATCGGAAGCCCGACCCCCTGACTTCCCCAACGCGTGGTAGGGAAACCCCCCGCTCAGACGTGTCCCTACCCCCGCGAGCGTGGCCGCACCACGGACCAGATGCACCGCCGGCGGTGCCGTGCGGGCTGGCAGGGACATTAGCAACCGTCATTCGGTCAACGTTCCGCGGTAGGCCTCCGGGTCAAGCAGCGACGAGATGGCCGACTCCAGCTCGGCGGCGTCGGCCACCCGGACATCCACCAGCCAGCCGGCCCCATATGGGTCCGAATTGACCAGCTGTGGGCTGCCTTCCAGGTCGCTGTTCACCGCGGACACGGTGCCCGCGACGGGCGCGTAGAGATCCGACACCGATTTCGTGGATTCCACCTCGCCGAAGGACTCACCCGCAGTCAGTTCGGTGCCCACGTCGGGCAGTTGAACGAAAACCACATCGCCCAGTGCCGACTGCGCGAAATCGGTGATCCCGACCCGTGCGACGTCATCATCGCTTCGGCGAACCCACTCGTGCTCGGCGGTGTAGTGCAGGTCGGATGGGATGTCGCTCACAAGTAATCCTGTTCTGCTCGGCTGCGCTCACTTGACGGGCTGAGCGTATTGGTGCTGTTTTGGTTGCCGCAAGGTGGTCACGTCCACCCGGTTCGCCTGCTGCACGGACATCCGCGCGCCAACTCGCTTGATGCTGTCCTCCGCGCCACCGGGAATGTTCATCGCCGCGGCCAGCGTCGGTGGATCCCCAATCGCCAGAATCGAATACGGCGGCGACAGTGTTTTCGTGTCGACAGTCAGCGACCCGGGAGCGCCGACCACCCAGGTGTCCACCCCCACTCGTACCGACTGGTGCGCGTCGTTGACCTCGATCGCCTCGGCGCCGGCGGCGCGCAACTCGTTGATAACGTCGAGCATCGCCTCGGGTGAGACCCCGGGCCCCGGGTCCTCGATCGCGACGGTGACACCCGGCCCGGTGGCGCCGACGGCGCCGACCAGGATGGACAGGGCGGCCAGCCTGGCCTGCGCGGCCTGGATGGCGGCCTGATCGGTGTTGCCGGACGCCTGCAGCGAGTTCAGCGTGTTCTGCAATTCGCTCACCTCGGTGTTGAGCGTGGCCTCGCGCTGGCGCAACGAATCCAACAGCACCAACAGGTCTGCCGGGCGTGCCGTGTCCAGCGCGTCGCCCGACTTCGTCTGACGGACCTGGGTGACGATGGCGACCCCGAGGACGAGGCACAGCAGGATCGCCAGCGCGCCGAACACCATCCGGGAGCGATCGCCCCGCAGCAGTGCGGACAGCCCCCCTCGGTGCACCGGTCCGATTTCCGGGCGCGGTTGTTTAGCCGGTAGCTCGTGACGGCCACGCTGCGGACCTTCGGTGGGTGCGGCCCCGGCCTTTGAGTCGGCCTGGCCTGGCGCGTCACGGCTTTCGTCGGTGCCGCGATCTTCCGGGTCCTGGCTCATGCCGACCTCACCACCGTCATGCCCCGAACAGCCGGCGCCGCAGTTCGGCGGCGTTGCCGAAGATGCGGATGCCCAAGACGACGATGATGGCCGTCGACAACTGCGTGCCGACGCCCAGCTGATCGCCGACATAGACGATCAGGGTGGCCACCAGGACGTTGAACACGAAAGAGACCACGAAGACTTTCGGGTCGAAGATCCGTTCCAGGTAGGCACGCAGCCCGCCGAACACCGCGTCCAGCGCTGCGACCACCGCGATCGGCAAGTAGGGCTGAACGGCTTCGGGAACCGCGGGGTGAAAGATCAGGCCCAGCACGATACCGATCACCAGCGCCGCGATACCGATCATATTCGGCCTCCCGTCTGCGTCGGTCTGCTGAGAGCCGTTGTCATTGCGGCCCAATGGGTTTGGCGAACCTGACGTCGCGGTTCGATCCGGCGGGCAGCGAGAGGCCATCGGCGACGTTGACCGTCACGCCGACACCGTAGGAGACCTCCAGGAGCCTCAGGCGCTGCAGGCCGGGGCTGTGGTCGAACGTGTCTCGCATCGCGTTCGGCGGCCCGACCGCGAGGATCGCGTACGGGCTGTTGGTGGGGTTGTTGTCGACCAGGATCGCGCCGCCGGCCTGGCGGATGGTCATATTCGGACCGATCCGGACGCCGCCGACCGAGACGGCCTCGGCGCCGCTCGCCCATAACGAGTTGACGACCAGCTGCAGGTCGCGGTCCAGGATGATCTGCTGGCTGCCGTTGACCCGCTGTTTGGACACGTCGGACAGGTTCGGACCGGCGCCGGGATCTGTCACCGTCACCTTCAAACCTGGCCCGATGATCGGCGTGCTGGCCGCCGCCAGGCTGAGCGCGTCCAGACGGCCCAGCAGCCGTTGGCCCTCGGCGTCGTCGGCGAGCGCGAGCCGCTGCACGTCGTCGACTCGGGTGGACAGCGCACCGCGCCGCTGGGACAGCTTGGTGGCGGCGCCTTCCGTCGAGCGCACACTGCGCGCCAGCAGCTGCTGGGCGGTGCGCACGCCGGGCGCCACCGAGCGGGCCTGCGCGACCGCGGCGGCGAACACCGTGGCGATGAGCAGCGCCGCCAGCGCCTGCCACAGCCAGCCGAGGGCCCGTTGCCGCCCACTCGGCGGTGTGTCCGCACGTTTTACGGCCGCCGCGGCGTAGCCGGGGTCGAGGTGCTCCGACAACAACGCGCGCAGCAAAGAGGGCACCGGGATGCGTTGCGGCCGCGCCGCCTCGTGGGCGCTGTGGCCGGCACTCGGGTCGTAGCCGCCGAGCAGAGGGTCCCGGTCAGCCATTCTCACCTGCCTGTCCGGTGACCGGCTGGCGGGCGAGTTCTCTGAGCTTGGGCACCCGGCGCACGACCAGTGTCATCTGCACCGCGTACAGCACGAACGACCATAGGTAGGCATACATACCCCACCCCAGGAAGGCCCAGCCGCAGGCCCCCACCACCCGGCTCCACAACGCGTTCCAGGTACCCAGCAGCACGAGCGGGAAGCCGGCCATCAGCGCGAACGTCGCGGCCTTGCCGATGTAGGTGACGGGCAACGCGGACAGCCCACGACTCCTCAGCACCGGCAGCGTCGCGGCGAGCAGCCCGTCGCGCGCCAGCAGGACGATGACGAACCACCAAGGCACGATGCCGTCGAGCGCCAGCACGATGGGAACGGTGAGCATGTAGAGGCGGTCGACCGCCGGGTCGAGCAGGACGCCCAGCCGCGAGGATTGGTCGAGCAGCCGGGCGATCTTGCCGTCGGCCCAGTCGGAGGCGCCGCTGAACATGAGGATCGCCACCGCCCAGCCGTTGGCGTGGGCGAACAGCAAGGCGTAGACGAACACCGGGATGAGGGCCAAGCGGATGGCGCTCAGCACGTTGGGCACCGTCAGCACCCGGTTGGGCGGAAGCACCGGCTCCATGAGGCGTGACCTTAACCCGGCGATATTGCAAATCGTTAAACGGACCGACCCACGCTCGACGACAACGATGGCCTACCGGAACACCCCGGGCAGACTCAGGGTGGACAGCGTGTCGTCGGACAGCGGGTTGTCGTTGACCATGTAGGTCCACGTCGACGTCGGCCGCGCCAGTTTGGACAGGTCCAGTCCCGGCTCCACGTCGAGAACGTCCGCGGTCTCGAACGTCTGTTGCGCCGCCTCGATCGAGTCCGCAGCCAGCGACGCGAACGCGTCTACCGCCAGCCGGTGGAACTCGTCCAGCGGGTTCTGCCTGCCCAGCGCGCGCAAGTGGATGCTTTCGCGGATGTCGGCCAGATACGCCAGGTGGTCGGCCCAGCCGCGGTCGAGGTGGTACAGCATGATCAGCCGGCAGGTCTTCTCGAGACGTTCTTCCGACATTCCCCCGTGAGCGGGTGGTGCCCCCGCCTCGGACAGTTCCTTATACCGTTGGGGCGCAAGTTCGGCGAGTTCCTCGCGCGCGGTTGCGGTGCGCAGCAGGGTATTACGCCGATCGACGATGATGGCGCGCTGTTGGGCGATCAACTGGTTGTACCGCCAGGTGTTCGCGTGGACGTCGAGCATCCGGCCCTCGGCCACCCGCTGCGCATGGTCGAGCATGCCGGCCGCCTTCGGGCTGACGATCCGCCCGTCCTCGTCGGTCTCCATCGGCAGCTTGTTGTGGTCGAGGTTGGCCGCGACGACGTCGTCCTCCCAACTCGAGAAGAACACCGACGAGCCCGGGTCGCCCTGGCGTCCGGCGCGCCCGCGCAACTGGTTGTCCAGTCGCTCGGTGTGATGCCGGCCGGTTCCCACGACGTGCAGCCCGCCCAACTCGGCGACCCGGTCGTGGTCGGCCTCCTCGGATCCGCCCAGCCGGATGTCGGTGCCGCGCCCGGCCATCTGGGTGGAGACCGTGACCCGGGCGAACTCGCCGGCCTCGGCGATCACCTTGGCCTCCTCGGCGTCGTTCTTCGCGTTGAGCACCACCGCGGGGACACCGCGGCGCAGCAGCCGCTCGTGCAGTTCCTCGGACTCGGCCACGTCACGGGTGCCCACCAGCACGGGCTGCCCGGTCTCGTGCACCTCGGCGATGTGCGCGACGATCGCGTCGTTCTTGGCCGCGGCGGTGATGTAGACGCGGTCGGACTCGTCCTCGCGAATGTTGGGCTTGTTCGGTGGAATTGGCGACACCCCGAGGTTGTAGAACTGTCGCAGCTGCTCACCGGCGGCCAGTGCGGTGCCGGTCATGCCGCAGACGGTTGCGTAGCGGTTGATCAACGCCTGCACCGTGATGGTGTCGAGCACCTCACCGGTTTCGGTGGTCTCGATGCCTTCCTTCGCCTCGACGGCCGCCTGCAGGCCGTCGGGCCAGCGCTGCAGTTGCGCGATGCGCCCGCGCGAGGAGTTGATCAGGTGCACCGCGTCGTCCCGCACGATGTAGTGCACGTCGCGCTGCAGCAGCACATGCGCATGCAGCGCCACGTTGACCTCGGTCAGGGTGGTGCCGACGTGCTCCTCGGAGTACAGGTCGATGCCGCCGAGCGCCTTCTCGACCTTGCGCGCGCCGCTGTCGGTCAAGTGCACGTTGCGGCTGTCGGAGTCGGTGTCGTAGTCCGTGCCCTCCTCCAGCTCGCCCACCAGCTTGATGATCTCCAGCCGCGGCGTCTCGCGGTGGCTGGTGCCGGCCAGCACCAGGGGCACCAGGGCCTCGTCCACAAGTACCGAGTCGGCTTCGTCGATCAGGGCGACGTCGGGGTTGGGCGACACGAGATCGTCGACGTCCGTCACCAGCTGGTCGCGCAGCACGTCGAAGCCGATCTCGTTGACCGAGGCGTAGGTGACGTCGCAGCCGTAGGCCGCCCGGCGTTCCTCGCTCGTCGACTCCGCGGTAATCCAGCCGATCGTCAGCCCCATGGCCTCCAGTAGCGGTCCCATCCACTCCGCGTCGCGGTGGGCCAGGTAGTCGTTGATGGTCACCACGTGCACGTGCCGCCCGGCAAGCGCGTATCCGGCCGCCGCGATCGCACCGGACAGGGTCTTGCCCTCGCCCGTGGCCATCTCGATCACGTCACCGGCGAGCATGCGCAGCGCCCCGAGCAGCTGCACATCAAATGGCCGAAGCGCCGTCGTCCTTTCCGCCGTCTCGCGGGCGATCGCCAGGAATTGCGGGATGTCATCGGAGTCCGCGAGATCCCCGAGCTTGAGCAGCTTGGTCGCCTTGCGCAGCTTCTCGTCGGTGAGGCCGGCGGCTTCCTCCTTGTACTCCGCCGAGGCGGTTACCTGGGAAAGGGATCGGCTGCGGTTCTTTTCGGTGCTGGCGCCCAGAAACCTCCAGAAGCGGCTGCTCAGGCGGCCGGGTTGGGCGCGGGTGGTCTTTGACACAGGTCAACGGTACGCGACCGGCCTACCGCCGTGAGCGCGCGAGGATTACGCCAAATTCGATCGGCGGGGGTAGGCGACGTTCGGGTCGGTGAGCACATTGACGACGGCGGGCAGGCCACTGGTGAAGGCACGTTCCAGCGCGGGGCGCAGCTCGGCGGGCGCGGCCACCAGCTCGCCGTGCCCGCCCAGGGCGCGCACCACCTCGTCGTAGCGCGTGCCCGGTCGCAACTCCGCGACCACCGAATAGCCGTACAACGCCTCCATGGGGTGCTTTTCCAGGGCCCAGATTCCGTTGTTGCCGATCACCGACACGACCGGAACGTCGTGCCGCACCAATGTGTCCCATTCCATGCCGCTGAAGCCGAATGCACCGTCCCCCTGCAGCAGGACCACCTGGCGGTCCGGTCGGGCGAGCTTCGCGGCCAGCGCGTACCCGGGTCCCGAACCGAGGCAGCCGAAGGGGCCGCTGTCCAGCCAGCAGCCCGGCAGGTAGCTGTCGATCACGCGGCCGGCGTACGACCCGAAATCGCCGGCGTCGATGACGACGACGGCGTCCCGGTCCAGCATCGGCGCCAGCTCGGCGTACACCCGCATCGGATGCAGCGGGATCCGGTCGTCGCCCAGCTCGGCCTTCTCCAGGCCCCGCGCCGCGGTCTCGGCCGTCCGGAGTTCGTCGACCCAGTCGTGATGGTCGCCCCCACCCGCGCCGGCCAGCGCCGACAGGGTCGACGTGAGGTCGCCGTAGAGCTCGGCCTCTACCGGACGTGGGTGTTTGCGCTCGGGCTCGACGCGGTCCGCGACGACGAGCCGGGTCTGCGACCCGAATACCCCGCCGAAGCCCAGCCGGAAGTCCATCGGCACGCCGACGATGAGGGCAACGTCGGCCTCGCTCAACGCTTTACCCCGCACCCTCGAGAAGGCCAACGGATGGTCGGCCGGCACCGTGCCGCGGGCCATCCCGTTCATCAGCACCGGGATATGGCATTGCTCGGCGAGGCGAAGCAGCGCCGCCTCCCCGTGCCCCCACCAGACGTTGGTGCCCGCCATGATCACCGGTCGGCGCGCCGCCGCCAGCAGATCGGCCGCCCGTTCCAGGGCATGGTCATCCGAGCCGTCCGGAGCCGGGGCCGGCGGCAGGCCCGTGAGAGCGCCGGGGCGACCCGGATCCTCCGCCATCGAGAACACATGGTCCATCGGGAAGTCGACGAACGCCACACCCGACGGCGCGCCGACGGCCGCGCGCAGGGCCTCGTCGACCAGCGGGCCGGCGGCGTCGGGCGACTCCGCCGTGGCGGCGAAGCGAGTCAGGGGCGCCACAAACGGCACATGGTCGATCTCCTGCAGCGAGCCCATGCCCCACCGCCCCGCGGGCGCCCGGCCGCCGAGCACCACCAGAGGCGACTGGTTCTGCTGCGCGGCCGCCATCGCGCTCATCCCGTTGGTCACGCCCGGGCCGGCGGTGAGCGCGGCCACGCCGGGCACCCGCGTCACCTTCGACCAGCCCTCCGCGGCGAAGGCGGCGGTCTGCTCGTGGCGGGTGTCGATCAGGCGGATGCCCTCGTCACGGCAGCCGTCGTAGATGGAAAACAGGTGGCCGCCCGACAACGTGAAGAGCGTGTCGACACCGCTGGCCCGCAGGCGGCGAGCGATGAGCCGGCCGGCGTGGAATGTCTGGGTCGAGACGGCGTCGGTACTCATAGCCGCAGCCTATCCACCGCCTTCGGGTACCTTCGCCGGAGGATTTGATGTGCAAGGGCAGTCCCGCTCGACGTGAAGGAGACATCGACCATGGGCCCGAAGCCGTTCAAGCCATCGATCGACTGGTCGGCGGCACCCGTGGAGTCCTTGCGCTGGGTTGGCATCGCGTGGCTTGTCAGCGCCATCTGTCTCTTCGCCGCCCTGCTGATCTTCAGGTACCTCACACCGTGGGGGCGGCAATTCTGGCGAATCACCCGCGGATACTTCGTCGGGGCGGACAGTGTGCGCGTCTGGCTGATGCTGGGCGTGCTGCTGCTGTCGGTGCTGCTGTCGGTGCGTCTCGTGGTGTTGCTCAGCTACCAGGGCAATGACCTGTACACGGCGGTCCAGAAGGCGGTGCAAGGCATCGCAGCCGACGACGCCAACGTCAAACAGTCTGGTATCCATGGCTTTTGGATGTCGATCGCGATCTTCAGCGTGCTGGCGGTGCTGTACGTCATCCGGTTCATGATCGATATCTATCTGACGCAGCGGTTCATCATCGCGTGGCGCATCTGGCTGACCGCCCACCTGACCGATGACTGGCTCGACGGCAGGGCCTACTACCGAGACCTGTTCATCGACAACACTATCGACAACCCCGACCAGCGTATCCAGCAGGACATCGACATCTTCACCGCCAATGCCGGCGGCACCCCGAACATCCCGTCCAACGGCACGGGCAGCACCTTGCTGTTCGGGGCCGTCAACGCGGTGGCTTCCGTGATCTCGTTCGCGGCAATCTTGTGGCAGTTGTCCGGAAACCTGGACATTCTGGGCATCGAGGTGCCCCGCGCCATGTTCCTCACCGTCCTGGTCTATGTTCTGGTCGCGACGGTGGTCGCAATCTGGTTGGGCCACCCACTGATTGCGCTCAGCTTCAACAACGAGAAACTCAACGCCGCATTTCGTTACGCGCTGGTCCGATTGCGGGATGCCGCGGAGGCGGTGGGCTTCTACCGCGGTGAGCGAGTCGAGCGGGCGCAGCTGTGGCGTCGGTTCACCCCGATCATCGACAACTACCGCAACTTCGTGCGACGCACCATCATCTTCAATAGCTGGAACTGGTCTGTGTCGCAGGCCATCGTGCCGCTGCCGTGGGTCATTCAGGCGCCGCGGCTGTTCGCCGGCCGGATCGACTTCGGCGATGTCGGTCAGAGCGCGACGGCATTCGGCAACATCCAGGACTCGCTGTCGTTCTTCCGCAACAACTACGACGCGTTTGCGGCGTTCCGGGCGGCGATCATCCGGTTGCACGGGCTGGTCGACGCCAACGAGCGAGGCCGCGCCCTGCCGACCATGCTGGTGAAACCGAGCGAAGAAACGGCCGTTGAGCTTCGCGATGTCGAAGTGCGCACGCCCGCCGGGGACCGGTTGATCGACCCGCTGGACGTGCAGTTGGACGACGGCGACTCGCTGGTCATCACGGGGCGCTCCGGGGCCGGCAAGACGACGTTGCTGCGCAGCCTGGCCGAATTGTGGCCGTTCGCGTCGGGGACGCTGTGCTGTCCCGAGGGCGATAACGCGACGATGTTCCTGTCGCAGTTGCCGTATGTCCCACTGGGCAGCTTGCGCACAGTGGTCTGCTACCCGAACTCGCCGGACGGCATCTCCGATGGCGAACTGCGCGACGTGTTGAACAAGGTGTCGCTGGCGCCGCTGATCAACCGGCTCGACGAGGAACGGGATTGGGCCCGCGTGCTCTCCCCCGGCGAGCAGCAGCGCGTGGCCTTTGCACGCATCCTGCTCACCAAACCGAAGGCCGTATTCCTGGACGAGGCCACCTCTGCGCTCGACGAGGGGCTTGAGTACGCGCTATACCACCTGCTGCGCACCGAATTGCCGGACTGCGTCGTGGTCAGCGTCAGTCACCGGCCCACCGTCGAGCAGCACCACGAGCAGGAGCTCCGTCTGCTCGGCGGCGGCCCGTGGCGGCTGGGCCCCGTGCAAGAGGAGAAGGAGCCCGCGCGGGTCTAACTGGACCCGGCCCTGCGCGCCGCGTGCGCTCCGGCGCTGTGTCCCGACGCGCCCCCGGCCCTTCCGGCCGCGTGCGCTCCGGCGCGGCGCCCGAAGAACGAGCCCTCCCCCAGCTGCGTGCCGCTGGCGTAGCCCTTGCCGTCCTGGGCAATGTTGGACGCGCACGCTCCCGCCGCGTACAGCCCAGGGATGACGGTGCCGTCGGCGCGCCGCACCTCGCCGTCGACGGTGACGGCCAGCCCGCCAATGGTGAATCCGGCGTACATCGCCTTGCCCAGTGACATGTCGAACGCACCCCACGGTCCTTTGTCCTGCGGCGCAAGGAATTCCGGTTGCTTGTGGAAGTCGGGGTCCTCGCCGCGTGCGGCGTGGGCGTTGTACCGGTCGAGCGTGGCCGCGAGGTTGCCCTCCGGAATGCCGAGCGCAGCTTCCATCTCCTCGACGGTTTCCCAGCCGTCGATCAACGGGACCAGCGGCATCTTCGGGTGCTCCAGGTGCGCCTCGTCGACGATGAGGTACGCGGCACTGTCCGGCTGCTCCATGACGAACCCGGCGGTGCGGGAATGGTAGGAGTCTTCGGCGACGAACCGCTGCCCCAGCTTGTTGACAATGATCCCGGTGAGCAGGATCGACGGCGGGTAAGGCGGGGCCGTGATGAAGATCTGATCCATGTGCTGCATGGCGCCGCCGGCGGACACACCCATCCGGATGCCAAGGCCGTCGTCGTAGGTGTTGCCGAGCACGAACGGCTTCTCGGCGAGTTTTGGGGTGTATTCGGCAACCATATCCGGATTCATCACGAATCCCCCCGCAGCGATGATGACCGACTTTGCTTTGATGGCACCGGTTTCGGAGAACTGCTTCCACAGCACACCGGCCACCGCGCCGGCGCCGTTGGTGATGAGCTGGGTGGCACCGGTCTCGTACCGGATCTTTACCCCCAGGCTCGCGGCGCGCTTCAACAGCAGTTCGATCACCATGCTGGCTCCGCCCGTGTCCCCGGGTACGGGCACCTTGTGGCCGCGTGGTGCCGGCTTCGCCATTTCCAGAAACGGCCACACCTACTCGTTGCCGGTGAACATCAACCCTTCGGTGTTGGGCTGGATAACCGCCTTTCCCGGGAAATAGCTGCGCTCGAATTGAAAACCCAGGTCCTCTAGCCAGTCGAAATGCTCGACGCTGCCTTCGCAGTAGGCACTGATCTTGGCGTGGTCCGGCTCGCGCGAGACGGCGACCAGATACTTGTACATCTCCTCGGGCGAGTCGGGGTGGCCGGTCGCCTGCTGGACGGCGGTGCCGCCACCGAGGTAAAAGTGTCCTCCCGCAAGCGAAGTCGTGCCGCCTGCCGCGGCGGCGCGCTCCAGCACCAGCACCCGCGCGCCGGCGGCGGCCGCGCTGACCGCCGCACAGCCCCCTGCGATGCCGAAACCGATCACCACCACGTCGACGTCATCCGACCACGACGTCACGTCGTCAGCGCTGACTGTTGCCGGGATCTCGGTGTTCACCGCTGCTCCTGTTTGATGTAGTCGTAGAACGCCCTCATCTCGGGCGGGACGTAGGCGATCTCGACGAACGGCACTCCTGCCTCGGGCGCCGACACGTAGGCGAATTGGAGCCCGCCGGGCATCAGGCCCTGCTGCACCACGGGGGCGCCTTGCTCGGCCGCCTCACGCAACGCCGCGTCGAATCGCTCCGGGGTTTGCGCCTCGATGCAGATGTGATGCAACCCCGGCCCCGATTCCCGCAGGAAGTCACTATAGATGTTCTCCCCGCGGACCGGGGTGATGAGCTCCAGTTGCATGTCGCCGAGATAGCTCAGTGAGATGGTGGCTACGAAATCGGCGGGCTTGCCACGGTAGCTGCATGTCTGCGGAGCAAAGTGCACGTCGGGTATCTGCACCCACTTCCGGACGCCTAACAAGCCGGTGAGGGCCGTTTCGGTGGCATCCATGTCGGAAGTGACCCACGCGATCTGCGTCGGCGATTGCAGGGAGACGGTCATCGCCTCGCAGGATAGCCGAGTCGGGCGGCTACCAGAAAGGGTAGGGCTGGCTTTGCCAGGGTCGGCCGAGCGGGGCACCGAAGGGCCGGCTGAACACGTTCTAATTCACCCGTCAGTGCTGGCTCAGCACACCGACCAGCAACCGAAGCTGGGCGTCGAACAGCGGATCGGCGTCGGTCAGCGTGTCGGCACCGTATTGGCCGAACACCTCCAGGCTGATCGCGCCCATCACACCGGCAAACAGCAAGAAGCACTTGGTGAGCACCTGGTCGTCGCCGGGGAATCCGAATTCCTGACGAAGCCGTTCGAAGTCCGATGACATCGGTTGCGGGGCAACATCATTGGTTAAGCGGATGTCTCCGGTGGTGATCCCGGCGGCCACGGCGTCGAGGAACGCGCCGACGACCCGGGTGCCGACGGCGACCGTGCGCTCCGCCGGTGCGTGATACCCCGGAACCGGAGTGCCGTACAGCAGGGCCCAGCGCGCCGGGTGTGCGAGCGCCCATTGCCGTGTCGCCCGCGCGATGGCGATGACATCGTCAGTCCACGGGTCGCCCACCGTCTCGCGGGCCCTGTCCACGGCGTCGGCCAGGTCGGAATAGGCGTCGACGAGCAGCAGGGTCAGCAGTTCGTCGCGGCTGGACACGTATCGGTACACCGCCGAGGAAACCAAGCCCAGGTCACGGGCGATCGCCCGGACCGACAGCCCGGCAGCGCCGCGATCCACCAGCTGGCGGCGCCCGAGTTCGACGATTCGCACCTCGATCTGCTCCCGCGACTCCTGGCGTTTGCCCACGTCGCAAGTCTCGCACAACCGAGATCACTGCTCTTGTTTTTCGGCGGACGATGTGGCAGCCTGACCATTACGAGAGCGGTGCTCTCTACCAAGGTGGCGAATCGCGAAAGGACGTGCCATGACCACCCGATACGACGAACCGAACCGGGTTGAGCGGGCCGCCAACGCGGTAATCCGCTGGCTGGCCGACCTGGGGATCAGCATCGCCGGGACCCGTGCGTTGCGCGTCCGGGGCCGCAAGAGCGGAAAGCAGCGGGCGGTGGTGATCAACCTGCTGACTATCGATGGCGTCGACTACGTCGTCGCACCCCGCGGCAACACGCAATGGGTGCGCAACGTCAGGGCCGCGGGCGTCGTCGAGGTGGGCCCGCGCTGGCGGCGCCAGCGCGCTCGCGTCAGCGAGGTCGACGACGCGGTCAAGCCCGAGGTGCTGAGGGCCTACCTGGCCAGGTGGTATCGGCAGGTCAAAGACTACGTAGGCGGGTTGACACCGGACAGCAGCGACGAGCAGCTGCGGGCCGCCGCTCCGACGATCCCGGTGTTCAGGCTGGCTGCGACGAGCGCTGCGGCGTAAGTGGACCTGGGGGCGCGCCTTTTGGGATTCCGAGATCCTCGCGGACCTGCTCCGAGGCGGCCGGCCAGGACACCGCCGCAGGAAGGTCCCCCCACATGCTGTTGAAGATCCCGACGAGTTGCCCGGGGCCGTTCGGCGGAGCCAGGTAGACGGGTCCGCCCGAGTCGCCGTTGCGGCTGAGCACGCCGTGGGACATGGTGAACCACCCGTTGTTGACGCTCTCTACCGTCCCGCAGGTCTCGCCGGTGCTCACGCCGAAATGGCAGACCGCCTGTCCTGGTGAAAGCGCCACGTTAGGCGCCAACATCAGCTGGCGTCCGCCCGGCAGGATGTTGTTCGCCGCCACGTTGTTGTCCAGCACGATTGCCTCGTAGTCGCTGATCTGCTGATCGGTGGCCACGACGGTCCCGCTGGGCGTGCTGTCCCGGAAGGCCGCCATATGGCCGATGATCTTGTGGTCCTTGTCGGTGACCGCTCCCTCGCCGCCCCGGCAGTGCCCCGCCGCGAACGCGACTCTTTGTGCCGGGTCGACGTAGCCCAACGTGCACAGGTGGTTGCCTTGGAGGATCTCCATGCCGGGAAACACCAGGGTTGATTCCGCTCTGGCCGTACCGGGCGACAGCCAGGACGCGAGTGTCGTGACGGCGATCGACGCGGCGAATGCGCGTATTATCAGCCGGCGCACCATGAACTCCGATCCGTCGAGTCGAACAGGGCGACCAAAGTTGACGTTACTGCGTAGCTCACCTCCATGTAGGAGTTTTTCGCGCCGCCCCGCCCCCGCGTTACCGCGACGTTATCCCGACGTCGCCAGCGGGACGGCCGCCCCGACGGCGCCCGTCGGGTGCGGCGCCCACCCCGGTGGTCCAAAGACATAGCCCAGCCGATCGCGCAGCCGGCTCGCCGAGCGCCAGTCACGCGCGATAGCCACGTATTCGCGGGTCTGCAACTTCCAGATGTTGAACGTGTCGACCTGCTTGGTCAGGCCGTAATGCGGCCGGAAGAGCTCGGGCTGGAAGCTGCCGAACAGCCGGTCCCAGACGATGAGGATGCCGCCGTAGTTTTTGTCGAGATAGATTCGGTCGATGCCGTGGTGCACCCGGTGGTGCGACGGGGTGTTGAAGACGAACTCGAACGGCCGTGGCAATTTGCCGATTCGCTCGGTGTGTATCCAGAACTGGTAGATCAGGCTCACCGAAAAACTGAAGAAAACCATCCAGGGCGGAACTCCCAGCAGCGGCAATGGGACCCACATCAGGACCTCGCCGCTGTTGTTCCACTTCTGGCGCAGCGCGGTGGCCAGGTTGTAGTACTCGCTGGAGTGGTGGGCCTGGTGCGTCGCCCAGATCAGGCGCACGCGATGAGCGATGCGGTGGTAGCAGTAGTAGAGCAGGTCGACACCGACGAGCGCGATGACCCAGGTGTACCACCAGGCGGGCGAGAGGTGCCACGGCGCCAGGTAGGCGAAGATGCCGGCGTAGCCGAACAGGGCCAGGCTTTTCCATCCGGCGGTGGTGGCTACCGAGACCAGCCCCATCGAAATGCTGGCCACCGAGTCGCGGGTGAGGTGCGCCCCGGACGCGGGCCGTGGCGTGGCGGCCTCGAGGCGTTCCAGCTTGCGGGCCGCCGTCCATTCCAGCGTCAGCAGCAACACAAAGAAGGGAATGGCGAACAGCACCGGGTCCCGCAATTGCGGGGGCAGCGCGAACCAGAAACTCGAACTCACGGTCATAAGACTACGACGGCCCGCCGTACGCGCATGTCGCCTTGGTCCGCGCTGCGGGGCCGGTCAACCGGCGGCCCACTCCTTGGCGCGATCAAGCTCGTCCAGGCCGAACACCGCCAGTTCGCCGGGAACCAACCACGCCAACGCGTGCAGGGTGTGGGCGACCCATTCCTTGTCGGACACTATGGCGATGCGCTTGAAGGCCGAATAATGTGGCAGCACGGTGCCGAAGCCCAGTTTCAGATCCTCGACCAGCCCGCCGGGCCCAAAGCCCTCGTAATCGGAGGCGATGACCTCCACGATCCTGATGTCGCCGGCTTTCAGCAGATCCTGCATCGTCGGCTCGATCTCGCGAAGTTCGTCACCTCGCAGCCGGCCCGACACCCGAATGCCGGTCACCCCTTCTGGCATGCCCTCCAGCATTTCGATCATCGAATCCTCCTTACCACGAACACGATTGTCGTCCCGCGCGCCCGTTAGTCCAACAGGCTCCGGCAGCCAGCGGCATCTATCGCCCCGATGCGGTAAATCAACTAGGGTTTTCTCGCAAGCAGCCTGCAAGCTTTCGTTTGGACAGTGACACTTATGACGGCGCCGTCGTGCAGCAATATCATCCCCTACGACTTTGCGGCGGTCCGCCGATAGCCGCGAGAAATTGTGGGGCTGATGACAGGGATATCGCGCGAAGCTCACGCGCCCAAGACCGGGTGTTGAGCAATTGACCGTCGTGGTGGTTGTCGGCTGCGGGTTCGCCGGCCTCTGGGCGGCACTCGGTGCGGCCCGCCGGCTCGACGAGCTCGCGGTCCCGGCGGCAGCGGTCACTGTCACGGTGCTGAGCGCCAAACCGTTTCACGACATTCGCGTGCGCAACTACGAGGCCGACCTCAGCGCCTGCCGCATCCCACTGGCCGACCTGCTCGACCCGGTCGGCGTTGCGCACATCGCCGCCGAAGTGACGGCGATCGACACCGACGCTCGCACCCTCGTCACATCCAGCGGTGCCACCCACTGCTACGACCGGCTGGTGCTGGCATCGGGCAGCCACGTATTCAAACCCGCCGTACCCGGCCTGCGGGAGTGCGGCTTTGACGTCGACACCTATGACGGCGCCGTTGCGCTACAAAACCACCTACGGCGGCTTGCCGACGCTCCGCCCACCCCGGCGGCGGGTACGGTCGTCGTGGTCGGCGCCGGGCTGACCGGTATCGAGATCGCCTGCGAATTGCCGCGCAGGTTGCGTCAGCAGTTCGCAGCCAACAACGTCACCCCCCGGGTGGTTCTTTTCGACCGCATCGGCGTCGGCTCCGACATGGGTCCCTCGGCGCGTCCGCTGATCGAACAGGCACTGGCAGCCAACGGCGTGGAGATCAGAACAGCGGCGAGCATCACCGGGGTGAGCGAGCGCGGTGTATCGCTGGCCTCGGGTGAGCACCTCGAGGCGGCCACGGTGGTGTGGTGCGCGGGCATGCATGCCAGCCCGCTGACCGAGCAGCTGCCGGTGGCACGCGACCGGCTTGGCCGGGTGCCGGTCGATGACTATTTGCGGGTGATAGGGGTGCCGGGGGTGTTTGCTGCGGGCGACGTCGCGGCCGCCCACATGGACGACGAACATTTGTCGGTGATGTCGTGCCAGCATGGCCGCCCGATGGGCCGCTATGCCGGCTACAACGTGATCAGCGACTTGTTCGGCGAGCCGATGCTGGCACTTCGTATTCCTTGGTATGTCACGGTTCTCGACCTCGGCCCGGCCGGCGCGCTCTATACCGAAGGGTGGGACCGGGTGGTGGCTTCGAGCGGCGCGGCGGCCAAAGCCACCAAGCAGACGATCAATACCCGGCGGATCTATCCCCCGCTGACCGGCAACCGTGCCGACTTGCTGGCCGCGGCCGCACCGGAGTTGCAGGCCCGCCCCTGACGGCGGCGATGCTCAGTCCGACTGAGCTTTGTCACCGGCGTACCACTGGACCGCGCGAACGCCCGGTTGCAGGGATAGCTCCGCCACCAACCGCTCGAGGCGGGCCGGCGTGTGACCGTCCATCAGCACATGCGCGGTCAGGGTGATCTCGTCGTCGCTCGCGTGGCCGGTGTGGATGCCGCGCAACGTGATGTCGTTGCTGCTGGCGTGCTGCACGATCTGGGCGCGCGCGTACTTCTCGGATTTCGGACGGCAGATCACCTGCACCAGATAGGGCTGCAGGCTCTCGTCTTCGTCGCCGATGTTGTCGCGGTCGATGAGCCGGCCGAGCGGGCGCCCGACGACGTGGATGGCGATGACGGTGGCGGTGCCGATCAGCGCGAAGACCGGATGCCCGGAAGCGGCCAGCACACCGATCGCGGCCGAGCACCAGAGGGTGGCCGCGGTGTTGAGGCCCCGGACGTTGACCCCCTCGCGCAGGATCACCCCACCGCCGAGGAAGCCGATGCCCGACACCACGTAGGACGCCACTCTGGTGGGGCTGGTGTCCGTGGTCGCGGCTGCGTACAGCACGAACAACGTCGCGCCGCCGGCGACCAGCGCGTTGGTACGTAGGCCGGCCCTGCGCGCCCGCCACTGCCGCTCCATCCCGATGAGGGCGCCACAACCCACCCCGACGGCAAGTCGGAGTGCGAAATCCGCGACGCTCAGTGTCTCCACTTGAAGCACTCCCTCCCCCGACAGCCAGGCCGATGGCGTCTGTATCCGCTCTGGCGCGGTGCTATTGCGGCAGCCAACCAAAAGTAGGTGAACAAAAGGTAGACCCGGGCCCAGCCAGTCGCTTCGCGGCCACGCGTGCGGAACCTTCGCGCAATTCCTATCGTTTGTTGAGTTGCTCGGGGCAGTAATACGTCGCCGAAAGCGCAACGAACGAGGCGGCGTGATCGGTGGTCAGGGCGGGATTATCGGTTTGCAGTTCGCTGATCAGTTGTGGGCCCATCTCGCCTTTTCCCATCGACCCACATACCGCCTTGGCGAAAGCGATGGCACGACCCGAATCCGTGTAGGTGAGACCCGCACTCCGCAGCGACGCGAGAAAGCCCGCGTCGTCAGGCCCATTTGCGGTCGGCTCGCCAGACGCAGGCGAGGCGAGCGCGACCATGACGGAAACGCCGATGAGCGTCGGGACAATTCTCAAAACTCGAGCTTTCTTACCGCCTGGTGTCAGGCCTTCGAAAGTTGGTGCGGGCAATAGAATTTCGCCGCGATCATAGCGAAATTCGATGCCATCTCCATGTCGAAGCCGGGATTGTGGCTTTTCACGTCGTGGACCAACTCCAGACCCGACTCGCCGTTGTTCAAGCACGAGCACACCGCTCGGCCGGCCGCGACCGCCGCATCGGGGTTGGAATAGCTGATGCCGGCCGTGTGCAGTGCGGCGAGGAAGCCTCCGTCGTCACCGTCCGGGACGGGAGGAGGATCGGCATACGCGGGTGCCGCGAAGCCAATCACCGCGGAAATGCCGAGCAGCGCCACCAGTGATTTCATAACACACCATACTTCCGATTGTGGTTGCCCCTACCCCAGCTGCGCATCCGAGGGCACGACCTGTGGCTTGTTGCCTTTCTTCAGATGCACCGCGTGAATTCCGGGTTTCTTCGACAATTGCTCGAGCAGCGCGTCGAGACCTTCTTGGTCGACATTGTGGTGCTGCACGCTCTCGGGCTTCTCCGAAATTTGTGCCACCACCTGCTTGAGTTTCTCCGGCGAAGTGCCGCCCTTGAGGTCTTTGAGCGGGGTGAGACGGCTTCGGGTGCCGCTTTTCGCCACGGTCGGAGCACCCGCGCCGAGGGCGCTACCGAGCATTCCGGCCACCGACATCGAGCTGAGCAGCCCGCCCTCGCCGAGCGCGGCCGCCGGCACCGCATCCGGCCCGGCGGCCGACAACGCGGAGGCGACCATCTGGACGGCCGGGGTGTTCGCCGCCCAGCTCGGCGGAACGGTCAGGGATCCGACCAAGGTGCCCCGAGCCATACTTGCCCCCACCGGGCTGACCGCGTTGTACAGTGTCCCGCGCCCGAAGCCCAACGCCCCGAGCCCGGCACCGAGGGCGTCCTTCGGGAGCGCGCCATAGGCGGCCGGCGGGGAAAACTTGAGCCACTGCGACACGGGAAAGTTGATCAGCAGCCCGATGTCGTTGTACTGCGTGGTCAGGCCGATTGGAACTTTGAGGGCGTTGTACAGATCCGTGTACCAGGTAGCCCCGTTCGGAACGGTGTTCAACAAATTTTTCGCGAAAGCGGTATACGAGTTGGCCAGCCCGGCAAGATATCCCAGTGCCCCCGGCTCCGGAGTGAAGGTGGGAATGATCGAAGTGAGGGTTGACGCCACGTTGGCGGCCGGGGTGGTGGATGCCGTGCTCACCGCGGCCGCCTGCGTCGTCCCGGCCGTGCCGTTGGTGGTGTTCGGTGGCTCGGTGAACGTGGTCAGCTGGGTGGTGGCGGCCTCCGACTCGGCGAGGTAGTTGTCCATCGCCACCGCGTCCTGGGCCCACATGTCGGCGTACTGGGCCTCAGTGGCCGCGATGGCCGCGGTGTTCTGCCCGAAGAGGTTCGTCGCGACCAGCGTCGCCAGTTGGGTGCGGTTGGCCGCGATCTCCGGCGGCGGCACGGTCGCGGCGAACGCCTCCTGGTAGGCGGTGGCCGCCGCGGTGGCCTGGCTCGCGGTTTGCGCAGCCTGGGCGGCGGTCTGCTGCATCCAAGCCAAGTACGGCGTGACCGCGGCCACCATGCTCATCGACGACGGACCCACCCACGGCCCACTGCTCAATGTGTCGATGACTGAGGAATACGACGAAACGGTCGACTGTAATTCGCTCGCCAGCCCCTCCCAGGCCGCCGCGGCGGCCAGCATCGACTCCGATCCCGGACCGGCATACATCCGGCCGGAGTTGAACTCCGGCGGAAACGCTCCGTAAAACATGTCTCTACCCCTTACCTGGTGGCGCGCGTTCGGGTGGTCTGTGTCGGGCTGCTGTGCGTCATCACGTCGGTCAGTCTTCGAGCGCCGGTATCACGATGATGGTTGCCGTCGCGGCCTCGGCCTGGATGACACCGCCCAGCGAACCTGCCGCCGCGCTTCCGCCGGACGAGTACGTTGCGCCGGCCGCAACCGCGCGTCCGGCCAGGCTGGACAGGCCCATCTGGCTGAAGACGCCGGCCTCGCCGGCCAGTGACGCCTCCGGGGCGGCCGCCAAGTTGGCGGGCAGCATCTGGGCGAGCGTTCTGATCGCCGGCGCTTCCTGGGTCCAGCCCTGCGGCACCGACATGCTTCCGACTAGGGCCGCTTTGCCCATCGACCCCGAGACCTGCCCGCCGCCGATGGCGGAGCTCAGCATCGGCTTGACGGCGCCGGCGCCTTGGGTCAGCGGCGCCAACGCCCCGGAGATGAACTTCGGGCCCGAGAGGTAGGCGGCGGCGCCCTGCCCGTTTTGGGCCCAGGCGTATGTCTGCCCGAATGACAGGAACGGCCCACCGGGGATGGTGGCCCACGACTGGGGAGAGAACACGCCGGTAACGGTCGACCAGATGGTGTTCCAGTTGGTCAGGACGTCGGGCACCGTCGCCGGCAAGGATATTCCCGACGCCGTCGACGTCGCGGCGTTGGTTGCCGAAAGGCTTTGCAGCGCACTCGGGACGGAGTTGATCAGCTGGGACAACTGGGTGCCGATGTTCAGGCCGCTCTGGCCGCTGGACTGGGAAACCGCGGCGGCTTGCGTGGCGCCGGCCGAGTTGCTGGTCGTCTGCGGCGGCTCCAGGAACGTTTGCAGCTGGGTCGCCAACGACGAGGAGCTGGCGTACGCGTACATGGCGGCCGCGTCCTGCGCCCACATCTCCATGTATTGCGCTTCGGTGGCCGCGATCGCCGGCGTGTTCTGGCCCAGAATGTTGGTCGCGATCAACGCCGCGAGCAGGGCGCGGTTGGCTGCAATGACCGGCGGGGGCACGGTAGCCGCAAACGCCGTCTCGTAGGCTGCCGCGGCGAGCTTGGCTTGCGTGCCGGCTTGCTCGGCCTGCGCTCCGGTCGAGTTGATCCAGGCCACGTAGGGTGCGGCCGCGGCCGCCATCGCTATCGACGACGGGCCCGTCCACGGCCCCGTCGCCAAACTCTCGATGGTCGAGCTGTACGACGCACCGGTGGACTGCAACTCGGCGGCCAAGTCGTCCCAGGCGGCCGCGGCGGCCAGCATCGGCCCCGATCCCGCGCCGACATACATCCGTCCGGAATTGATCTCAGGCGGTAGCGCCCCGAAATCAAACATCTAGTACCTCCGGTCCCCTCGGTGGCCGTCATGGTAAGTACGGCTTGGTTGCTCCGCGCCCAACCGCGCAGGTATTTCAAACAAACTCATTAAATTCACTATCGAAGCCACGTGTTTCTGCCCCTACCGAGTAGCGGGCATGGTGACAAAAGTGTATCTACCTCGCGTTCCGATCCGGTAATGCGAACGTTAAAAATAAATGTCATGACCGGTCTTGCGTCGTGTGAGGCCTCTTACTTGTAGCTAACGCACTCCCAAGCAGGCTCAGTGTTCAAGAGCTTGAAATGCGCTTTCTAGCAAATGCTCGTGGAAATGGCATAGCCAACCTACAGAATTAATAGAAATTAATCTGCAGGACAACGGCACCTGTGCCGGTCGCATCTGCTTTCGAGACTTGAATTAATGCTTCGATCGCGGGCCCTAAACACCCCCTATTGCACCGGAAATGATCTTGGTTATACCGCAACTTATCAATAGCGCAGGAGAGCACTAAGTATGTCGACTTCGGCGTCTCTGCCGGTCTGCGCCGTTCGCTTCCATTCGCGCGTGGAGTGCGTTCACGCCCAGCTCGAGCCGCAGCACTGTCGGTGTCGGCCATGTTGCTGCCCGCGGTTGCACCTTCTGGCCGTGGGCGTTGGCCTGCTCGGCCCGGTGCTCAGCCTCCAGCGCGGCCGCGTGAGCCCGAATTGTGGCGCCGTGGGCATCGACATCGCCGAACTGGTAGCCAATCGACATGTGTTCTCCTAAATTTCATCAAGAAGATTAGACGGGTTAAACTGCCACGGCGCTGATTAGCTACTGGAAGTTTCCTGTGAGGCGAATACGACCTGTTCGTGGTGGTCAACGTCGCGTCTAGGCGGTGCCGCCCGGGCCAGCGGCATGATCACGGTGTTGCGGAGAGCACACTGGGCTGTTTCGCCGGCGGTGAGGTCTCGACGCACGGCGGCCGCAGGCATGGTAAGGAAGCGGCCGGGAACGTCTCGGCCGGATTCCACTCCGGGCCGGCGCCGCCGCGGCAGAGGCGCGAACCCCGAGCGGCGTTATCCGGCGGCGGGTGGGCGTGCCACAAAGGTGGGCCGGAAGCCGTATTGGGGCATGGCGCGTCCGTACGCTTGGCCGCCCATGCTGTTAATCGGCATTCCGGGCATCCCCGCCGCCATGGCGGGAGGCGCGATCATCGGCGTGCCGCCCAGCGTGGAGCTCAGCGGGCTGGCCAGCGCCGCGGGCGCGGTCCAGCTCGGTGGCACCGACAGCGGGCCGATGATGGACCCGTGGCCCAGGCCGCCCGAGACGGCGCTGCCCAGACCGCCGATGCCGCCGACCGGTGCCAGGGCCTCGCCCAACGCTCCCGTGGCGGCCTGCCCGGCGGCGTCACCCACCGCATTGCCCGCAGTTTGCGCGCCCAACAGACCCAGGAACGGAGCCATGGTGTTGCTGGGCATGTAGAAGCCGGACGAGAAGATGGTGTTCCAGATATTGGCATTCATGAACTGCCCGAACGCCGTGTTGGAGCCGAAAAGGTTCAGCAAGCCGTTCAGGCCTGTCGTGTCCGTCGCCGACCCCGCGGCGAACGGGTTCCACCCCCCCAGTCCGGTGAGAACGCCGTCGAGCCCAGACGCCGGGGAGCAGGACGACGCAGGCGAAGCAAGATTCTGCAGCGTGGTAGGCAGCGCCGACATCAGCTGTGTCAGCGTGGATTGCTGCGTGCCGGCCGGGGTCGCCGCGGCCTGGCTGACCGCCGCCGACTGAGCCGCCAGGCCACCGGAGCTCGTGTTCTGCTGCGGCTCGGTGAACTGAGTCAATTGCGTGGCAACAGCCGACGAAGCGGCGTAGCCGTACATGGCCGCCGCGTCCTGGGCCCACATCTCGGCGTACTGCGCCTCGGTGGCCGCGATCGCCGGGGTGTTCTGGCCCACGATGTTCGTGGCAATCAGCGTCACCAACTGCGCGCGGTTCGCCGCGATCACCGGCGGTGGCACGGTGGCGGCGAACGCCGCCTCGTACGCCGCCGCGGCGCCCTCGGCCCGGGCGGCGGTCTGCTCGGCCTGCGCGGCCGTCGTGCCCATCCAGGCGACATACGGCGTCGCCGCCGCCGCCATCGACGTCGCGGCCGGTCCGTGCCACTCCTCGCCGGTCAGCGCCGAGAGCACCGAACTGTACGACAAGGTGGTGGACCGCAGTTCCGCGGCCAGGCCCTTCCACGCTGACGCCGCGGCCAGCATCGGGCCCGAACCCGCCCCCGAATACATGCGGCCCGAGTTGATTTCGGGCGGAAGCATCGCGAAGTCCAGCGTTGCGGTCATGGTCAGCCCCCTCCCTGGCGAGCGGCGATCTTATTGTCGATTTCGGTGGCCGCATACTCGTGAACGGCCATCACTTGCGTACTCATCACTCGGTAAGTGGCGGAAAGAACACTGAATCGCGTTGCGATCAAACGCGATACCGCACCCGGTGCGCCCATGCCGGATCCGATCCCGGTCAAACGGCGCGTAGCCGTAGCTGGATGCGTAATCTTAAACGGCATGGGACTTCTCCTCACGGAAATCAAATCCTTGGGTCACTGGGCGACTCCATCGGCCACTTTGCGCGCGCGCCTAACCCACGCCCGAATAATGGGAGCGTGCGGGTGAACCCCTGCGGGAGAGCGAATTTAGGCTGCGGAGAGTGAGCCGAGGCCGGATCGCAACGAAACGGTCATCGATCTCGGATACGGACTATCGTCGGGACTCATTTCGCTCTCACCTCCTCACGGTCTGGGCACACGGGGATGCCACAACACGCACGCGGGGAGGAGAGCCCAGACGCGAAAACCGGGCTTCGCACCCCTCTCGTCAGAGCTTTGGCACCACACGGCGTATCCGAATCTAATCGGAAGCCACTTGGGCTCAACCCTTAAGCCGGGAAGAGCTGTCCTGACCCTGGGCGTCTTTCGACGTTCGAGGTCAGTGGCCTGTATCCGTGCAGACGCCTCACCTAGCGAGGTGCTTGCTAAAGACATCGTGGCACCCGCGAGTAGGTGAGTCAAGCCTAACTGCGACACGGTCGCAACAATTCACTTGACCGCCACGTCGCGGCACATTGCGCTGACGCCTCGGTGCTACCCAGTGGATTCGCCAAAATCGCTGCCAGACAGAGAAACTCATGCTCCCGTGAACCGGGGCAGCGGCAAGCCCGTCATATCCGTCCGTCCTGCGCCTCGGTGCCACCAGTGCGAGGCTGGGTCTGGTTATTCGACGAGTGTGCAACGGCTTTCGCGAAGCGCTGGTCACGCGACGCAACGATGAGCTGGCCGGGCCGTGCGCGAAGAGACGGGCTAACCCGACTTTTTCTCGGCGACTGCCGCGCTGAGGCCCTCGGCGAGGTCTTCGCGGGTCAGTTGCGTGAATCGCATCAGCTGAGCCTGGCTGAAGTCGGTGAGATCGCTGGCCAGCACCTCATCAAGGTCCTCGTCGTCCAGGCGGAAGCTCCGGTGGTCGCGGGCCTTCTCCACCACGTTTCGCACAAACCCGGCATTGCCGAGCGTGTCGATGCCGCGGATCAGGTCCCCGTCCTCCGAATAGCTCTCGTCGAGGTAGAACCTGGTGTACGACGGCAACAGCACCTCGGCGTCGGCGTCGGTGATGATGTCCTCGTTCTCCCGCCCCATCAGCTTTGTCAGTGCGACAAGCTCTTCCGGGGTGTAGCTGAAGAACTCGATGACGGTCGAAAAGCGCCGGCGCAGACCCTGATTCACCTCGAGCATCTTATCCATGGCCTTGGCATAGCCCGCGCCGAAGACGACGAGTTCGTCGCGATGATTCTCCATGTAGAGCAGCAATGTGTTGATGATCGCGTTGCCGTAGGGGTCGCCCTGGGAGTAGCCCGTCTCGTGCAGGGTGTGCATCTCGTCGAAGAAGACCGCTCCGCCCAGTGCCCCCTCGAGCATCTCCTCAGTGTTCTTCTCGGCGTCGGCCATGTAGCGGCCCAGCAGCTTGGTGCGGCTCGTCTCCACCACAAGCGGCTTGCGCAACACGGTCAACCCGCACAGTTGCTTGGAGAAAGCGCGCGCCACCGACGTCTTGCCGGTTCCCGGCGGCCCGAACAGCAAGGTGTGCCGCGAGGTCACCGGCACCGGGAGGCCCATCTTGGCGCGGGCCAGATTGACCTTGGTGGTCGACTTGATCAGTTTGATTTCACGCTTGGCCCGTTCCATGCCCAGCATCGCGTTGAGCTCGGCATCACCTTCGGCCAGATATTGGGCGGCCTCTACGGCGTGGCGAGCGGCCTCGGTCTGCGCCCGGGTCGGCGCGCTGTCCGGGTCCCACGGGTCGGTGCGGGCCTCGATCGTCTCCGGGTCGGTCAGTATCAGCCGATAGTTGGGGTTGTCCAACGCCTCCCGGGCCGGGGCGAACTTCGGATCCCGCGAATACACCCGGCGCAGCAGCTCGACGGCCTCTTCCTCGCGTCCGACGTGCCGCAGGCACATGCCCTGGGTGTAGAGCGCGATGTTGGCCGCGCCCGGGACCCGGTCACCCTCGACGGCGTCCTGGCCGCGCCGGAAGGCCTCCTCGAAGACGCCCAGCGATGCCAGCGCGGTGGTGGCCATCGCCGCGCCCGCGGCCTTCAGTTCGGGCTGACGCCATTGCTTTCCCTCGGGAAACTGCAGCAGCACGTCCGGCCAGCGTCCGGTGCGGAAGAACAGCACGCCCCGCACGTAGTCGAACAGTTCCTCCTCGAACGGGTGGCGCGGTTCTACGCTGTCCAGCAGCCTCGACGCCTCCTCGTAGCGTTTCGCCTCGGCGAGGGCGGCGGCGTAGGTGCACGCGAGCGACTCCACGCTGGTGATCGCCAGTCGCAGGAACAGGCCGTCGGAGACCTCCGGACGGAACTGCAGATCCGTGACGCCGAGGCGGCGGGTCTCCCAGCCGAACGTCCTGACCGTCGCCCAGGCTCCGGCGAGCACCTCGATGCTCTGCTCCCCCGCCAGCACCCGCGCCAGCCACGCGTCGCACATGCCGGGATCCAGGGTGGTCGCGGTGTTGAACATCTGCGACGCAACCTGTGGGTTGTGGCTGGGTTGCAGGCCGTTGACAGAGATACCCGATGCCAGCAGTCCGGCCACCAGTGCGTTGCGGGCGTCCTCAGCGGTTGATTGCGACCGCGTCATCGCGTAACGGGCGCGCCCGTTGAGCTCTCCGGCACCTGACCGACAGACAGGACCAGCTCATCGTCGTCGTGCAATGCACGGCTTGGCACGATCAGCGGCGAGCGGATCGTGGGGGCGGGCAGGCTGGCGCGCACCGCGGCCAACTGGCGGCCCGTGAGCCCGTTGAGCCCCGCGGAGACTTCCCTGGGCAGCCGGCCGTCGCTGTGGTAGCGCACCCACGCCGACACGTACGGTCGGCCACCCTCACTGACGAGACGGATCGTCAGCACGGTGGCGTCGGTGTCGGGCCGGAAGAGGTCCTCCAGCGTCTCGGTGTTGACGTCGGACGGCGTCAACCAGAAGCTGGTGGCGAACCCGTTGAAATGCTTGAGGTGGCGCCAACCGGGGCGGCTCCACGTCGGCTCCAGGTCGGCGAGCACGGCCTTGTCGACCTCGGCGAGCTCGTCGGCGGTCAACGGCCGGGCCGCGCACTGGTGGCCGTCGAGGTCTTGGGCCAGCCGCTCGGTCGCCGCCACCAGCGTCGACGCGAGCGAATCGCGGGCCGCCACCGCGGCGACGTTGCGTTGCGGGTTCATCCGCAATACCAGCCAGGTGCGGCGCACATACGAGGCAGGCTGGTCACCGACCAGCGCCCACTCCTCGGGACCCCAGTCATCCAGTTTGGACAGCTCGGCCGCGTTGCCCCCGCGGCGAACCTTCACTGAGACGATGTCGATGCCGTCGAGGTGAACATCGAACTGCCGCAGGCCGGCCGCGACTGCCTGCACGAGCAGGGTGGCGGCGGGCAAGGTCCGATGGCGATGGCGCCCCGACGGGTCGTCCTCACCTCCGTCCACCGCGATGACGGTGACCAGGCGGCCTTCATACCCCCGGACCCCCACTTTGTCGCGTCCGAACTTGCGCTGGTAATCGACCGCAGGCGTGCACCCCGCGGCCAGCGAGGAGCCGGGATCGGCGGACCAGTCCCACAGCCACGAGGCCAACCCCGAGGTCACCGTGAGGCCGTGGTGGGTGACCAACGACAGCAGCGTGACGAGCACCGCGAGGCCGACGCCCACCCAGAACGCGATGCGATGTTCGCCTTGCCACGACTCCGGGCAGTGACTGGCGACCACCAGTATCAAGATGTCGACCAGAAACACCGCAGTCACCCGCGACCACGACAAAGACAACCCAAAACTGCGCTGAGCCTTCATTGCTATTGCTGCTCCGCCCTTATTGCTGCTTCCGCGATCGCTTCATCAGCGTTGTTGTACCGAACACCGCCCCGGCGATCAGTAGTGCCCCGGTTAGCCCTCCGGCGGCCACCCACACTGGCACCATATCGCGGCGCGGGGCCGGTTTAGGAAGGTTCAGAGGCGCCGACAGTTGCTGCGGCGGCTTTGCCGGACCATCAGGTACGTCCCAGGTCAGCGCCGCTACCGGGTCGATGATGCCGTGGCCGACCTGGTTATCCACGCCGCGCGCCGGCGCCCTGGCGGTGTGTTCCAACCGGTTGATGACCTGGAACGCCGATAGCTGCGGGTATTTGGCTCGGACCAGAGCGGCAACGCCGGACACGATCGCTGTCGAGAAGCTGGTGCCGGCCGGCACCAGCAGCGTGTTGTCCGGGCCGTCGATCGCGTTGATCAGGGCGTCGTCCCGGGGTGAGAGCCCGATGACGTCGGTCCCGGGCGCGGCGATCCCCACCCACGGGCCGGCGACACTCGTCGAACCCTGCCCCTGACCGCCTTGGGTAAGCGGGCGACCGTCGGTGTCGACCGCCCCGACGGTCAGGACATAGTCGCTGAACCAGGACGGCGTCACCACCGTGGTGACACCGCTCCAATCGCGCGGATCCTGGGGCTGCATGGGATCGAACGCGGGGTTCTGCTTGCAGTCCTTCTTGCTGGTGTCGCCGGCCGCGGCCACGATGACGGCGTTCTTGTCGACCGCCGCGTAACGCACCGCGGCGCCCAGCGTGCGCTGGTCGATGATGTTGCGCGCGCTCATGCAGGTCACGTCCGAGATGTTGATCACCGAAGCGCCCATGTTGGCGGCGTGCACGATCGCCCGCGCCATGGTCTCGACGTCGTCGATCTTCGCCCGCGTCTGCGGATCCTCATCGCCGGTGTAGGCGTCTTTGAGGCCGAAGGCCTGACTGGACTGCCGGATCGAGACGATGTCGACATCGGGGGCAATCCCGCTGTAGGCGTCCGGGGCCTGCGGCGGCCCCGCCGGCTTGGGCGGATCCTGCGGGCGCGGGTTGTCGATGGTGACGACGTGTCCCCCACCGGAGTAGCTCGGAATCGTCACCGTGCCACCGCCGTGGTTGGCTGCCCCCGGTGCGCCCGGTGCGCCCGGTGCGCCCGGTTGCGGTCCCGGCGGAACCGCCGCGCCGGGTGGCCCGTTCTGCTCGGGCGGCGAAGGGGGCACCATCGTGATGGTCTGCGGCAGGGGGGACAGCGTCACCGTCTGCGGCGGCGGCGCTTTGGGGGGCGGCTCGGTGGTGGGGATGGTGACCGGCTTGCGCGGTCCCGCGGGTGGGGCCGCCGCGCCGCTGGCCGGGGCCGCGCCGATCATCGACGCGACGATGGTGCCGTGGGCGTCACAGTCCGACAGGCCGTCGCCGCCCATGACATAGTCGCCGCCGGGTATCAGGTGCGGAAACCTCGGGTGCGGCGTGACACCGGTGTCGATGACGGCGACCTTCTGCCCGGCGCCGCGGCCGAACTGCCACGCCTCCTGCAGGTTCAGCATTTCCATGTACTTCGGCGGCAACCGGAAGTCGGTGCCCGGCAGGACCCCCACCTCGGTGCAGTACGAGTTCTGCTTCATCGGCGCCGGCGGCCCCGGTGGACCGTCCGGCGGCACCGCGGCCGGGTCGATCGTCGGCGGCGAAATCGCGTACGCCGGCGGCAAACCGGCTAAAGAGCCCGACGCAAGCAAAAGCGCGGCGATGGTCGCGCGGAAAGCGCGACCACGCCACGGCATGCGACTAGCGGTATCGGATAGCTGCATAAACGTTCATCAACCACAATCCCAGCGGGAAGATCGGCATGAGGCAGAGGTATTCGACCCATTCCACCAGCTTGCGGAACAACGGGCTGTAGATGGTGTTGGGCACCAAGGCCGCGGCCGTGAGACCCGCCGCCGGCAGCAGGACCAGGATCGCAACGCTGATGGACACCGCCAGCGGTGACTGCAAGACGAGCGCGTACCGGACGGCGATCGCGACGACGATCAGCACGGAGGTCACGGCCAGGGTGATCGCCTGCCAGCGGTCGACATAAGAGCGGCCGCGGAGCATCAGGAAGCCTGCGCTGAAACCGGCCAGCATGAGCGGCAGCCAGCGCTGCCCGGTGTGCGGATCCGACACCGCGGTCAACGAGACCACCATCAACACGCCCAGCCCCACCAGAAGTCCGCTCAGGAACGACCGGGCGCGCTCGGCTTGCAGCAGCACGTCGCGAACCGACGCGGGGCCCTCCAGCACCGGTGGGCCACCCTCGGAGCGCACCACCGTCGTGGGCAGGTCGGGGCGGGCCTCGAAGACCCACCGACTGGTCGCCGAGGGGAAGACCGGCAGCCGGATACCGGCCAACCGCCGCGACAGCGCGGGGGCGCCGTGGTAAAGGAACACGCACAGCAGCACGACGCTGGTGAACAGGGTCACCGCGCTGGTATTCGCGACCATCCGGGCGAGGGCCGCGATCGCCGTCACCAAGCTGACAGTGACGATCGCAGTGTAGAGGCCCAGCCGGCGTCCGGTGAAACGCAGAGCGAGCGCCGCTGCGATGGTGAGCACGCCAAAGCCCAGCACCGCCTGCGGCGAACCCACTCCCCCTGGCGGCGCCGAGCCAGCGGCCACCGACAGGGGCGCCAGGGTGCTCAGCAGCATGATGTCGCCGACGCGCCGGTCCCGATCCGTCTGGGCGCGCATCAGCAGCAGCAAAGAAACGCCCAGCATAACCGCGGCAATCACCGCAGCGTAGACGGTCGGCAGCCACGAGTTGTGGTGCCAGCGCCACCAGCCCAGCAAAGCTGACGCGGACGTGACGCCTACGGCCACCATCGACGCGCCGACCTGCACCGCAACGACGGGGTCGATCGCGGCGAAGCGTTTGCTGAGGTTGGCGGCGACCGCGGTGGAGATGTGCTCGATGACCTGCGACCGGTGCTCGGTGTCCGGAATGAACCGAATCCAAAGCCGGTCGCCGTCGTAGACGTCCTGCTCGGTCAAAGACTGGGTCGCCCGCAGTGGCGTGCCGTCGACGACGCACAGGGCCCACCTGCCCCGTCCCGTGGCCTCCAGCGGGGTCTCGCCCAGTTCCCTCAGCCGGCTGTTGACCACCTTGAGCAGCGGGTCGTTCATCACCGACACAGGGGCGTTGGCGTCCAGCAGGACGCCGATCTGGACGCCCTCGCCGGCCATGATGCCGACCACTACCGCCCGAGGTTGTGAGATTCCCTCAACGTCAGTCTGTGGTGCCTCAACTACCGCAGTCATCGACCTGCACCCCCTGTCGTGGTGAATGTGTAAGCCCGTGCCTCCAGCTGCGCGGAAAGCGCGGTCGACCGACTCGCCGAGGCGCTAGGGTCCCCCGGGAGATGCAGCTCGACTAATTCGGATTTCATCTGCCTCGCCTTGCGATCGAGAGTCGTGTGACACTGGGATTTGCTGATGATTCTAGAGAAGTATGCCGCGTTCGCATCTCGGCCGCGTCTTATGAGCAAAAGCATTGGTAAAAATTGTGTTTCGCCGGACCGTTTCACACCCTGCGGTGCGTTTTCCATTCGCCGTAGGGCAGCGTGTCGAGCACGGTCTTGATGCCCACCTGCACCAGCTGGGGAGTCGCCGGGCAGACCGCCAGCCAGGCTTCGCCGGAACCCGCGGTTCGCGCCTGCTGGTAGAGCGCGATGCGGCCGCCCGAACCATCCTTGAGTGACAGCACCGAGGCGCTGGGCCCCTTGGCGTCGTCGCGGTATTGACGGGCGTACACCGCAACCTCGGCCGCCGGGTCGGACAACGCCTGGCCCAACGCGGCCACCGTGGCGGCGCTGATACCCATCCGCCGCAGGTCACCGCCGGAAAAGACGTTGAAACCGGACTCCTGCCACGACTTCGTTGCCTCCAGCATTTCCTCCAGCGGCACGTTGACCGCGTTGATCGCCGCCGGTTCCGCGTGGTGAATCGACTCCAGGCCGTCCATGACCAATGCCGCAATCGAGGCGCTGTCGGCGATGGCCACGTCGTCGACCGTGATGTCGTTGTCGACCCGCACCGCCGACACCCAATGCTGGCCGCGCCGGGCCAGGACCACCCGGAACTCGTTGTCGGGGATATCCCGCGACCCGGGCGGGTGGTTCTCGTCGTCGACGACGCCGTAAAGCAGCTTGCCCCGCGACAGCAGGGCAACGACCTCCAGGTCAGGCGCGGCGAGCACCCGCAGTCGAGCGGCAACCTGCTCCTGCACCTCGTCACCGACGACGATGCCCTGCTCGCGCATCACCGCCATTCCGGGATGGTCGTTGAGCCAGTCGCTGGAGTCGGTGGATACATATGGCCGGCACCGCAGCTCTGGCGCGACGTGCCGGATGTCCAGGAGTGCCTGGAGCATCCAGAAGCCGTCGACGTTGACGGTGATGTCGGTGCGGGTGCTCTGTTGGTCCATCTATACCTCAAGGGTCCTCAAGAATCGAAGTGCACGGAAACCGCAGGACGCGGCAGCACACCGATCTGTGGTGTGCTGCCGCGCCTGAAGTCGGAGTTAGGCCCAGCTGGAGCCGACGGCGCTGTCGGTGCTGGCCATGTTGCTGCCGGCGCTCTGCACCTTCTGGCCGTGGGAGTTGGCCTGCTCGTAAATCACCTGGAAGTTACGACCCAACTGGGTGATGAACTCCTGGCAGGCCACCGAACCGGCGCCACCCCAGAAATCACC
>JARLGR010000165.1 GCA_031292665.1 Mycobacterium sp. | reverse complement strand
GCGGCGCGCCCGGCTTCGGTGCTGGTCGCCGTGGTGCCGGAAGCGCCACTGCGGCGCGGACGCGCGCCCGACGGCCGCTCGCGGCGTGGACGGTCGGCGCCCGCCGGGGCGGCCGCAGCCAGCTCGCGCATGCCACCGACGATGTCGCCCTTGTAGATCCACACCTTCACGCCGATCCGGCCGAAGGTGGTCTTGGCCTCGTAGAGGCCGTAGTCGATGTCGGCGCGCAGCGTGTGCAGCGGCACCCGCCCCTCACGGTAGAACTCCGAGCGGCTCATCTCCGCGCCGCCGAGACGGCCAGAACACTGCACCCGGATGCCCTTGACGTTGGGCTGACGCATCGCCGACTGGATAGCCTTGCGCATCGCGCGACGGAAGGCCACGCGGTTGCTCAGCTGCTCGGCGACACCCTGGGCCACCAATTGCGCCTGGGACTCGGGGTTTTTGACCTCGAGAATGTTGAGCTGCACCTGCTTGCCGGTCAGCTTCTCCAGGTCCGCGCGGATCCGGTCGGCCTCGGTGCCGCGGCGCCCGATGACGATGCCGGGACGCGCGGTGTGGATGTCGACCCGCACCCGGTCGCGGGTGCGCTCGATCTCCACGTCGGCGATCCCGGCGCGTTCCAGGCCGGTGGACAGCAGCCGACGGATCGCGACGTCTTCCTTGACGTACTCGGAGTACTGCTTGTCGGCATACCAGCGGGACTTCCAGTCCGTGGTGATGCCAAGCCGGAAGCCGTGCGGATTGATTTTCTGGCCCACTACTCTGAGCCTCCCTTCGCCTCAGAAGCCTCAGGTGCCGCCGTCTTCGAGGGCGCCTTCTTGGCGGTCGCTTTCTTGGCCGGCGCTTTGTTCGCGGGCGCCTTCTTGGCCCCGGAACCAGGTCCAGCTTTGGCGGCGGCCTTGCTGGCCTCGGCGCGACGCGCCCTCGTCGACTTCGCCGACCGCTCGTCCTTCACCGGCCGGCTCTCCAACACGACGGTGATGTGGCTGGTGCGCCTGCGGATCCGGAAGGCACGCCCCTGGGCGCGCGGACGGATGCGCTTGGCGGTCGGTCCCTCGTCGGCGTAAACCGTGGCAACCACCAGGGTCGCCGGGTCCAGTCCGTTGTTGTTTTGCGCGTTGGCCGCGGCACTGGCGATCACCTTGGCCACCGGCTCGCTGGCCGCCTGCGGCGCCCAGCGCAGGATGTCCAGCGCGTCGGCCACCGACTTGCCCCGCACCAGGTCGATCACCCGGCGCGCCTTCGTCGGCGAGACCCGCACGAACCGCGCCTTGGCGACCGCCGACGGAAACTCGGTGGTGGTCATCTCTGTCCTCTGCTCTTCGCGCGAGCCCTCATCGCCGTTTCGCCTTCCGGTCGTCCTTGATGTGTCCCTTGAAGGTGCGCGTCGGCGCGAATTCACCAAGTTTGTGACCGACCATCGCCTCGGTGACGAACACCGGGACGTGCTTGCGTCCGTCGTGGACGGCAAAGGTGTGACCGATGAAGTCCGGAATGATCGTCGAACGCCGCGACCAGGTCTTGATCACCTGCTTGGTGTTCTTCTCATTCTGTACGTCCACCTTTTTGAGGAGGTGGTCGTCGACGAACGGGCCCTTCTTCAGGCTGCGTGGCATGAGTGCTCCTGGAACTTCCTAGCGCGAGTGCTTCTTGCCGGTGCGCCGGCGTCGGACGATGAGCTTGTTACTGAGTTTCTTGCGGCTGCGGGTGCGGCCCTCGGGCTTGCCCCACGGGCTGACCGGGTGCCGACCGCCCGAGGTCTTACCCTCACCGCCGCCGTGCGGGTGGTCGACCGGGTTCATCACCACACCGCGGACCGTCGGGCGCTTGCCCTTCCACCGCATGCGACCGGCCTTGCCCCAGTTGATGTTCGCCTGCTCGGCGTTGCCCACCTCGCCGACCGTCGCGCGGCAGCGCACGTCGACGCGGCGGATCTCACCGCTGGGCATCCGCAGCGACGCGTAGCTGCCCTCCTTGCCGAGCAACTGGATGCTCGACCCGGCCGAGCGGGCAAGCTTGGCGCCACCACCCGGCCGCAGTTCCACGGCGTGGACCACGGTACCGGCGGGGATGTTGCGCAGGGGCAGGTTGTTGCCCGGCTTGATGTCGGCGTTGGCGCCCGACTCCACCACGTCACCCTGCGAGAGCCCCTGTGGCGCAATGATGTAACGCTTGTCACCGTCGAGGAAGTGCAGCAGCGCGATGTTGGCGGTGCGGTTCGGGTCGTACTCGATGTGCGCGACCTTGGCGTTGACGCCGTCTTTGTCGTTGCGACGGAAGTCAATCAGCCGGTAGGCGCGCTTGTGGCCACCGCCCTTGTGTCGGGTGGTGATCCGGCCGTGTGCGTTGCGCCCGCCATGACCGTGCAGCGGGCGCACCAACGACTTCTCCCGCGTCGAGCGGGTGACCTCGGCGAAGTCGGACACGCTCGCGCCGCGACGACCGGGGGTCGTCGGCTTGTACTTGCGAATTGCCATGTGTAATCAGGTCTTTCTCTCGCGCGCTGCTAGGCCGGTGCTCCGAAAAGGTCAATTGGCTTGCTGCCCGGCGCCAGGGTGACAATGGCGCGCTTGGTGCTTTTGCGCTTGCCGAAGCCGTTCCTGGCGCGCTTCCGCTTGCCCTGCCGATTGGCGGTGTTCACCGATGCGACCTTGACGGAGAAGATCTTCTCGATGGCGATCTTGATCTGCGTCTTGTTCGAATCGGGGTGCACCACGAACGTGTAAACGTTGTCGTCCAGCAGTCCGTAGGACTTCTCGGAGATGACGGGCGCCAGGATGATGTCACGGGGGTCAGCGATGGTCGCCATCAGGCCGAAACCTCCTCGACTGTCGTCGTGTTGGCAGCTATGTAGGCGTTAAGGGCCTCGACGCTGAACACCACGTCATCGGAGCGCAGCACGTCGTAGGTGTTGAGCTGGTCGGGCGCGAGGATGTGCACACCGGGCAGGTTGCGCACGCTCTTGACGCCGGCCTCGTCGCTGCGGCCGATGACCACCAAGACCCGCTTGCGATCGGTCAGGGTGCCCAGAAAGGCCCTGGCGCTCTTGGTCGAAGGGGTTTGGCCCGCGACCAATTCGGTGATCGCGTGGATGCGGCCGTTGCGGGCCCGGTCGGACAGCGCCCCACGCAGCGCCGCGGCGATCATCTTCTTCGGCGTGCGCTGGCTGTAGTCGCGCGGCTTGGGACCGTGCACCACACCACCGCCGGTGAACTGCGGGGCCCGCGTCGAACCCTGCCGGGCACGTCCGGTGCCCTTCTGTCGGTACGGCTTACGGCCGCCACCGCGGACCTCGCCGCGCGTCTTGCTCGAGTGCGTGCCCTGGCGGGCAGCCGCCCGCTGGGCGGTGACCACCTGGTGCATGAGCGCGATATTGGCCGGGGCGTCGAACAACTCGGCCGGCAGCTCGACGGAGCCCTCGACCTTTCCGTCCGGCGTCTTGACGTCAATCTGTTGGCCAGCCATTACTTCCCACCTCGTTTGATCGCGCTGCGCACCATCACGAGTCCACCGGTGCGGCCCGGGACCGCACCCTTGATCAGCAGCACGCCGTTCTCGGTGTCAACCTTGTGCACCAAGAGGTTCTGGGCGGTCACCCGATCGTTGCCCATCCGGCCCGCCATCCGCGTGCCCTTGAACACCCGGGCGGGGGTGGCACAACCGCCGATGGAACCCGGGCGGCGGTGCACCGCCTGGGCGCCGTGGCTGGCGCCCTGGCCGCGGAAGCCGTGCCGCTTCATGGTGCCGGCGAACCCTTTGCCCTTGGAGGTTCCGGTCACGTCGACATAGCTGCCGTCGGCGAAGATTTCCGCCGTCAGCTCCTGGCCGACCTCGTATTCGGCCGCCGCGTCCGGGTTGTCCAGGCGCAGCTCGGCCAAGAACCGGCGCGGGTTGACGCCCGCGGCCGAGTACTGACCGGTCACCGGCTTGTTGACCTTGCGCGGGCTGATCTCGCCGTAAGCCAGTTGCACGGCGCTGTAGCCGTCGCGCTCCGGGGTGCGGATGCGCGTCACGACGTTCGGGCCGGCCTTGACGACCGTCACCGGCACGACGCGGTTGTTTTCGTCGAATACCTGCGTCATGCCCAGCTTGGTGCCGAGAATGCCTTTTCTCGCCATTGTTCTCCGGGCTCCTACTGGATGTTGACGTCGACACTGGCCGGCAGGTCGATGCGCATGAGCGCGTCGACCGTCTTCGGCGTCGGGTCGAGGATGTCGATCAACCGTTTGTGGGTGCGCATCTCGAAGTGCTCCCGCGAGTCCTTGTACTTGTGCGGGGAGCGGATGACGCAATACACGTTTTTCTCGGTCGGCAGCGGCACCGGCCCTACGACGCTGGCACCCGTGCGGACGACGGTCTCGACGATCTTGCGCGCCGAGGCGTCGATGGCCTCATGGTCGTAGGCCTTGAGCCTGATGCGGATCTTCTGTCCCGCCACGCTTCTCCTGCCCTCACTCCACTCAAAAGTCCGTGTCCGGACTTAGGACCGCTGTCCTCACGTGCCCCCGCCGCGCCGATCGGCCCGGCCCGTGTCGGCCGGTCGAGCGTTGCGCCGGATACCGCGCCGCTGTTCACCTGTCGTGGTCCACCGGCCCCCGCGGTCGGGCGTGTCACCCTTACGCAGCCTCGTTCGCGGCCAAAATCAGTCGCTCGGATGGGACCGGACGCGCCCGTTTGGGCGCTGGTCGTATGCCCGGCCAGGCCTGAGCCCGGCGCAAGGCAACCTGAACAGTATGCCTCAGATCATGGGTTCTTCAAAATTCGAGCCCAAATCCCGTCAGGGCACTGGTCAGGGGTTTCAGGCACCCGCCGATTCGATGCTCGCCGCGTTGGCACGCTTCTGCGCCCGCTGAACGTGCAGGAAGCCGTCGACGGCCGCGAGGGCACACTCCCGGTAGTCGAAATCGGGGAGCGTGGACAGGCGTCCCAGCACCAGGGGGCCGATCAGCATGGCGATGGCGCGGGATCGGTCCACCTCGCCCAGTTCGCCCGCCTCCGGGCTATCGAAGATCTTGTCGAACGGGGCGGCGTACTGCTGGGCGATGCGTTCGCGAAGTGTGGTGATCGCGGCGCTGGCCGCGGCACGGCTGTCCCGGGGTTGCGGCAAACCGCTCAGGTCGGGCCCCAGCGCCAACCACGACATGGCGGTCAGCAGCGTCGGAGCCTCGGCCACGGACTCGGCCTGCGCCAGCATCAGGGCGACCAGCCGGTCCCGCAGCGTGCCCTCCTGCGGCGGCATCGGCGGCATCGGCAGCAAACTGCCGAAAGCCGCTGCGAGCAAGTCGTTCCCGCTGGAGAAGTGGCGGTACAAGGTGGCCCGGGCTACGTTCGCGGTACGGGTGACCGCGTCGACGGTCACCGCGCTGGGACCCCCGGAACGCAGTAACGCGGCGGCGGCTTCAAGCAAGCGAGCCCGGGACCGCGCCGGACGAGGATCGTTAGTCCCGCCCTTAATTGTGTCCACCTCCCTGTTCGGGAACGAAACTATCGGTCTACCTACAAGACGAACAGTCTCGAAAATCAAACCGCCACCCTTGGGAGGCGGGTCGCGTGGTCGAAACTCTCACCAGGCCTGAACAGCGTAGTAATGCCGTAAGCACCGACGGTAGCCCCCGGGCCCGAAATTGGACCCTCGCCGTCGCCTGCATGGGCGTCGGGCTCGTCGTCGCATCCATGACCGCGCTGAACACCGCCCCGGGCGACCTCGCGGTCGCCGCCTCGGCGACGCAGTCCCAGCCGAACTGGATCGTCCACGGGTACACCGTGGCTCTCGCGTGCACGGTGGCTTCGTCCGCGCGACGACACCGCCCCCCGAATAGATTGGCCGGGTGCGGTGCTGATCGGGGCGCCGCTCGCGATCGCGGTCGCCGCAATCCTGGAGGCAGCCACTCGAGGGTGGACCGATCCGCTCCCTGCGCCGGTCCGCGGCCCGGCCACCGATTCGCTCGGCGAAGCCGTCGAGGTGGCCGACAGGCTCGGGCCGCAGGGGCGCCAACTGGCCGAGCTGGGCAAGACCGCGTTCAGTGGCGTCCCTACACACCTCCACGACGGCGCTGGCAGTGATCGTTGCCGCCGCCGCGGTCCCGATCGGGTTGTGGGCGCCCGGGCGCGACGGTCGCCAACTGCGCCCGGTGCGCCGGACCCTTCCGGGACGGCATCGCGCCTGAGCCGCACCGTCACCGGGCCGGCCTGCCAATGTCGTTGTCCGGCAGCGCTATCCCCGGAAAAAATCTGGGGCCGGATTCTTGAAAACATGTGTCTGATCTGGTATCAGAATGTATATCGACGGGTGCAGGTCATCTCGCACGGTGAGGTGGAATGTGTTGTTGGTCCAGGGTGATACGACGATCGCGGCTGAGCCCGAATGCCCGGTGATCCTTGAGGCCGTGGCGATAGTGCAGGCCGAATACAGACGGCTGCGGCGCGCGAGCGCGCCGGTTCGACTCGTCACCTGCGAGCTTCCCGTAGCCCGGCGATGTCGACAGCGGGCCCGCATCCGCGAGCGGGGCCTGCACTGGGCGCCCCGCTGGATGTGGGCGCGCCAGCGTTCACCCCCGCCTCGGGCTTGATCCGGGCCTTTTCCGAACGGTGGAAGGGAGGTGATTGACGAAGCGATTGAGGCGAAATGACTATCGTGCCGTCCACGAACATTGGGACGAACCATTCGCACCTGGCGTACATCTTCGCGCGCACCGCCACTGTCGTGGCCATCTACGTGGACGTCATGAAAGTCGCCACCGGAGGGCGGGTCGCGCCGGCACGGCGTGACCCGCCCCTCGTAGCTGAAAATGGTGCGTTGACGTCGAAAACGCCTCGGCAGAACCGCGTCCACGTTACGAACCGCTGCACAACACCTGCAAAGGGCGGGCGGGTGTATCCGGCTTAGCTGGGGGCCTCGCAAATGTCATGGGTGATCGCGGCACCGGATAGAGTGGCCGCCGCCGCAACGGATTTGGCGAATATCGGTTCGGCGCTCGAGTCCGTCAGCTCATTTGCCGCGGGACCGACGTCGAGCGTACCGGCCCCCGGAGCTGACGGCCTGACTCGCCGCCCATACTCAGCGGACGAATTCGGTCGCGCGGTGCCCGAGCATCACGATGGTGGCGTGCGGACCGCGGCTGGTGATCGCGGGCAGGATGGAGCCGTCGATCACCCACAGGTTGTCGATGCCATGGACGCGGCACCGATGATCGACGACGGCTCGCGGGTCCCCGGCGGCGCCCATCGGTGCTGTGCCGCAGAGGTGTTGGGATGTCGACCACACGACATCTGCTGCGGCACCGGCCAATTCGCGGGCCAGTTCACTGCCCTGGCGCAGCGCGGCCACATCATCGGGCTCGCTGTCGTAGCGATGCTCGATGAGGGGGTGCGCGCCGGGATCGCGAGACACCAGCGTGAGGCGTCCGCGCGCCCGCGGCCGCATGAGCGCCACCCCGAGGTGCGGCCAATCCGGACGTCCCCCGGTGCCTTCACCGGTCATCGTCACGAATCCTCCAGTATAGGGCCTGATTTCGAGGTCGTCGGTGCTGAGCACGACTTCCAGAACGGGCCGGCCGGGCGCCACCGCCCAATCGGTCGGCAACACCCATTCGGGATGATCACTGAAGGAGGTCCCGACGGGTAGTGGCGCCACCACCGGCACCCCGACATTGCGCAGCATGTCGTCTTCGCCGATCCCGGACAGCATCAGCAGCTGGGCGGACTGTATTGCACCACCGCACAACACGATTCGATCGGAAGTGAAAGAGGTCGGGCCCTCGGGCCCGATCGCGTCGACACCCACGGCAGTCGCTCCGGCGAACCGCAGTCGCACCGCTCGCGTGTGGGGCCGCAGCGTCAGGTTGGATCGACCCAGCGCCGGAATCAGAAATCCTGCGCCGGATCCCATCCGCACACCATCGGCGATGTTGAGCGGGACGGCGCCTACTCCCGAAACAGGCTGCGGCCCAGTGTCGTTGAGGTCAGCAATCCACTCGAATCCGGCGCGCTCGGCGGCAGCGATGAAACGTTCAGTAGTGCCGGCCATTTCGCGGGTTCTTCGCACCGGGATGGGGCCACTGTCGCCGTGGGCAGGACCGTCGAAGTCAAGATCGGTCTCGATGGCACGATAGCTGGCGAGGACGTCCGGCCACGCCCATCCGGGAATCGACAGGCGATCGAAGTCGCGTGGCAATGCGCGGCAGAAGTAGCCGCCGTTGACGGCGCCGGAACCGCCGACCGTCGCCCCGCGCACGATCGGCAGCAGGCGAACCGGGTGATCGGTCAGCCGAGTCTGGTAGCGCTGGACCAGGGGACTGCCCGCGCCTATCGGCAGTTGGAAACCGTTGGCAGTCTGAGCCAGCAACGCCGGATCGGTGAGGGCGGGGCCCGCCTCGAGTACGGTCACGGCCCGGCTGGGATCGGCGGAAAGCCGCTCGGCGACAACCGATCCGGCGCTGCCGGCACCGACGATCAGCACATCGCTGTGCGGGGCGGCCGCGGTCAAGGCGGCGGCTAACTCCGGATCTGTGGCTTGAGCGCGCGGATGTTGCGTTCGCGCACCACCCCGCACCACAGCCCCAGCCCGTAGGCCAGGTCGTCGACACGCTTGAGCAACAGATAGGGCAGCAGCCCGATCGGCTCTGACTCGTCTCCGATGGCATCCCGGCGACGAAGCCAGTCCACCACGCCGTCCATGACGGCGGCGACCAGGATGACGTGTCTGAAGTGGCGCGACAGCATGGCGGCCAGCAACGCCAGCGGCCAGTACTGCCGGCACAGGGCCGAGGCCAACTGCAGCGCCGCCGACGACAGGCCGCGAGCGGCGACCACCAGAACGTCGGCCAGCGACGTGTCCGCGCCGCGCATGGCCCTCGCGACACGGTGACCCGTCAGCACGGCGACCACCAGGGACGCCAGTTGGGAAAGGCCGGTCCCGAGTGCCATCATGATCCAGGCCGTCAGCGCCCAGCCGGAGATCACCAGTGGCGCGGTCTTGTCCGGGTGACGTACCGACAGCGGGGCCGCCGAACCGCCGTAGAACGCCTTGCGGGCCAGCCAGTCGCGCAGTTCGGTGCGGTGATCGTGAGCGACCAGCGCGATCGGCTCGTAGCGCAGTCGGGCGCCCGCTTCGATGAGCCGCCAACACAGGTCGACGTCCTCGCCCGCCGACATGGTCTCGTCGAACCCGCCGATCTCGCGGAGGGCCGAGCAGCGGCAGATGATCGCCGCGCTGGGTACGTAGGACACCGTGCTGTGCGGGACCACCGGCGCTTCGCGTTCACCGAGGTCCAGCGACGAGTGCACCGCCTCGTAGCGCGCCACCACATTCTCGCTGTGCGACAGACCGACGATGCGCGGCGCGACCAGGGCGACGGTGGGATCGCAGAAGTGCCCGAGCAGGGCCTCGAGCCAGCCGCGGCGCGGGGCGACGTCGGAGTCCAAGAACGCGACGAAGTCGGTCGTGCAGGCGGCCAGCCCGGTGTTACGCGCGGCCGCCGGCCCCTTGCTGCGGTCGTGGCGCAACACCTCCACGTCGGAGTGCGCACCGACGAAGTCATCTGGTCGGATCGGGGTGGACGAGCCGTCGTCGACGACGATGACGCGCAGGCCGCGCAGCGAGCTCACCAGGCGCCGAACTCCAAAAAGGTTGTTCCGCACCGGAATTACGACCGCAACGTCGCGGTGCGACGGGCCGCCGGCGGGCCGGGGGTGGGCCACCGTCGCGTCCAGCAGGGTGCGGGCCAACTGGGCGCTGACGTCGTCGCGAACCTTCAGCCTGCCGTCGCACAGCATGTCCTGGGCGGCGGGCGCCAGCTTCAGCAGCCGGGTCGGCGACCCACCGAGCAGGGCCGAGCCGTCGCCGAGCACCCGCACGCGGCGATCGACCTGGACGGCGAAACCGTCCGGCAACCGGGGCTGACTCATGTCAGCATCCCGTCGCGCCCGGGCTTCCACCGGGCGACTCGACGCGCGCACTCGTCAACCATCTCCCCGAAGATCCGCCGGCCCTCGGCGGCGGTCGAGGTCGTCGGATCCCCCAGAACGCCGACCGGGCTGACCGCCGCGACTCCCCCGCGGCGCATCGACGGCAGCAGCTCGGGCAGCGGCGCCCGGTTGCCGGTGAGCCACCGATCGGTCAACACATCGGTCGGCGAGATATGCAGCAACACCGATGTTTCGGTGTGGCCGGCATGGGCGTCGCCGCCGGCGGCAACACAGGGGCACCATCCGGCATCGCGGCCCTCGGTGCGCAGCGTCCCCACCGCGCTTGTCAAGGCGGCGACGTTGCCTCCGTGGCCGTTGACGAAGACCAGGCGCCGGGCCCAGCAGCCCGCGGACCTGCCGTATTCCACCAGCAGCGTCGTCAGGGCCCCGGTGCCGATCGAGATCGTTCCGGCGAAGCTTTGGTGCTCGCCGCTGGCGCCGTAGGCGATGGCCGGCGCCACCAACCATTCGTACGCCAGCCGAGCCTTGAGGATGACCTGAGCCGCGCCGGCGACCGCGGTGGCGATCCGGGTGTCGGTGTCCAGCGGCAGGTGCGGACCGTGCTGTTCGGTCGACCCGAGCGGGATGATTATGGACGGCGAAATGCCCGATAGCTGACTCGACGTCGCCGCTCCTAATTCGCCGAGTACGGGCATTCGGTGATGGTAGGACGAATTCACCTGGCGTGCACCAGTTGTTGACCCTTCGGGGCAAATTTTTTCTGGCTCGTCGATTCGGCGTTCGAAATTCGGCTCGTTCGTCACGCTCGCCACGCGTGTACCACGCGCGAACGGCCGCAAAACACCATCCGGGCAAAGACGGCCGGAATGCCGCAGATGGCCGCAGGGCTTACCCGTCCGGCGGCACGCCGAGCGCCCGCGCGAAGCCGGCCGGGACCAGCACGTCGTCGGGTCCGAGGTCGTGCACCGACGAGCGCCCCAGACCCATCAGCGCCGAGTCGATGCCGCCGCGCATGATGTCGAGGACGTTCTCGACGCCGGCCTGGCCGCCGGCGGCCCGGCCCCACAGGTACGCGCGCCCGATCATCACCGCGCGCGCCCCCAGCGCCACGGCCTTGACGACGTCGCTCCCCCGCCGGATGCCGCCGTCCAGCAGCACCTCGACCTGGTCACCGACCGCCCCCGCGATCGCGGGCAGGGCGCGAATGGACGCCGGCGTGCCGTCCAGGTTGTTGCCACCGTGGTTGGACACCGATATCGCCGAAACCCCGGCATCCACAGCCCTTTTCGCGTCATCGACGCGCATCACGCCCTTGAGCATGAATGGCCCGCCCCACAGCTCGCGCAGCCAGGCGATGTCCTCCCAGGTCGGCGGCGGCGTGCCCATCCACTCCCCGTAGGCGTCGAAGAAGCGGGGACCGGGTTCGCCGCGGCGGCCCTGGTTCGGCACCCGCAGCTCCGGCGGCCGCAGCGTCCTGGCGAACTTCCACAGCCATCCCGGACGCACGACCGCTTCCGGGGACAACCGCAGGAATGTCGGCAGGTTCATCTTCTCGGGGATTTTGGGGCTGCCCCAGTCCCGGCCGTGCGCGAAGGTCCAGTCGGTGGTGACGATCAACCCGACGGCCCCGGCCTGGCGCGCCCGCTCGACCCGTTCGGCGATCGCGTCGCGCCCGCCGAGCCAGTACACCTGGAAGAAGATTTTGGGGCTGGCGGCGATGACCTCCTCGATCGGCTTGCTGGCGAAGGAGGAAAGACCCATCGCTGTGCCGCGTGCCGCTGCCGCCCGCGCGACCGCCACCTCGCCCTCGGGATCGACCGCCTGGACACCGGTTGGCGAAATGAGCACCGGCAACGAAATATCCTGACCCATGACGGTGGTGGACAGGTCACGCTTTTCCGGCGCGCCGACGACGTGCGGCGCAAAACCAATTTCGCCGAATGCCTCGACATTGTCCGATACCGTAATGCCCTTTTCGCTCGCCGAAATCAGCGACGAGTAAACGGATTTTGGCAGCCGGCGTTTGGCGCGCTGCTGGGCGATGGCGACCGTTTCAAACCACTCGGCCATGGCTACAGCGGGCTTTCGTTGCACAGGCGTGCCGGCGGCACCGACGGGGTGCGCGGCGGGCTGACGGACAGTGTGAGCGGCACCGGCCGGCCCCGGGAGTGGTCGGCGCGGGGGCGCGGTGTTTCGCGCGGGCGCGCCAGCGCCGGCGCGCTGTGCCCCTGGACGCATTCGGGATCCGGACCGTCGGTCGGCAGGCCGGTGAAGAACTTGGCCGCCATGCACCCGCCGCGACAGCTGTCGTAGTGCCCGCAGCTGCCGCACGCGCCCGCGGACTGCGGTTCGCGCAGCTCGCGAAACAGCGGCGCGTTCTTCCAGACGTTGGCGAAGCCAGTACCGAAGCCGTTGTCCGACAGCACGTTTCCGGCCAGGAAACGGTCGTGGATGGCGAACGGGCAGGCATACACGTCGCCCACGGGATCGATCAGGCACACCACCCGGCCGGCCCCGCACATGTTCAGGCCGGCCAGCGCGCCGGACTGCCCGAGCGGGGACAGGTGAAAGAAGGAGTCACCGGTGAGCACCCGCTCCCCCTTCGCGACCAGCCAGTCGTAGAGCTGGACCTGCTGAGCGGCGGTGGGGTGCAGATCTTCCCAGACGTCCGCGCCGCGCCCCGACGGCCGCAGCCGGGTGATCCGCAGGGTCGCGCCGTACCGGTCCGCCAGCGCGGCGAAGTCGTCGAGCTGGTCCACGTTGTGCCGGGTGACGACGACGGAGATCTTCGCCCCTCCATTTTGGAGGAAGCCCGCCGCCGCCAGATTCTCCAGCGCGCGCACCGCCATGGCGAAGGACCCGGGTCCGCGCACGGCGTCGTTGACCTCGGGGGTGGCTCCGTCGAGCGAGATCTGGACGTCCACGTAGTCACTGGCCGCCAACCGGGCCGCGACCCCGGGGGTGATGCGGACCCCGTTGGTCGAGAACTTCACACCGACATGGTGGGCCGTCGCATAGTCGACCAGCTCCCAGAAGTCCGGGCGCACCGTGGGTTCCCCGCCGCCGATGTTGACGTAGAACACCTGCATGCGTTCCAACTCGTCGATGACGTCCATGCACTGGCGGGTGGACAACTCCCGCGCGTCGCGCTTGCCCGACGACGAAAGGCAATGCACGCACGCGAGATTGCACGCGTAGGTCAGCTCCCACGTCAGACAGATCGGGGCCTCGAGCCCACCCTCGAACTGCTCGACGAGGGCCGGGACGCCGGCGGCGATTGGAGGAGTCATTGGGTCTCCTTGGCTACCAGCATGTTGGATTCGGCCAGCACTCCCAGCGCGTGCAGGTAGGGGCCGTGCCCGGAGTCGTCGACGCCGGCCGCGCGGCAGGCGGACCTGACGTCGGGATATTCGGCCAGGGACCGCACCACCGTGAGGATGGTGCGGTTCTTCAGGAAGGACAGCTTGCGCGTCCCGAAGTGGTAGAGCAGCGCGCCGAATGGTTCGGGCCGCACCGCCACCTGCGGGTGCAGTCGCCAGCCGCGGTCGGGGTCGAACACTTCGATCAGTAGACGCCGCACATCCCGTCGATGGACACCTCTTCGACCAGGGTCTCGGTGACGAGTTCCGCGTCGGTCTGGGTCTCGTGGTCCACGGGCCTTGCCTTTCGTCAGGTCTTGACAACGATGGTGTGAGTCACAATCGTCGCCAGAATATGGCATCGAGTGCCGAAATGGAAGGGCGGGTCTGATGATGCCGCAGCCGCGGGTGGGCCGGCGCCGCTCCACGACGCCGCACCACATCACCGACGTGGCCATCGGGTTATTCGTCGCCCGGGGTTTCGCCGACGTGAGCGTCGACGACGTCGCGCACGCTGCGGGGATCTCCCGCCGCACTCTCTTCCGCTACTACGCGTCCAAAAACGCCATTCTATGGGGCGATTTCGACACCCACCTCGCGCACCTGCAAGACCTGCTCGACAGCGTAGACCCGCGCGTGCCGCTGGGCGACGCGCTGCGCGCGGCGCTGTTGGCGTTCAACACCTTTGACGAGTCCGAGACCGTCCGGCACCGCCAGCGCATGCGGGTCATCCTGCAAACCGCGGAACTGCAGGCGTATTCGATGACGATGTACGCGGGCTGGCGGGACGTGGTCGGGGGCTTCGTGGCCCGCAGGTCCGAGTGCAAGACGTCCGACCTGCTGCCGCAGACCGTCGCGTGGACGATGCTCGGGGTGGCGCTGAGCGCCTACGAGCACTGGTTGGCCGACGAATCTGTCCCGTTGCCCGTGGCGCTGGGCAACGCGTTCGACGTCGTCGGCGCCGGGCTGAACGGGCTCGACGAGTGAAGCGCGAGCACCTGCTGCACACGCTGCGGTCACAGGGACGGTTCTGCGCCGGCTCCGGCTCGCCCATGTACGGCGAGCTGTTCGAGCTGGTGGCCACGGACGTCGAAGCCGGCGGCGTCTTCGCGAGCGTCCTGTCCGGCCACGAGGACGACCCGTCGCGCCACGCGGTGCCGCTTCGGCTGCTCGGCGGGCTGCACCGCCTGGTCCTCGACGGCCGGGCGGCGGGGCTGCGCCGTTGGTATCCGAGCACGGGCGGCACGTGGGACGCCGGGTCCGCCTGGCCGGAAATCCTGGACACCGCCGAGAACCACTCCGGTTCGCTGCGGGCGGCTCTGGGCCAGCCGCCGCAGACCAACGAGGTGGGCCGATCGGCCGCGCTGATCGGCGGCCTGCTGCGCGTCAATCGCGAGTTCGGCTACCCGGTAAAGCTTTTCGAGATCGGAACGAGCGCGGGGCTGAACCTGCGGGCGGACCTCTACCATTACCGCTTCTCCGACTCCCAGTGGGGACCGGCCGACTCGCCCGTGATCATCGACGACGCGTGGCAGGGGGCGCTGCCGCCGGACGACGCGGTGCGGATCGTCGAACGCTGCGGCTACGACATCGCGCCCATCGATGTCACCGGCGTGGGCGGGGAGCTGACCGTGCTGAGCTACGTCTGGCCGGACCAGGGCGCGCGGCTGGACCGCCTGCGGGGCGCCATCGCGGTCGCCCGGAGCGTCCCGGCGCGTCTGGAGCGCAGGACGGCGGCCGACGCCGTCGCCGGCCTGACACTGGCCGGCGGCGCGTTGACCGTGCTGTGGCACTCGATCACCTGGCAATACCTGTCCGCCGAGGAGCGCGACGCGGTGCGGGGCGCGGTCGAGGGGCTGGCCGCCCGGGCCAAACCCCGGTCGCCGTTCGCCCACCTCACGCTCGAGCCCGCCCGTGCCGGGCCCGGCGCCCCGATCAGGTTCTGGGTCCGGGCCCGTAGCTGGCCTGGCGGCGAGCTCACCGTGTTGGGGGAATGCCACCCGCACGGGCCGCCGGTGAAGTGGCTCTAGACTCCGGGGCGCCGCAACGCCTCGGGATTGGCGACGCGAACGGGGGTTCCGTCCAGCCAGGCCACCACGGCGTCCACGGTGTCGGCGTAGAAGGCGCTGAGCATTTCCCGGGTGACGTACCCGAGGTGCGGGGTCAACGTCGCGTTGGGCAGCCGTCGCAGAGGATGATCGGGCGGAAGCGGGTTGCCGGCATATAAGTGCCTCCCCGCGCGGCCGAGTGGCGCGGGTTTTCGCGCGGGGCTGAGGGGGGGCGCCTCGG
>JARLGR010000164.1 GCA_031292665.1 Mycobacterium sp. | reverse complement strand
GTGGCGACCCGCTTCGCCCGGCTCGCCGCGGCGCGCCTAGTTCGCCTGGTGGCGACCCGCTTCGCCCGGCTCGCCGCGCTCGCGATCGCCACTAGTTCCCCTGGTGGCGACCCGCTTCGCCCGGCTCGCCGCGCTCGCGATCGCCACTAGTTCACCGGTTTCTCCGCGTGCCCGCCGAACTGCTTGCGCATCGCCGATAGCGCCTTGTTGGCGAAGTCATCGAGCTCACGCGAGGCGAAGCGCGATTGCAGCGCGGTCGTCAGCACCGGCGTGGGAACCCCCTCGTCGATCGCCGCGATCGACGTCCACCGCCCCTCCCCGGAGTCGGAGACGCGTCCGGAAAACTCCTCCAGCTCGGGCGACTCGTGCAGCGCGATCGCGGTCAGGTCCAGCAGCCAGGAGCCGATGACGCTGCCCCGGCGCCACACCTCGGCGATCTCGGGGATGTCGATGGTGTACTGGTAGAACTCGGGGTCCGACAGCGGCGCGGTTTCGGCGTCGCCCTCCTGCTGGTGCTTGCCGATGTCGGCGTTGCGCAGCACGTTCAGCCCCTCGGCCAGCGAGGCCATCATTCCGTACTCGATACCGTTGTGCACCATCTTCACGAAGTGCCCCGCGCCGGACGGCCCGCAGTGCAGGTAACCCTGCTCCGATTGCGCGACCTCACCCTCGCGTCCGGGCGTACGCGGCGCCGCGTCCACGCCCGGCGCGATGGACGCGAAGATCGGCTCGGCATGCGCGACGGCGTCCGCGTCGCCGCCGATCATCAGACAGTAGCCGCGTTCGCGGCCCCACACGCCGCCGCTGGTGCCGCAGTCCAGCAGGTGAATCCCCTTCTCGGACAGCGTTTTTGCGTGCCGGATATCGTCGCGATAGTAGGTGTTACCGCCGTCGATGACAATGTCCCCCGCGTCGAGCGTCGTGGCCAGATCCTTGATGACCCCCGTGGTGATGGTCCCGGCCGGCACCATCACCCAGACGACTCGCGGAGTCGTCAGCTTCTCGGCCAGCTCTTGCAGCGAGGACACTCCGGTGATCCCGTCCTCCCCCGCCATCGCCTTGACCGCGTCGGGGTTGTGGTCATACACCACGCACTCGTGTCTGTCCTTGACCACGCGGCGGACGATGTTGCCGCCCATCCGGCCCAGGCCGATCATCCCTAGCTGCATGTTGTCCTGTTCTCCTTACTGTCCTTCGTGCGCAGACAGCCACGGCTCCTGCCAGCTGCGGTGGCCACGCAGCAGCGCCTGCGCGGCCTCGGGCCCCCACGAGCCGTCGTCGTAGTGGTGGATTCGGCCCGGCTTGTTCAGCAGGGGTTGCACGATCCGCCACGTCTCTTCGATGGCGTCCTCCCGGGCGAACAGCTGGCGATCGCCGGTCAAACCGGCGTACAGCAACCGCTCGTAGGGACGTACCGGTTCACCGAGGTCCACGGCGAACGACGAGTCGAGGTGAACGTCGTGCCACGAGTTGCCCACCTGGGCGGACAACTGCAGACGCATGCCCGGGTCCGGGTCGATGCGCAGCACGATCTGGTTGGGTTCGGGCGGTCGGCGGTTGGGCAGAAAGGAGAACCCGGGAACGTGGTGGAGAAACATCCGGACCTCGGTGACCTTTTCCGGCAGGGCCTTGCCGGCGCGGATGAAGATCGGCACCCCGGCCCAGCGCCAGTTGTCGATTTCGGTCTTCAGCGCGACGTAGGTCTCGGTCTTCGAATCCTTTGCCACCCCTGCGACGTCGGTATAACCGTGGTACTGACCGCGCACGCAGCGCTCGGGGTCCAGCGCCGGCATGGCCCGGAACACCTCGGCCTTCTTGTCGTTCAGGTCGTCGGCGCTGGGACCCACCGGGGGCTCCATCGCGACCAGCGCCAGCACCTGCAGCAGATGGTTTTGCACGACGTCGCGCAGGGCGCCCACCGCGTCGTAGAACTTGCCGCGGTCCTCGACCCCGAAGTCCTCGGCCATGGTGATGTGGATTTCGGAGATGCTGTCGCGGTCCCACAGTTGGGCGAGGCCACGGTTGGCGAAGCGGAGGTACTGCAGCTCGTCGACCGGTTGCTTGCCCAGGAAATGGTCCACCCGCAAGATCTGGTCTTCATCGAGCACCGCGCGCAGCCGGGCGTTGAGGTCTCGCGCCGAGTCCAGGTCGTGACCGAACGGCTTTTCCACCGCCACGCGCGCCCGCTCCAGCAGGTCAGCTTTGGCCAGGTTCTCGACGATCGGCGCGAACAACGCCGGCGGCGTCTCCAGGTAGTACAGAGGGCGAGTTTCCGAACTGATCAGCTTGGCAAGCTGGCGGTAGAGCTTTCCGTCCGTGACGTCACCGTGCACGTAGGACCAGCGGCGCGCCAGCCGCTCGAACACCGCCTCGTCGACATCCTCACCGGAGCCCTTGACGGCGTCGCGCGCCCGCTCGAGCAAGGTGTCGACGGAGATGTCGTCGCTGGCCACACCGATGATCGGGCAGTCCAGCATGTCGCGGCGCTCGAGCCGGTACAGGGCTCGAAATGTCATCTTGCGGGCGAGGTCACCGGTGATTCCGAAGATCACCAGCAGGTTCGAGGCGTCACCGTCGCCGTCGGCCAAAACCGCACCTCCCGAAAGTCGCCTGATCGGCTCAGGAGATCAGTACCCACGGCGGCTCATTCCAACACTAGACAATGGCTTCTGCCCCGACAAGCTCAGCGCATCGCGGCGTGAAAGACGGCAGTGAAAGGATGACCAGCGTGGGTCAGGCATGGCATATCGCGGTCTACGGCGTGGCGGGGGTGGCGGCGATCGAAGCCGGCGCGATCGCGGTGCTGGCGCGGCTGCTGGCCCGGAGCCGTCGGGAGATAGACGAGCTGCGACACCGGACCGACACCCGCAATTGGCTGCTGTCCGGTGGCCGAGAGGCCATCAAGTCGGTGTGGAACACCGCCAACATCGTGCGCAAGGAGGGGTTCGGCGCGGCCGTGCGCAGCTCCATCGAGGACCTGGCCGACTGGGCCGAGGTCGAACGGCCCGACCTTGCGCGGGTCACCCCGGACGGCCGGGTGGTGATCCTGTTCTCCGACATCGAGGAGTCAACCGCCCTCAACGAGCGGATCGGCGACCGCGCGTGGGTCAGGCTGATCGGCTCGCACGACAAGCTGGTGCAGAAGCTCGTCCAGCGACACGAAGGGCACGTGGTGAAGAGCCAGGGCGACGGATTCATGATCGCGTTCTCGCGCGCCGGGGAGGCGGCGCGGTGCGCCATCGACCTGCAGCGCGCGCTTGATCAGGACGGAAAAAAGAAGCGCCAAAATGAAATCCGGGTACGCATCGGCATCCACATGGGCCGCTCGGTGCGCCGCGGCGACGATCTGTTCGGCCGCAACGTCGCAATGGCGGCCCGCGTCGCGGCGCAGGCGGTCGGTGGCCAGATCCTGGTGAGCGAACCCGTGCGCAACGCGCTGCGCGACTGCGACGACATCCGGTGCGACGACGGGCGGGACGTTGAGTTGAAAGGGTTTTCGGGCAGCTACCGCTTGTTCTCCGTCGAAGCCGCTGCCGATCCGGATTTGGACTGAAAGCCCTCCGCCTCGGATTCGGCCAACCTCTGGTGCAGCCGGGCCCGGACCTCGTCGGCCGAGTAGGCGCGTCGTCTCCGTCGATCGCGAACCACCAACGCCCCGCCGGCCACGACCCCGGCGACTCCGGCCAGCCCGAGCCACTTCCAGATGCTGCGCATGAAGACAGGCTATTCGCCGCACGGCCCGGGTGTGCGCCGTGTGGTTAACTTGTGTGCCCTTCGAACACCACGCCAGGCCCCATGGACACCCTTCGCGACAAGGTCGCCGTCATCACCGGAGCGGCCAGCGGCATAGGCCGGGCCATCGCCCGCGCGCTGGCCGATCGGGGCGCTCACCTCGTGCCCGTCGACATCGACACGGACGGCCTGCAAACCCTTGCCGGCGAACTCAGCCACCGTGGGGCCGCGGGGGCAGGGGTACTACCGCGGCGCGCCGACGTGTCGGATCCAGACGCGTTCGAAACCATTCGGAGCGCGGCACTGGAACGGTTCGACCGGGTCGACATCGTGGTCAACAACGTCGGGGTGCTGACCAATGGTCTGCCCGAGGACATTCCGGTCACCGAGTGGCAACGCATCCTGGACGTCAATCTGATGTCGCTGGTGCGCAGCAACGCCGCCTTCCTGCCGGTGCTGCTCGAGCGAGGCAGTGGGCATCTGGTCAACACCGCGTCGTTCGCGGGCCTCTTCACGTATTCCTACGACCGGCTGCCGTATGCCGCCACCAAGGCCGCCATCGTGCAGATCAGCGAGGGGCTGGCAATCTATTTGCGGCCGAAGAACATTGGCGTCACGTTGCTGTGCCCGGGGCCGGTGCTGACCAATATCGCCGCCGCCGTGCCGACATTCGGCGCCGGGGCGCCTCTGCGGACACCCGGTGACCAATTCGAGTTGTCAGATCCGGCACCCGTCGGCGAGCTGGTCGCCGACGCCATCCTGCGTAACCGATTCTTTGTACCCACCCACGCCGGTGTCGTCGACGAATTGCGTAGCCGCATCGATGATTGGGACGCCTATATCGACTATCAGATTTCCCGCGAACCGCACTGAAAGGCAGGCACGATGGCCGACTCCCACACCAAGGGTCTGAACGTGTTCAAGGAGATGATGCCCGGCCTCATCCCCGACGACGTGACCAGCCTGCGCGACGGCGGCATCGCCGGCGAACTCGGCGACCTGAGCCTCGAGCACGTCTTCGGCGCACTGTGGACCCGGCCCGGGCTGGATCGTCGCTCCCGCAGCCTGGTGACCCTCGGCGCGCTCATCGCCCTGCGGGCCACCGACGAATTGCGATATCACTTCCCGATCGCGCTGCGCAACGGGCTGACCCGCGAGGAGGTCGACGAAGTGATCTACCACCTGGCCGGCTACGCCGGATATCCCGCTGCCGCCACCGCGCGGAATGTCGCACGCGAGGCACTTTCGCGCTCATAATCTCCGAAAGACGAAGCGAGGAAACGGGCTTACACGACAATGCTGACCCTGGACCAAGCGCTGGACCAAACCCGAACCGGCGACCTGTGGCTCTTCCGCGGCGGTTCCCGACCCGACCGTGCCATCCAGACCTTGACGAACAGCCCCGTCAACCATGTCGGGATGACGGTGGCCATCGACGATCTGCCGCCGCTGATCTGGCATGCGGAACTGGGCGACAAACTCATCGATGTGTGGACCGGCACCAACCACCGCGGTGTGCAGCTCAACGATTTGCGCGAAGCGGTCCAGCAGTGGACGGAGCGCTACCACCAGCGATGCTGGTTGCGGCAGCTCACGCCGTACGCGAACCGCAAACAGGAGAATGCACTGATGCGGGTGATCGCTCGGATGGACGGCACCCCGTTTCCGGCCACCGCGCGTCTCACCGGTCGGTGGCTCCGCGGCCGGCTGCCGACCGCCTACGACTGGACGCGTGGAATTCCGTTCCTGGACAGAAAGATTCGGGAATCGACACAGCGGCGCAAGGCGCGCCAGCGCGTCGGCCTGGGAGCGGCGTATTGTGCGGAGACGGTGGCGATCACCTACGAGGAGATGGGGCTGCTTACCACCGAGAAGTACTCGAACTGGTTCGACCCGGGGTCGTTCTGGAGCGGTGACAGGCTCCCGCTCGAGCCGGGCTATCAGCTCGGGGGCGAAATCGACATTGTGGTCGGTTAGTC
>JARLGR010000163.1 GCA_031292665.1 Mycobacterium sp. | reverse complement strand
CGCGGGCCGCCCGACGCCGCTGGCGCAGGCGCAGGCCGCTGAGGTGGCCCGTGACGATCGCCGCCGCCAGGATGCTCAAGCCCAGGCCGCATAGCGTCACGTCGAACGTGCTGGTGATCTGCTGGGCCAGGTTGTTGCCGTAAACCGGTTGTTGCGCAGGGGAATTCGGTGACGCCGCGAAACGCGGCGCCAGCGCGACGCCCACGACGACGCGGGCAACGCTCAGCGTCGCGACGAGGCCGCACAGGGACGAGATCAGCCTTGCGGAAAGCGCCTCGTTGGCCAGGTTCACGCGCAGCCAGATCGCGAGGACCGCGGTGATCAGGTCGAAGGCGGCCAGCACCACGCTGTCGTAGCGGGAGAAGGGGTAGTCCAGGCTCACCGCGACGAGAAGGTCGGTGATCCGCATCGCCATCGACCCCACGCACCATATCGCGATGAGCGCCAAACCACTTCGGGCGGCCGACCGCCACGCGTTCTGCTCCCTCGCCGCGGTGTCGCGGTGGGCGAACAGCGCGGAAAGCGTTGCGGGCGCGAAAATCGCTGCGGTGGCCGCCCACGCCAGGTAGCCCTCGAACCCGACGCCCGCCGTCGACGTGTTCTGCGCGATGCCGTGGAAGGCGTCGATGTCGCGGCCGACGGGGAGGACCCACACGACGATCCCGGCGACCAGGGCCGACGCGCCCAGGGCTACGGTCGCCAGGCGGGCCGCCTTCGTGGTGTGCAGCAGCCATCTGGACGCGGCGAGGACGGCGATCAGTGCCACCGCGCCGTACACCACCGCGGTAGCGATGACCGCGATGTTCTGCTTGCCGAAGTCTGCCGAACCGCCCGCACTCTGCAGCGCGTATCGCACGCGCCAGTACAGGTTGAAGCAGAAGCTCAGGACCGCGGCCGCCATCGACGCGTAGCCGATGATCCGGGCAGACCCGAACGTGCGGTCGTCCGCGGCCGGTTCGGTGATCGGCGTGCGAGCCGCCAACAGAGCGCCGGCGATGCCCAGCCAAGCGCCGGGCCCGACGCCGCCGGGCACGTTCACCGTGCCGCCCCATCGGACGGTTTCGAACACGTCGAATCCGACGAAGGCCAGCACCAGCAGCACATAGGGCACGTTGAGCGCCAACCGAATTCGCCCCGACCCCGCGCCGGACGACCGCCAGGCACCGGCGGCGACGGATACGAGGGACAGCAGCGTCACCACGAGCAGCACCACGAAAAGAGCGGTGCTGCTGCCCGGGATCCCGATGCCGAAATAGAGGTTCCACGGCAAGAACACGGCGGCGACCAGCAGCACGACGGCGGCGAGGTCCCCGATCACGTTCCATCGCCGCGTGCGCTCCCAACCCGTGGTCCGGATGCGGGCCGCTCCGGGCGCGGGCGTCGCCTGTGCCCGCCCGGCGATGGGGCCGGTAGGGGCGTCGTCGCTGCTCTGACTCACGGTTCCCCCGAGCTGTCGGTCACTGGTGTCGCCATGTCGGTTGCGAGGCGCAGGAACCCCCTGCCGCGCCGACTGCGTTGCTTACTTGGAAACATAATCTCCGTTCGGACGACGCGGCGGTAGCAGTGAACGTGCAGTCCGCCTTCGGGCAACGCGGTTACGCTGCGGTCATAGGCGAACGTCGCCCGAATGACTGATACTGCCAACGGTATCGCAGTGTAGTGATGCCGGGACGTTGCTGGTGCGGGGTGGCCAGCCGAAGGAGAGCCGGGATGGACGTCGTATTGGGGGTTGCGGTCACGGGGCCCGTAGCCCGCTTGGCGCTGATCGGGCCGGGGGCGCGTGGTGGTGACGTGATCGACCAATCCGTCGTCGACCTGGACAACCATCCCATCGAGAAATTGACCGAGACCGTGGTAGGGACGAATCGGCTGTTGGCCGACGAGCACCACCGGCTGGTCGCCACCCGGTTGTGCTGGCCCGACGATCAGCAAGCCGACCAGTTGCGGCAGGCGCTGGAGGATTCCGGTGTGCACAACGTCGCGGTGCTGTCGGAGTCGCAGGCGGTCTCGGCGTTGATGCGCGCGGCGGGCCGGGCCGGCGGTGTGCTGGTCGTTGAGGACGGCACGGCGACGCTGTCGGTGGTGGGGCCGGCCGCCGGCGACGCGGATGCGCCGCCGACCGTGCTGGCCAGCGAGCCGCTCGCGGGTGGCTCGGGCGCCGAAGCCACGGCCATGCTCGACACGATGATGGCCAGGCTCGGCGACCACCCGGACGCGCCCGGCGACCTCTTCCTGCTGGGCGCGTCGTCGGACCTCACCGCGGTTGCCGACCAGCTTCGCGACGCGTCCACCATGCGGGTGGAGATCCCGGACGACCCCACGTTCGCGCTCGCCCGCGGGGCCGCACTGGCCGCCGCGCCCGCCGCGGCTCTCGCGGCTGGCGATGCGACCGCGCTGGCCCCGGCCGCCGGGCTTACCGGGGACGAGACCGCGTTCGCGCCCGCGGCCGAACCGCCCGCCGGGGAGCCGCAACTGGCGTACTCGATGGCCGGCGAGGGCGAGCCAGTCGCGATGGACGAGTACGGCCCGGAGTTCGATGAATACGGGGATCTCCAGGACCTCGACGAGGCCGAGGGCGAGCGGGCCCCGCTCAGCCGAAGCTCGCTGCTGATCGGCAACGCCGTCATCGCGTTCGCGGTCATCGGACTGGCCTCGTTGGCCGCCGCGGTGGTCATCGCCGTCCGGCCGGCCGCATCTCAGCAGCCCGTGGTGGGACACCAGAACGCCGCCCCCGGCAAGTTCATGCCGCTGTTGCCGACGCAACAGCAGGCGCCGGTGCCGCCGCCCCCGGTCGATCAGCCCAACGCCGGGTTCCAGGGGGGCACCGTCCCGGCCCCGACCGGCGGGGGCGCGGTCCCGCAGCAGGCCCCGCCGCCCGTCGTGAACGGGACCCCGGCCGCCCCGGTCGGCCCCGAAACGCCGGGCACTCCCGGATTCGTCCCCAACCCGAACATGCCGATCCCGATCCCGATCATCATTCCGTTCCCGGGTTGGCGTCCGCCCTACCCCTATCAACCTCCGACGACGACGTATTCGCCGCCGACCACCACGGTGTCGCCGCCGACGACGACGTACTCGCCGCCCACGACGACGGTGTCACCCCCGACGACCACGGTGTCGCCGCCCACGACGACCTACTCGCCGCCCACGACGACGTACTCGCCACCGACGACGACGTACTCGCCGCCGACAACGACGTACTCGCCGCCGACGACGACGTACTCGCCGCCGACGACGACGTACTCGCCGCCACCGACGCAGACCCAGACGCAGCAAACGGTCCCGACGCAGACCCAGACGCAGACGCAGCAAACGGTCCCGACTCAGGCGCACACGCAACAGCCGGTGACCCCGCAGCAGCCGCACGGCGGCGGCCCCGGCGGTGGTCGTCACGGCTTCGGGTTCTGAGCTCCCCAACACGATCGCCATGCCCGACCCCGACCCCGACGTGGTGGTCACGGTGGTGCTGCCCTGCCTCAACGAGGAGGAGTCGCTGCCGGCGGTGCTGGCGGCGGTTCCCGCCGGCTATCGGGCGCTGGTCGTGGACAACAACAGCACCGATGACACCGCGGGGGTGGCGAGGCGGCACGGCGCGCAGGTGGTCGTCGAGCCGCGGGCCGGGTACGGCTCGGCGGTGCACGCGGGCGTGGTCGCCGCGACCACACCGATCGTGGCGGTCATCGACGCCGACGGCTCGATGGACCCCGGCGACCTGCCCCGGCTCGTCGCCGAGCTCAACCGAGCAGATCTGGTGGTCGGCCGCCGCCGCCCGGTCCACGGACTGCATTGGCCGTGGGTCGCCCGGGTGGGCACGGTGGTGATGAGCTGGCGCCTGCGCACCCGGCACGGCCTGCCGGTGCACGACGTCGCGCCGATGCGAGCGGCCCGCCGGGAGGCCCTGCTGAACCTGGGCGTCGCCGACAGGCGGTCGGGCTACCCGCTCGAACTGCTGGTGCGGGCGGCGGCCGCCGGCTGGCGGGTGGTCGAGCTCGACGTCGGCTATGGTCCCCGCACGGGCGGCAAGTCGAAGGTCAGCGGCTCGCTGCGGGGCAGCATCACCGCGATCCTCGACTTCTGGAAGGTGATCTCGTGACCGTGCTGCCGGTGACCCTGTTGGTG
>JARLGR010000162.1 GCA_031292665.1 Mycobacterium sp. | reverse complement strand
CGGATACTGCGGACTTCGTTGGGGCGAGCTGGCGGCATTGAGATGGACCGATATCGATCTCGATCTGCGCCGGCTGAGAGTATCTCGCGCGTACTCCGAAGAAGCGCCTCGAGGCGAGATGTCTCCGGTGAAAGATCACCAGGCACGCACCGTTCCGATCCCGAGAACTGTCCTTGACGAACTGCTTGATCTCCAGGCACAGTCCGGCCCATCAGAACTTGTTTTCCCCTCCGCGAACTCCACGCCGCTGCGAAACCGCAATTTTCGACGCGACAGCTTCGACGCGGCTACTGCTGCACTGGGCCTAAAGATCACTCCTCACAACCTGCGTGACACCGCAGCGTCGCTTGCCATACAAGCGGAAGCTTCGGTGGTTGCCGTTGCACGCCTGCTTGGCCACGAGTCGGCTGCAACGACGCTGAATCACTATGCAGGGCTCTTCCCAACCGACCTTGATGATGTAGCGGTACGCCTCGATGCCGCCGCGAGAGAGGCCATCGGGGACTAGTGAACGCCACTTCGTGTCATTGGCTCACCGACCAAGCACCGACCAGGAGTCGGACCAACTTGTGGAGCGGAATTACGAAAGCGCTTATGAGCTGCGGAAACAAGGGTGCCCCCGGCAGGATTCGAACCTGCGACACCGGCTTTAGGAGAGCCGTGCTCTATCCCCTGAGCTACGAGGGCGGACGGGGCTGAGCTTACCGGCCGCCGGGTACCGGGACCGACTCAGCGCAACTCGGCGATCACTTTGGCGAAGTTGCCGATGTGGTTGTCCTGGACGGTGAAGAACGTCACGCCGTATTTGTCCCGGTACTCGAACAGGGTGTCGGCCATCTCGCGGGGGGAGCCGGTGAGCACCGAGTGCATCGCCAGGATCTCCTCGTCGGACATCCCCGGCGAGTAGTGACGCGTCATCGCCAGGTTCGGCATGGTCTCGCCTTCGGCCGGTACGGCCGTGATCGCCAGGTTCAACTCCAGCGCGTCGAACCGATCACCCGCGGCAGTGCGGACGAACTCAATGCGTTCGGTCAAGGGGTCATCGGCGTCGCGAACTTTGGCGCCGGTCAGCCCGATGATGTCGGCATGCCGGGCGGCCAGCGTCAGCACCCGGTCGCCGTTGCCGGCGATCAGGATCGGCGCCTTCGGGTGGTGCTCCTTCAAGTAAGTCATCATGTGCTTGAGGTAGTCGACCCGTGCCCCCGCGCTGGGGTACGGCAACTCGGCGGCCTCGAACTCCTCCCGCACGTACCCGGTGCCCAGTCCGATCTCGAGGCGCCCGTCACCGAGCAGGTCCAGTGCTTCCAGGTCCCGGCTCAACAAGGCCGGCTTGTAGAAGGCGGCATTGAGCACGAACATGCTCAGCTTCATCCTGGTGGTGACCATGGCGACCGCGGTGAGCGTCGGAAACGGTGCCGCCGCGCCCAGATGATCGGGCACGCAGAGAACGTCGAACCCAAGATCCTCGGCCCGCTTCACCTTCTCCTGCAGCGCCTCGCGAGACTTGATGAAGCGCATGCTCAGCCCGAATCGAAACTCCTTGGCCACCAACAACTCCGATCAGCTAATGAGGACAGTTACCAACACCGAGCCGCATCCGCCAAACCCCGGACCAAAGCGCTGGTGACCGGCGACAAGCCGTCGTCCCCCGGAAGCGGACTCCGCGGGCTGAGGCCCCTGACCCGAACCGACAGCTCCAGCTGCGCCCCGCCGTCGCGCACCCGGTTGACCGGGTTTCGCGGGTGCAGGCCGCGCAGTTCGGGTGGGATGTCGTCGAGGTCGGTGACGACCTGGTAGCCGGGCAATTGGATGTGCCGGGCGAGGTGAGCGGCCAGAGCGCGGTTGCAACCCCCGGCCAACAACTGCGTGGCGCGGCCGATGCGCCCGTAGCCGTGCAGCGACACCGCGACGCCGACGTGGTCGAGGAACTCGCCAAGCCGGGGCGACTCGGCCGGGTCGAACAGCGCCGACGGCAGGTGATGCGGGTAACGGTCGGGATGGCGCACCACGTACACCGAGGCGCCGGCGGCCTCGGCGGCGCGTTCGGCGATCACGCCGGTCATCTGTTCCAGGCCGCCGCCGTGGATGGCGAGGAAGCCGAACCGCGACCGCAGCCGGCTGACCTCGGTTACCCCCGGCTCGCGCAGCAACGCCGAAAGCGACTGCGGCGCAGGCCCGGACGATGACGCGGACTTCAGCCACGGCCAGCGCGCGGGATCCCAGCGGCGCAAGAAGTCGATCCAGCGTTGCGGCAGCCCGTGATGCACGGCGCCGTCGATGATCCGGGGCAGGTAGCCCGGTCGGGGCGGTCCCGGGGTCACGCGGTGGTCGATGTAGACCCAGGCCGGCGACGGCCCGTCGTTGGTGTGCACGATCAGTCGGTCGCGCCGGTACCGCACCGGCACACCCTCGGCGCCGTCCAGCGTCGCCAAGTCGTCGTCGGACACCCGCCACAGCACCCCGTACACCTGCGTGCCGGCCAACGGCTCAACGGTGGCCACCCCGCGCTGGTTGATCAGCCAGTCATGATCGGACAGCACCGCCGGCCGCGGGTCGGAGGCATCGGGGCAGCGCAGCGCCATCTGTCCCACGCACAGGTTCGACCCGTATGCGAAATAGAGATGCCGGCCCGCCGGCATTCAGCCGGTCACCGTCAGCCAGATCAGCACCATGTTAAGCAGACTAATCATTATGGCGACCGTCCAGCCAGCAACCGTCGTGACGGGATGATTGGCATAACTGCCCATGAGCGCGCGGTTGCCGGTCATCCGGACCAGGGGTAGCACCGCGAACGGTATCCCGAAGGACAGCACGACTTGGGAGAGCACCAACGTGCGGGTCGGGTCGAAACCGATGGCCAAGATCGCCAGAGCGGGGCACAGGGTGATCAGGCGGCGCACCACCATGGGAATCGACCGGTGCAGCAACCCCTGCATGATCATGGCGCCGGCATAGGCGCCCACCGCCGACGAGGCGAGGCCCGACGCGAGTAGTCCGATCGCGAACGGCAGCGCGATCGTCGCCCCCAGGGTCTGGTGGATCGCGGCGTAGGCACCGTCGATCGACGCGGTGACGTTGCCGTGTTGCAGATTGATCGCGGCGACCAGGAGCATCGCGGCGTTCACCGTCCCGGCAACCGCCATCGCCAGCACGACGTCCCAGCGGGTCACCCGGAGCAGTCGGCGCCGATCGTGGCCCTCGTCGGGATGGCCGTGGCGGTCGAGGACAAGACCGGAGTGCAGATACACCGCGTGCGGCATCACGGTCGCGCCCAGGATGGCGGCGGCCAAAAGCACGGTTTCGGTGCCGCGGAATCGCGGCACCAGGCCGCTGAGGACGTCATTCGGCGGCGGCGTCTTGACGAAGAAACTCGCGGCGAAGCCGACGGCGATGACGAGCAGCAATGCGGTGATGACGCGCTCGAAAATGATCTGCCCGCGCCGGTCCTGGATGCGCAGCAACAGCAAGGACACCACTCCGGTGATGAGCCCGCCAATCAGCAGCGGCAAACCGAACAGGATGCGCAGGGCGATTGCCCCACCGACGACTTCGGCCATATCGGTTGCTATCGCCACGAGTTCGGCCTGGGCCCAGTAGACCAGCCGAAGCGGGCGGTTCATCTGCTTGCCGATCGCCGCAGGCAGGGAACGCCCGGTTACCAGGCCGAGTTTCGCCGAGAGGTACTGCACCAGGCCCGCCAGCACGTTGGCAGCCACGATGACCCACAGCAGCAGGTAGCCGTATTGCGCGCCGGCGCTGACGTTGGCCGCGACGTTTCCGGGATCGACATAGGCGATCGCGGCCACGAACGCCGGACCGAGCAGATACCAGTTCCCCCTTAGCGAGGCCTGGGTGCCCTGCGCCAACGTTCCGACCCTCGATTCCCGTTACCGAATTCGAAATTGAGGGTAGCCGAACACTCGGGTCGCGTGACCCGGGTGTCACCCGCGAGGTGCTTGACGCCTCGGGTCACCCGGGCAGGTACAACCCCTTGCCAGTGACCAGCGGCAGATCGAGGGTCGTGACGATTCCGGGCGGGGCGGCCACGACCGCCGGGATCGCGTTGACGACGCGCATCGCGGTGGCGACGAGTCCGGCGTGATTGTGGTCGCCTTTGCGGCTGCTCAGGCAGACGTCCATGGCGTAGGACGGTTCGCCGGTGATCTCGATGCGGTAGGAGCCGCCGGGCTGGGCGGGCTGCGGCCAGTCGGGGCATAGGTCTTCGCGCAGCCGGGTGACGTGCTCGAGGACGACGACGGGGTCGCCGTTGACCATGCCGAACACCTCGAACCGCAGCGCCGCGGCAGTGCCTTTGGCGATATGGCCCGACGCGATGTCGAAGTCCTCGGGCGCCGGCTCGCGCACGTACACCTCGGCGACCTGGTCCAGCCAAATGCCCAGGCCTGCCGCCAATTGGCGCACCACCGAGCCCCACGCCATGCTCAGAACGCCGGTCTGCAGCAGCATCGGGATCTCGTCGAGGGGCTTACCGAATCCCATCACGTCGAACATGACGGTGGCGCTGTCGTAGGTGGCATAGTCGACGATCTCCATGCAGCGAACCTGCTGGATGTTCTGGCAAGTCCCGGCCAGCGCCAGCGGCAGCAGGTCATTGGCGAAGCCCGGGTCGATGCCGTTGACGTAGAGGCTCGAATTGCCTTCGCGTGCCGCGTCTTCCAGCGGGGTGATGAGCTCTTCGGGAATCACCTGCCACGGATACTGCAAGAAGACTGGTCCGCTACCGACGATGTTGATGCCGGCGGCCAGGACGCGCCGGTAGTCCTCCAGCGCCTCGGGCAGGCGGTTGTCGGCCATCGCGTTGTAGACGGCGCACTGCGGACCGGTGGCCAGCACCGCGCCCAGGTCCGTGCTGGCGAGCACGCCGGTCGAATCAGTCAGCCCCGCAAGCTCCGCCGCGTCCTTGCCGGCCTTGGCCTCCGACGACACCCAAACGCCGGTGAGCTCGAACTCCGGGTTGCTGATGAGCGCCCTGAGGGCGTGGACGCCGACGTTGCCGGTGCCCAGTTGGACGACGGGTATTGCCATGACGGCCTCCTTACAGGTCGGGGACGGGTATGTCGAGATTGGGGTAGGTGAGGCCGCCGTCGATCTCCAGCGTCTTACCGGTCAGGAAGCTGCCGGCCGGCGATGCCAAATACACTGCGGCTGCGGCGATGTCGACCGGATCGCCGAGGCGGCGCATCGGGGTCGCCTTCTCCATCGGTGCGCGCAGCTCGTCGTTGGAGGCCACCACGTCGAGCGCGGAGGTCAGGATCGAGCCGGGCGCGATCGCATTGACCCGAATGCGGGGGCACAGGTCCAGCGCCGCCAGCCGCGTGTAGTGGGAAAGCGCCGCCTTGGCGGTGCCGTAGGCGGCGAACCCCCGCCCGGCCAGCCGACCCATGGTCGACGTGATGTTGATGATGCTGCCGCCGCCGGAGTGCTCGAGCATCAGCGGGACCGCCGCGATCGTCAGCGCGTGCGCGGTGGCCACGTTGAAGGTGAACGCGTCCTTGAGGTCCTTCGTCGAGGTGGTCAGCAGCGTGTTGGGCATGGTCCCGCCGACATTGTTGACCACGATGTCCAGCTTCCCGAAGGCCTCGACGGCTTGAGCGGCGAGTTGCGCGGTCGACTCCGGATGGGCCAGGTCGGCGGCGACGACGTGCGCCTTGCGGCCGGTGGCGCGGACCTGTTCGGCGACGGCTTCTAGTTGGGATTCCGTGCGAGAGGCGATGAGGACGTCGGCGCCGGCTTCGGCGAAGGCCTGTGCGATGGCCGCCCCCAGGCCGCGGCCGCCACCCGTGATGACGGCGACTTTGTCGTCGAGACGGAACCTGTCAAGGATCATTACGGCCTCTCTTCGCCTAAGTTGTCAGCCGCCACGGTAGCAAGCCCCGCGGCCCGGGAACACCGCATTTCTGGAACAGGTTCTAGTTTCCGCCCCAGGCGGGGGCGCCTCCCCAGCGGTCGAAAGTTTGTTTGAATGCCGCGACCGCCGACCGGTGGCGCCGTCTCGGCAGAATTAATTCGCCCAACGTTAACCTTGTTGCTGTTAGCTTCTTTGCTGCGAGAGACGGCTGGTTGGCAGGCCGCACCAGGCGGCGGCGTCAGTTATCCCTACTGTTAGGAACTGAATTGAAATTCAACCGAATTGGCGCCGCGCTGAGTCTTCTGGCTACCGGTGCGCTGGTGTTGTCGGGGTGTGGAAGTGACAACAACGCATCCGGAGGAAATTCGACGACGGGCTCGTCGTCGGGCAAGGTCAGCTGCGGCGGGAAGAAGACGCTGAAGGCCAGTGGGTCGACAGCCCAGGCCAACGCGATGACTCGCTTTGTTAAAGCATTCGAACAGGCCTGCCCGGGGCAGACCTTGAACTACACCGCCAATGGTTCGGGCGCTGGGGTGACCGAATTTACCGGCAACCAAACCGATTTCGGTGGGTCGGACTCGCCGTTGGCTCAGAACGAGTATGCCGCCGCGCAGCAGCGCTGCGGCTCGCCGGCGTGGAACCTGCCGGTGGTGTTCGGCCCCATCGCTGTCACCTACAACGTCAAGGGTCTGACTTCGCTGAGTCTGGACGGTCCGACTGCGGCGAAGATCTTCAACGGCGGCATTACCACCTGGAACGATCCCGCGATCCAGGGGCTGAACGCAGGCGTCACCCTGCCCGCAGAGCCGATTCACGTTGTGTTCCGCAACGACCAGTCGGGGACCACCGATAACTTCCAGAAATACCTTGACGCAGCGTCCAACGGCGCGTGGGGTAAGGGCGCCGGGAAGGCGTTCAACGGCGGTGTCGGTGAGGGCGCCAAGGGCAACGACGGCACCTCGGCGGCCATCAAGGGGACCGAAGGATCGATCACCTACAACGAATGGTCTTTCGCCCAGGCTGAGAAGCTGAACATGGCCAAGATCGTCACCTCGGCCGGTCCGGATGCAGTGGCGCTCAGCACCGACTCGGTCGGCAAGACGATTGCCGCGGCCACGGTCTCGGGGCAGGGTAACGACTTGGTGCTCGACACGCTCTCGTTCTACAAGCCGACGCAGCCCGGCTCCTACCCGATCGTGCTGGCGACATATGAGATCGTCTGCTCGAAGTATCCCGATTCCCAGGTCGGTACGGCCGTAAAGGCATTCCTGCAGAGCACCATCGACGGCGGACAGAATGGCTTGGGGGACAACGGATATATCCCCATTCCGGACTCGTTCAAGTCGAGGTTGTCGGCTTCGGTCAACGCTATCGCGTGATCTGGGGTGTCATGGCACGAGCAACAGTAGCCAGTCCGTCGACCGGGACAAAGCCTGAGCTAAAGGCTAGAAATGTGCGCGCAGGGCGGCGGGGCGACCAGCTGTTCAAGTTTGTCGCCGCCGCTGCCGGGTCGACGATCGTATTTGCGATCCTGCTGATCGCGCTATTCCTGCTGATTCGTGCCGTCCCGTCGTTGCGCGCGAACCACGCGAATTTCTTCACCAGTGCCCAATTCAATACCACCGACAGCGAGAAGCTGGCCTTCGGTATCCGCGACTTATTCATGGTCACAATGCTGAGTTCGATAAGCGCGCTGGTGGTGGCCGTGCCGGTCGCGGTCGGGATCGCGGTGTTCCTCACCCAATATGCGCCGAAACGGCTGGCGCGTCCGTTCGCTGCGATGGTTGATCTGCTGGCCGCGGTGCCGTCGATCATTTTCGGGTTGTGGGGGATCTTCGTGCTGGCGCCCATGCTCGAGCCGTTCGCGGCGTTTCTCAATCGCAGCCTGGGATGGTTGTTTCTGTTCAAGCAGGGCAACGTTTCCCTGGCCGGCGGCGGCACCATCTTCACCGCAGGCATCGTGCTTTCGGCAATGATCCTGCCGATCATCACCTCGGTATCGCGAGAAGTGTTCCGTCAGACCCCGGATATTCAGAAGGAAGCGGCGCAGGCGCTGGGCGCCACGAAGTGGGAGGTGGTGCGGATGACCGTGCTGCCGTTCGGTCGTAGCGGTGTCATCGCGGCGTCAATGCTGGGGTTGGGCCGGGCTCTGGGAGAAACCGTGGCGGTGCTGATCATCTTGCGCTCGGCCGCCCGCCCGGGGAATTGGTCGCTGTTCGACGGCGGGTACACGTTCGCTTCCAAGATCGCCTCCGCGGCGTCCGAATTCAGCCGACCGCTGCCTACCGGGGCCTACATCGCCGCGGGTTTTGCGCTGTTCGTCCTGACGTTCATCGTCAATGCACTCGCTCGTGCGGTCGCCGGCGGGAAGGTCAACGCATGACCGTCGATGCGCTCGACCAGCCGATCAAAACGGCGGTGTCTAGCTCAATCAGCATGAGACGGCGGATCACAAACAACGTCGCGACAATGCTTTTCCTCGCCTCGTTCGTCGGGGCGCTGGTACCGCTGGTCTGGGTGCTATCGGTGGTGGTCGCACGAGGCTGGTACGCCGTTACCCGGTCGGGCTGGTGGACCCACTCGCTGCGCGGCGTGCTGCCAGAGGAGTTTGCCGGCGGGGTGTACCACGCGCTGTTTGGGACGCTGGCGCAGGCCGGGGTGGCCGCCATCCTGTCCGTGCCGCTGGGCCTGATGACTGCGGTGTACCTGGTGGAATACGGTTCCGGCCGGCTGGTGCGGGTGACGACCTTCATGGTCGACGTGCTCGCCGGGGTGCCCTCGATCGTCGCGGCGCTGTTCATCTTCAGCCTCTGGATCGCGACCCTGGGATTCCAACAGAGCTCCTTCGCGGTGTCATTGGCGTTGGTCTTGCTGATGTTGCCGGTGGTGGTGCGGTCCACCGAGGAGATGCTCAGGTTGGTGCCGGACGACCTGCGAGAGGCCAGCTACGCGCTGGGGGTTTCCAAATGGAAGACCATCGTGCGGATCGTCTTCCCGATCGCGATGCCGGGCATCGTCTCCGGCGTCTTATTGTCCGTCGCACGCGTTATCGGTGAAACCGCGCCGGTGCTGGTCCTCGTCGGATACAGCCGCTCCATCAATCTCGACATCTTCCACGGCAACATGGCCTCGCTGCCGCTGCTGATCTACACCGAGCTCACCAACCCGGAGCACGCCGGTTACCTGCGCATCTGGGGTGCGGCCCTGACGCTGATCATTCTCGTCGCCGTGATCAACCTGACCGCTGCGGTGTTCCGCCTCGTGTCGAACCGACGACGCTGAGCAGTCAGGACTTTGAGGCCGTTTTTGAGGCGGCCCTCTTGGCCGGTGCATTCTTCGCGGCGGTGGTCTTCTTCGCCGGTGCATTCTTGGCGGGCGCCTTCTTTGGGGTTGTATGTTTCGCCGGTTGCTTGCCGTCGCCGGAGCGTGCTTTCACGCTGGCCTCCAGCTTGGCCAGCAGGTCGGAGACGTCCTCGGTCTCGTCGAGTTCCTTGGGTTGCTCCTCGGTGGTAAACGCTTCGCCGCCTTCGAGTTTGGCCTCGATCAGCTCCTGCAGCTGCTCCTGATAGGTGTCGTGGTAGCGGTCCGGGTTGAAGTCTTCGGCCATCGACTCCACCACCTGCCCCGCCATCTTCAGCTCGGCGGGCTTGATGTCGACTTTCTTGTCGAGAATGGGGAAGTCGGGATCGCGGATTTCGTCGGGCCACAGCAAGGTGTGCACCACCATCACGTCGCGCTTCCCGAAGTCTTTGACGCGCAGGGCGGCCAGCCGTGTCTTGTTACGCAACGTGAAATGGACGATTGCCATCCGATCCGTCTCGGCGAGCGTTTTGGCAAGCAGTACATACGATTTCGACGATTTGGAATCCGGCTCCAAGAAGTAGCTGCGGTCGAACAGCATAGGGTCGACCTCGTTGGCCGGCACGAACTCCAGCACCTCGATCTCGCGGCTGCGTTCTTCGGGCAGGGTGGCGATGTCGTCGTCGGTGATCACCACCATCTGGCCGTCGTCGGACTCGAAGGCGCGGGCGATGTCGCGGTATTCGACGACCTCGCCGTCGACCTCGCACATTCGCTGGTAGCGGATGCGCCCGTTGTCCTTGGCGTGCACCTGATGGAACTTGATGTCGTGGTCCTGGGTGGCGCTGTACACCTTGACCGGGACGTTCACCAGCCCGAACGCGATCGAACCCTTCCAGATGGAGCGCATGCAGCCAGTATGCCCGCCCCGCCGGGCCGCATAGCAGCACGTCGCGGTGGTGGGGGGCTCAGGTCTTCCGCGAGCGTAACGCCACGGCGATCTTCGGCCGGCGGTTCCGTGATGAAACCTCAACCCCAGGAGCCGGATTGAGCCCGCAAGGCCGCCCGATCGGGCAGGTCCGCGCCGGCCCGGGCGACGGTCAGCACCGAGCACAGGCTGGCCGCATCGAGCGCCGCCGTGAGTTCCTCGAGCCCGATTCGGCGCAGCTCGCCCCGCCGTCGGGCGCCCAGCAAACCCAGTTCCCAGAGCGCGTCGAGCAGGCCGACCATGAACGCGTCGCCGGCGCCGACGGTGTCGACCACCCGAACCCGCTTGGCGGCCACTCGGGCTTCGCCGGCCGAGCAGAACGCGATCGACCCCCGGGCGCCCATGGTCACAACGACGATGGCGGGTCCCGATGCCAGCCAGGCCCGGGCGGTCCGCTCCGGTTCCCGGTCGGGATTTATCCAGCTCAGGTCCTCGTCGCTGACCTTGACGACGTCGCTGCGCTCGACGAGATGATCGATGCGGGCGCGGGCCGCCTCCCGGTCGACGATCAACGACGGACGCACGTTGGGGTCGAGGGTCACCGTGGCCGACGCACGGTAGGCGTCGACCAGCGCCGCCACGGCCACACATCCCGGCTCGCGCACGGCGGCGATGGATCCGGTGTGCACGAACAGCGGCGGCGCGACGTCGGGTTGCCCCGCGAGCCGCCAGTCCAGGTCGAAGGTATAGGAAGCCGAGCCGTCAGCCGCGATCGTCGCCGCCGCGGTCGGCGTCCGCCGCGCGGAGATGCTGCCCGGAGCAAGTCGCGCACCGGAGGCTTCGACGTACTCGGCGATGCGCTTGCCGGGTTCGTCGTCGGCGATGTGAGTCAAGAAATCGACCCCGCGGCCCAGCCGCGCGAGTCCGGCGGCGACGTTCAGCGGGCTGCCGCCGACATGCTCCACCGCGCCTCTGAAAGGGCCACTGTTTTCGACGATGTCGATCAGCGCTTCACCGATCACGAGCCCGCGGTTCACGCCCTCAACCCCGAATGTCGCTTTGCAGCAACGCCGCCAGTGTCGCCCGCGCCCCACGGTCGTGCAACGAGTCCAGCGCCCACCGGTACGCCTCGACGAATCGGGGTGCCTGGGCCAGATCCCCGAACAGCTCCGCGTTATCGATGAACGCGGTCGGATACCGCCGCTGTGACCGCGCGAGGGGTATCAGCGAGCCCGCCAAGTTGTCGACGACGTCGATTGCCTCGCCACACTCGCCGACCGCCTCGGCGTAGCGGGCCCAGCTTGCGACCGTGGCCGAGGCCAACCGGATGGGCCCGGCGGTGCGCAGGTTGTCGCGGATCACCGGGAGCAGCCATTTCGGGATGCGGTCCGAGGAGTAGGCGCACAACCGCGCCACGGTGTCCCGCACCCCCGGGTTGGCGAAGCGCTCGATAAGACCGCGGGTGTAGGCCCGCAGATCGATGCCAGGAACCGGCCGCAGCGTCGGCACCGCTTCAGAATCGAAATAGGACCGCAGGAATTCGACGAACAACGGGTCGCGCGCGGCGTCGTGCACCATGCGGTAGCCACAGAGCGCGGCGAAGTAGCACAGGCACTGGTGACCGGCGTTGAGCAGCCGCAACTTCATCGCCTCGTACGGGCCCACATCGTCGACCAGCAGGACGCCTACCTCGTCCAGCGGCGGCCTCCCGTCGGCGAAGTCGTCTTCGAGCACCCACGAGGCGAATGCCTCGGCCACCACCGGCCATTCGTCGGCCACTCCGTAGTCACGCTCAACCGCGGCCACAACGTCCGGGGTGGTGGCCGGGGTGATGCGGTCCACCATCGACGACGGGAACGTGGCTTGCTCGGCGACCCAGCCCGCCAGGCCCGGAGCCAGCTCCTCGGCATGCGCGACGACGGCCTGCCGCGCGACCTCGCCGTTGTGCTCGATGTTGTCGCACGACAGGATCGTCGGCGCGGGGATGCCGCGGTCGCGACGCCTCGCCAGGGCCTGGGCGATCAGGCCGAAAACGGAGCCAGGGGCCCGGATCTGGTAGCCGCCCTCGGTAATCGTCATCGAGATGATCCGGGTCGACGGCGCGGCCAGCAGCTCGATGGTCGACGCGGGGTCGTCGGGCACGTAGTGATAGTCGACGACCGAGCCGATCACCCGCGCGTCGCGCCTGCCGTCGGGATGTTCCAAGACCAGCGTGTACAACCCGTCCTGGGCGCGCAGGACGTCCCTCATCCGGCGATCGGCCGGCATCGCCCCGATCCCGCAGATGCCCCACTGCCGCGCCCGACCACGCTCGAGCAGGCTGTCGATGTACGCCGCCTGATGCGCCCGGTGGAATCCGCCGACCCCGAAATGCGCGATGCCGACTCCGACGCCGGCACGGTCATAGCTCGGCGTCGCGATCGGCAGCTGCCGCAGGGTGGCGCTGTTCAGCCGAACCACGGTGTCGACGGTACCGGTGCCCGGGCGAAACAACGTACGTTGACACCATGGGTTCGGTGGCCGGGGCGCGGGTCAAGCTGACCAACGCCGACAAGGTGCTCTACCCCGCCGCGGGGACCACGAAAGGGGACGTCTTCGACTACTACACGCGCATCTCCGAGGTGATGATCCCGCACATCGCCGGGCGTCCGGCAACTCGCAAGCGCTGGCCCAACGGGGTCGAACAGGAGTCGTTCTTCGAGAAGCAGCTGGCCTCGTCGGCGCCCGACTGGCTGCCGCGCGCCAGCGTCACGCATCGGTCGGGAACGACGACCTACCCGATCATCGACAGCCTGGACGGGCTGGCCTGGATCGCCCAGCAGGCCGCGCTGGAAGTGCACGTGCCGCAGTGGCGGTTCGTCGCCGAGTGGACCCGAAGCAAGGCGGAAGAACTCAAGCCCGGCCCGGCGACGCGGTTGGTGTTCGACCTGGACCCCGGTGAGGGCGTGACCATGGCCCAGCTCTGCGAGGTGGCGCATGCCGTTCGGGACCTCATCACCGACATCGGTCTGACCACTTACCCCCTCACCAGCGGCAGCAAGGGCCTGCACCTGTACACGCCGCTGACGGAGCCGGTCAGCAGCAAGGGTGCCACCGTATTGGCCAAAAGGGTTGCGCAGCAACTGGAAAAGGCGATGCCCACCTTGGTGACGTCGACCATGACCAAGAGCTTGCGGGCAGGCAAGGTCTTCCTCGACTGGAGCCAGAACAACGGCTCGAAAACCACCATCGCGCCCTACTCGCTACGCGGTCGCGAGCAACCGACCGTCGCCGCGCCGCGCACCTGGGAAGAACTGGAAGACCCCGAGTTACGCCACTTGCGCTACGACGAGGTGCTCGCCAGGGTTGCGCGCGACGGCGACCTGCTGGCATCGGTGGACGCCCTGAATACCCGAGCGCCCGTCCGTGATCGGCTGACCACGTACCGCAGCATGCGCGACGCGTCGAAAACCCCCGAGCCGGTGCCCAGCGCGAAACCCGCGACGGAGCATGGCAACACCTTTGTCATCCAGGAGCACCACGCGCGCCGGCTGCACTACGACTTCCGGCTGGAGCGTGACGGCGTGCTGGTCTCGTGGGCAGTGCCGAAGAACCTGCCCGACACCACGTCGGTGAACCACCTCGCGGTACACACCGAGGATCACCCGCTGGAATACGGCGCCTTCGAGGGCGTCATCCCCAAGGGCGAATACGGCGCCGGGAAGGTAGTCATCTGGGACTCGGGCACCTACGACGCCGAGAAGTTCAATGACTCCGCCGAAAAAGGGGAGGTGATCGTCAATCTGCACGGCAGCCGGATCTCCGGGCGCTACGCGCTGATCCAAACCAACGGCGACCAGTGGCTGGCGCACCGGATGAAGGATCAGCACGTCTTCGACTTCGACCAGATCAAACCCATGCTCGCCACCCACGGTTCGGTGTCCGCGCTAAAGGCGGGCCAGTGGGCCTTCGAGGGCAAGTGGGACGGCTACCGGCTCCTGATCGACATCGACCACGGCGCGATGCGGGTGCGGTCGCGGCGCGGCCGTGACGTCACCAAGGAGTATCCCCAATTCGCCTCCCTGGCAGCCGATCTGGCCGATCACCACGTCGTGCTCGACGGCGAGGCCGTCGTCCTGGACTCCTCGGGTGCGCCCAGCTTCCATGCCATGCAGAACCGGGGCCGCGGCAGCCACGTCGAATTCTGGGCCTACGACCTGCTGTACCTGGACGGCCGCTCGCTGCTGCGGGCGCGTTACCAGGATCGGCGAAAGCTGTTGGAAACCCTGGCCACCGGCAGCAGTCTCATCGTTCCCGAGTTGTTGCCCGGCGATGGTGAACGGGCGCTCGAGCAGTCGCGCGGGCGTGACTTGGAGGGAGTGGTGGCCAAGCGGCGCGACTCCACGTATCAGCCGGGCCGGCGCTCGGCGTCATGGATCAAGGACAAGCACTGGAAAACCCAAGAAGTCGTCATCGGCGGGTGGAAGGCGGGGGAGGGCGGCCGCACCAGCGGCATCGGCTCGCTGCTGATGGGCATCCCCGATGACGGCGGGCTGCACTTCGCCGGACGGGTCGGCACCGGCTTCACCGAACGCGACCTGGCGAACCTGAAGAAGACGCTCACACCGCTGCACACCGACAAATCTCCCTTCGGCGCCTGCCTTCCGCGCAGTGAGACCAGGGGCGTGACGTTCGTCGAACCGGTTCTGGTGGGCGAGGTGCGCTACAGCGAGTGGACCCCGGATAATCGTTTGCGCCAATCGAGTTGGCGCGGTCTGCGGCCGGACAAGGAACCAGGCGAGGTGGTGCGCGAATGAAATGGGTTACCTACCAAGGCGATAACGGCGAGCGCACCGGGATGCTCGCCGGCGACACGATCCACGCGATGCCAGCGGGCGTGACCCTGCTCGAGCTGGTCGGGCGCGGCGCCGACGGGCTGCGCCAAGCCGGCGAGGAGGCGCTGCGTTCCCCGGCGGAGATTGTGGGTCTGGACGACGTGCGGCTGCTGGCGCCGATTCCCCGCCCGCCGTCGATCCGGGACTCGCTGTGCTTCCTCGACCACATGCGCAACTGCCAGGCCGCGCTGGGTGCCGGGCGGGTGCTGGCCGACACCTGGTACCGCATCCCCGCGTTCTACTTCGCTTGTCCGGCAACGGTGCTGGGTCCCTACGACGACGCCCCGACGGCTCCCGGAAGCGCTTGGCAGGACTTCGAGTTGGAGATCGCCGCCGTCATCGGGACCGGCGACGGGGACCTCCGCGACTTGACGGTCGAGGAGGCCGAACGGGCCATCATCGGCTACACCATCTTCAACGACTGGTCCGCGCGGGACCTGCAGCAGTTGGAGGGCCAACTGGCGATCGGCCAGGCCAAGGGGAAAGACAGCGGAGTCACGCTGGGCCCGTATTTGGTGACGCCCGACGAGCTGGAGCCGTACCGCCGCGACGGCAAACTCGACCTGCACGTCACCGCGCTGGTCAACGACACCGTGATCGGTTCCGGCTCCACCGCCCAGATGGACTGGACCTTCGGCGAAGTCATCTCCTACGTCTCGCGCGGCGTGACGCTGCGTCCCGGCGACGTCATCGGCTCCGGCACGGTGCCCACCTGCACCCTCGTCGAGCACCTCAACCCCGCGGCGCTGGAATCGTTCCCCGGCTGGCTGCACGACGGCGACGTCGTCACCCTCCGGGTGCAGGGACTGGGGGAGACGCGGCAGACCGTGCGGGCCGGCGCCGCACCGCACCCGTTGACCGCCCGCCCGAACCCGGACGCCGCGCGCGCCGCGCCTCGCGTGAACCGGGGCCCCGCGCGGGGG
>JARLGR010000161.1 GCA_031292665.1 Mycobacterium sp. | reverse complement strand
TAGGTCGGGTAGAGCCGGGCCATCCACATCTTGGTGGCACCGGTGTCGACCAGGACGACGTCGCTGCGCCCCAGCGCGGCGCGGGTGTCGGCGACCACCCGCGCGGGCGCCAGCGGGTAGCGCGAATCCTGTTGCCCGCGAGCGAATTCCTCGGCGAGCAGCCCGGCGCCGGGCACCTCCGGGTTGGCCGCGTAGGCATGGCCGGTCAGCGAGTCGGTGAGCGCGTCGAGCGAGGCACTGATGTCGCCGATGATGCCGACGTCGACGGAGTAGTGCGCGTCGACCTCGGCCGGAAAGCGATGAATGTGGATGATCTTCTTGTCGGCCTGCGGGTTGATCCGGACCGGGTCGAACTCCTGCAGCTCGTAGCCGACCGCAATGACCACGTCGGCGTTGTCGAAGCCGAAGTTGACGTAGTCGTGCCGCATGAACCCGAGCGTCCCGATGCTGTTGGGATGGTCGTCGGGCATCACGCCCTTGCCGTGGAAGGTGTTGGCGACCGGAATGCCGACCTCCTCGGAGAACCGCACCAACGCGTCGGTGGCGTCGGCGCGGGCGGCGCCGTGCCCCGCCAGCATCACCGGTCGCTTCGCCCGGCGCAGGAGGTCGACCGCGCGCGCCACCTGGCCGGGGGCCGGGGCGTCGGCGCGGACGACGTTGCGCGGCAACGGCGTCAGGTCGTAGTCGGTTTCGTCGGCGTCGATCTGTTCGGGCACGGCGAGGTAGACCGCGGCCGGGCGCTCGGTCTCGGCGACCTTGAACGCCTTGCGGAACATCTCCGGTATGGCGCGCGCGGTGGGAATGCCGGCGGCCCACCGGGTGATCGGGGTGAACATCGACACCAGGTCGACGTACTGGTGTGACTCCTTGAACTCCCGGTCCTGGCTGACCTGGGCGGAGATGGCGACCAGCGGCGTGCTGTTGGTGGTGGCGTCGGCGACCCCGAGCTGCATGTTGATCGCGCCGGGGCCCAGGGTGGCCGAGACCACCGCCGCGCGTCCCGTGACGCGCCCGTACATCTCGGCCATGAACGAGGCCGCCTGCTCGTGCCGGGTCAGCACGTAGCGGATGCTCGAGGACGCCAGCGCCCGCACTAAGCGGATGTTCTCCTCGCCCGGCAGCCCGAAGACGACGGCTACCCCCTCGTTCTCCAGGCACTTGACCATCAGCTCAGCGGCCTTGCTCATCCCGGCACCTCCCTGTCGGCCACATTAGTGGCAGGCTGGATACGGAAGCTTTCACAACAACGCAACGAAGGATGTCAGCGTGCCCATCGCCACCATCAACCCGGCCACCGGCGAGACAGTCAAGACCTTCACCCCGGCAACCGACGAGGAGGTGGACGCCGCCATCGCCCGCGCCCACGAGCGGTTCCTCGACTACCGCCACAACACCACGTTTGCCCAGCGCGCCCGGTGGGCGAACGCGACCGCCGACCTGCTCGAGGCGGAGGCCGACGAGGTCGCCGCGATGATGACCCTGGAGATGGGCAAGACCCTGGCGTCGGCGAAAGCCGAAGCGCTCAAGTGCGCCAAGGGTTTTCGCTACTACGCCGAGAACGCCGAGCAGCTGCTGGCCGACGAACCCGCCGACCCGGCGAAGGTCGGCGCGTCCCAGGCATACACGCGGTACCAACCGCTGGGGGTGGTGCTGGCCGTGATGCCGTGGAACTTTCCGCTCTGGCAGGCCGTCCGGTTCGCCGCGCCGGCACTGATGGCAGGCAACGTCGGCATCCTCAAGCACGCGTCGAACGTGCCGCAGTCGGCGCTGTATCTCGCCGACGTCATCGCGCGCGGCGGCTTCCCGGAGGGCTGCTTCCAGACCCTGCTCGTCTCGTCCAGCGCCGTGGAGCGCATCCTGCGCGACCCCCGGGTCGCGGCGGCCACCCTGACCGGCAGCGAACCCGCGGGCCAATCGGTCGCCGCGATCGCCGGCGACGAGATCAAGCCCACCGTGCTCGAACTCGGCGGCAGCGACCCCTTCATCGTGATGCCGTCCGCCGACCTCGACGAGGCCGTCAAGACCGCGGTCACCGCGCGGGTGCAGAACAATGGCCAGTCCTGCATCGCCGCGAAGCGGTTCATCGTCCACGCCGACATCTACGACGCGTTCGTCGACAAGTACGTCGAACGGATGCAGGCGCTCAAAGTCGGCGACCCGACCGACGCGGACACCGACGTCGGCCCGCTGGCCACCGAGCAGGGCCGCGACGAGATCGCCAAGCAGGTCGACGACGCCGTCGCCGCGGGCGCAAAGCTCCGCACCGGCGGCAAGCCGCTCGATCGGCCGGGCTGGTTCTACCCGCCGACGGTGGTCACCGACATCACCAAGGACATGGCGCTGTACACCGAAGAGGTGTTCGGCCCGGTCGCCTCGATGTACCGGGCCGAGAGCATCGACGAGGCCATCGAGATCGCCAACGCCACCACCTTCGGGCTGGGGTCCAACGCCTGGACCAACGACGAGGCCGAGCAGCAGCGGTTCGTCGACGACATCGAGGCCGGCCAGGTCTTCATCAACGGGATGACGGTGTCCTACCCGGAGCTGGGGTTCGGGGGCGTCAAACGGTCCGGCTACGGCCGCGAACTGGCCGGGCTCGGGATCCGCGCGTTCTGCAACGCCAAGACCGTCTGGGTCGGGTAGCCGCCTTCAGCGCGGGCAGACGCAGAGTCGCACTGATCGAGCCGCCTTCGGGCGATTCTGCGTCTGCTCGCCGTCAGACCGCGGCGAGTGCCTTCTCGTCCTCGTCGGCGAACGTGTCCTCCAGTTGGAGGGGCGAATAGTCGAGGTCGATCTCGCCGACCGGGCGGCCGCGGGCACTCGAGATCGTGCCGAACCGCCGCATGCCCTTGTCGGCGGCATACTGCGTCATCTCCTCCGGCGAGATGCCGAAGGGCACTTCCTCGCCGTACAGGGCGAAGGACTCCTCGGTCACTTTCAGCGCCAGCGGCAGGAGCTGGTTCATCCGCTCTTCGAAGACCGCCCAGTTGGCGTCGTCGGCGGCGACGTGGCGCCGGCAGGTGAAGGTGCCCCACGCCATGTGGCGGCGCTCGTCGTCGCTGATGCGGCGGACCAGCTCCTGCATGCCGGGCAGGATGCCGCGGCCCACGCAGATCTTGTGCCAGGCGTAGTAGCCGGTCAGCGCCAGCATGCCCTCCACGATGTGGTTGTAGGTCACGGCGGCGCGGACCTGCGCGGCCGGCGACGGGTCGATCCGCAGCGCGCCGAGGCAGTCGGGCAGCTCGTCGTAGAACATCTGGCGGTAGGCCGGTAGGTCGTCGAGGTAGCGGTGCAGGTCGTCGGTGACGCCGACGGCGTCGAGCCACATGCGGAACACCTGCGTGTGTTTGGCCTCCTCGAAGGCGAACTGCGTCAGGTACATCTCGTCGCCGAGCCGCCCCTCGGCGCGCATCGCGGACATGAAAGGCTGGATGTCCTCGGTCACCGCCTCCTCGCCGGCGACGAACTCCGCGCACAGCCGGATGGCGTAGTCGCGTTCGAGGTCGGTGAGCCCCTCCCAGTCCGCGCGGTCGCGGGAGAAGTCGATGTCGGCGGGATTCCAGAACTTCGCGTTGCCACCGGCAAAGAGCTTGAGCGGCAGGCTTTCCCAGTTCAGGCCGCCCGCGGCCAGCGAACCGATGTGTGTGCGTGTCATGTGACCTCCTCAGATCGTTTGACGGCTGCCGTGACTGGCGGGTTCGAGAAGGCGGCGGCGAGGACCGCGACGAGCCGGCGCACCGCCAGTGCCGGCTGCTCCGGGCTGGGCTCGTCGAGCCCGAGCACGGGGTCCAGGCCGCGCATGTACGGGGCCAGCGCCAGGTGCGGGAAGATCAGCAGCAGCAGCGAGAGCATCGCGTCGGTGTCGGCATCGGCCTTCAGGTCGCCGCGCGCCTGCGCGTCGCGGACCAGCGGACGCAACACCTCGAGGTAGTGGCGGTGAATGACGCTGCGCACGCTGATGCGGGCGTCGGTGTCGACCTCCAGCGTCGCCGCGGCATGCAGGGCGCGTTCGCGCGGATGCTCGGCGAAGTAGGCCACCCAGGCGTCCAGCAGGTCGGTGAGGAACTCGAAGAATGGGCGCGTCGGGTCGAGCCTGCGGATGAGGTCCTCAATGTAGCCGCGCACCCGCTGGCTGGCGATGTCAGTGATGTACGCGTAGAGGTCGCGTTTGTCCGCGAAGTACTGGAACAGGCTGCCCTTCGCGACTCCCGCGCGCCGGGCGATGACGTTCAGGCTGCCCCCGGAGAATCCGTGCGCCCCGAACTCGGACTCCGCGGCTTCTATCACCGCGGCGCGCCGAGCGGCGTCGACGCGCGCCCACGTCACCGTCGGCATAGCCCCTCCCGTCGTCGATGACCACTGGTCATTCTACGGTGAGCTACGTCACAGTCAAGGCGGCGCATAACCAGCCCAGGGACTGAGCTAGGCCGATTTCGGCCGAGCGCCCGGACGCAGCGCGCCGGGCGATCGACCCGTGTGTCGCTTGACTAGTCGGTGCAGCGTCGCCGGATCGGCTAATCCCACCGCAGCGGTGATCTCCTCAAGCGGCATACGAGTCGTTCGCAGTAGATGCAGCGCGCGTTCGAGGCGCACCCTTTGCACAAGCTGCAGTGGACTGAGTCCAATTGACTTCCTCGTCCGTCGCGCCAGTGTTCGCGGGCTGAGCCTGCACCAGTGCGCCAAAGAATCGAGCGTGTGCGTCTCATCCAAACGGGAGCGCACGAACCTCTCGAGCGCGGCGATGGTGTCATCGCGAGCCGCCAAGTGTGAGGGAATGAGGAAGCTTGCTTGCGACGTGCGCTGATCGGCGACGAGTCGGTTGGCGAGCTCGTCGGTCAAGGCCGCCCCACCGAGGTGGCGCATGATCGCCAGCATCAGGTCGATGTGCGCAAAGGCGCTACCCGCGGTCCAGATCGGCCCGTCGCGGACCACCATTTCGTCGATGACGACGTGGGCGGCGGGCGCGACGCGGGCAAGATCCGCGCCGAGCCACCATGTCGTCACGCAACGTCGCTCATCCAGCAGACCGGCGACGCCAAGGACGAACACGGCTGTGCACGAGGCTGCGATGTCGGCGCCACGGCCACTGGCCGTCTCCAGCCATCGCGCGGCGGCGCTCACGTCCGCGGCACCAAGTCGGTTGGCGATCTCCTCTGGATCGGCGGCACCCAGGCCGGGCGTGACGATCACATCGCGCGGCCTTGCGCGCGCCAGCGGATGTCCCGTGGCGGCCAGCCCGCCGCGCAGGACAACACGGCTTTCAGGCGCCACGAACCGCAGGTCGAAGATTGGTTTGCCGTGGATTCGATTGGCTGCGTGGACAACGTCGATCGTGGCGCCTACTGCGCTGGCGCTTGCCCCATCGAGGACAAGAACATCGACACCGATCATGTGGCGAATTATGCAAGAAAATTGTCTGTCCTGCCACTGGCTTTGGGACACGGGCTGTCGGAAGATCGTGTGATGCCCTTACTGCGAGTAACCCTGACGCCCGGCGCTTTCGACGATGCCCAGAAGGCGCGTCTCGTGGCAGCGCTCACCGAGGCGGCTTGCCGTGCCGAGTCGGTGCCCGATCGGCCCGAGAGTCGGATGCGCGCATTGGTGCTCCTGGCGGAGTTGGCTCCGGGGTGCTTTTGTTCCGCCGGCGTTGCCGCGGACGCCGGGGTCGCCGGCGTGTTCATCGATTGGCAAGTCAGCACCGGTGTGCTCGACGGCGCGCGCAAAGCGCGTTTCGCGCAAGATCTTCAGGAGGCGGCCCAATCGGCCGCCGACACCCACGGCAGCAGGACGGTGGTCACATCGTGCGTCATCCACGAAGTGCCCGAAGGTCAGTGGGCCCAGAACGGCACTATCCGCCGCCTGCCGGAGGTCGCGTCGATGGCCGGCTTCGAACACCTGGCTCCGATCGCATCGCGCGGCTAGCCATGTCCGCAGCAGAAGCCTTGGCGCGAGCGATGATTGGCGATCCCGGCTCACGTTTCCGCGTGCCGACACCGGCTCTCATCCTGGATGAGGCGGCGCTGGACGCCAACATCGCCCGAATGGCCGACCGCGCACGGGGCAAGGTCGCGCTGCGGCCACACGCGAAGACTCACAAATGTTCTTGGATCGCCCGCAAGCAGATCGCGGCGGGGGCAGTGGGCGTCTGCTGCGCGAAAGTCGGAGAAGCTGAGGCGCTTTCGGCGGCCGGTGTGCGAGATATCCTGCTCACGTCGCCAGTCGTCGATCCTGAGATGCCGGGCCGGTTGTGCGACGTGGCGGCGGTCGATCCGGGCTTCGCATGCGTTGTCGACCATCCCGATCCCGTTTCCGCGCTGGCCAAAAAAGCCAGCGGCCGGGGCACCTCGATCAAGGTCGTCATCGACATCGATGTCGGCCTGATGCGCACAGGCGTGTCCGGCACGACCGAAGCACTCAGGCTTGCCGATCACATACAGCAGCAGCCCTCGATGACATTGGCCGGCGTTCAAGGCTACGGCGGTCATTGGCAGCATATCGCTGGATTCGAAGCGCGGCGCGACGCTGTCCGCACGGGGATGGACGTGCTCGCGGGCGTCGTCGAGGCTCTGGGGAGCGCCGGCCATCACATCGAGATCATCACCGGTGGTGGCACCGGAACCGTGCAGGCCGATCTGGAGATCGGCCTTCTCAATGAACTTCAGCCCGGCTCTTCTGTTTTCATGGACGCGCAATATCGCGACGCGATGGGCGATGATGCCGATGGAGCATTTCGCACCAGCTTGTTGGTCTCGACCCAGGTGATCAGCATTAACGCCCGCCCGATCGTCACCGTCGACGCGGGTCTGAAGGCTTTCGCCACGGATGGTCCCCCGCCGCGTCCAACCGGGGCACGCTTCGTCGGCTCAACGTATGGCTTCTTCGGAGACGAGCACGGTGCACTCACCCGTCCCGCCGGTGCACCAATCGGCCTCGGCGAGCGCGTCGAGCTCGTAACCCCGCACTGCGACCCGACGGTGGACCGTTACGACGCCTACCACGTCGTACACGAAGACACGCTCGCGGCGATCATCCCGATCGAGGCCGCACGAGCCAGCCGCTAGCCCGCGACCCTATATGACCACAGCGTCACGCTCGCTTACGGGCACATCTGATATGCGCCGTTGAGCGGCTGGACGTGTTCCTTCCAAACCTGGCGGTAGCGCGCGGGATCGTGCACCGGACGCCGGATCATCCGCATCGCGAACCGCGCCTGCTCATCCGTCGTCGCCGACTTGTCGCTCAGTTCGACGGCGTAGCCGTTGAAGTCCCTGACCAACACACCGAAGATCTCGTCGATCAACGCCGGGTCCACACCGGACAGCCCGGCCTCCTCCAGGATCAGCTGCGCGTAGGGCACCGTCGCGAACAGCTGGCCGACGGCGAAGGCGAAGTCGACGTCCTTCTGCTGGGCCGCGTCGGGGGTGGCACTGGCCAGCATCTCGGCGAGCACGTCGATCTGTTGGCTCAGCAGCGCGACGTTGGGCAGGTGACCGAAGCTCTCGAATGGCGCGCGCCAGTCGTGGAAGCGCACCTTGCCCAGGCCGCCGGTCGGCCCCTGGGCGAACAGGAAGGTGTCGTCGGCGGCGTCGTCGCGCCGGCCGAGCAGGGGGAGCGCGGCGTCGGGCGCGAAGAGAAAGTTCGGCATGAACTTGCCGAGCAGGCCGATGTTGATGTGGACGGTGCCCTCCAGCCGCGGCAGCAGGCCGATCTCGCGGGTCACCGCCTCGAAGAAGGTGTCCTTCTCCACGCCCTTGGCCGCGATCACGTCCCACAGCGCGGTGACGACGCGCTCGCCCTCGCTGGTGACCTTCGCCTTCGTGAGCGGGCTGTAGAGCAGGTAGCGGCGGTCGGTCGCCGACGCGCTGCGCATGTAGTCGCAGGCGCGGGTGGTCACCAGCTTCATGGCGGCCAGCCGCGCGTAGGCGTCGGTGAGCAGCCGGCGCACGTGGCCGAAGTCGGTGACGACCGTCCCGTAGAGGATGCGGTTGGACGCGTGCGTGACCGCCTCGTACATGGCGTGGGTGCACATGCCGACGGCGCCCCAGCCCAGGTTGTACTTGCAGACGTTGACGGTGTTGAGGGCGGCGTGGAAGGCCCCGGGGCCGCGGTGCAGCAGGTCGGCCTCGGTGACCGGGTAGTCGCGCAGCGCGTAGTTGGCGACGTAGTTCTGCGAGTTCACCACGTTCTTGATCAGCTCGTAGCGGTCGTGCCGGGAGTCGGCAGCGAAGAACACATACTCTGGGCTTTTTTCCGAGGTGCCCTCGATCTTGCCGAAGGTCGACACCATCCGGGCCGCGTTGGCGTTGCCGATGTAGTACTTCTCCCCCTTCGCGGTCCAGCCGTGCTCCGACGGCGTGAGGATCATGTCGGTCTGGTAGACGTCGGCGCCGTGCGACTGCTCCGAGAGCCCGAAGGCGAACACCTCCCCGGCCTCCAGTTGCGCGGCGGCCTTGCGTTTGGCGTCCTCGTTGTCGCTCATCCAGATCGGGCCCAGCCCCAGGGCGGTGACCTGGAACGGGTACCAGTAGCTCAGCCCGTAAAAGCCGACGATCTCGGCGAACTCGCTGATGCGGTAGGTGTCCCAGCGGCAATCGTCGGCGCCGTACTCGGACGGCGTCAGCAGCGACGCGAAGATGCGCTCGCGGCCGATGTGGTTCAGGAAGTCGGAGTACCACACCCGGTCGTGGTCGTCGGACTTCAACCGGGCCTTGCCCCTGGACTCGAAGAAGTCGACCGTCGCGGCCATGATCTCCCCCGAGCGCCGGTCCGGGTACTTGCGTTGCAGGTGGCGGGGATTGAGCAACATGGCGGTGACTCCCAGGGTTTTCCGACCAAGACGAGGCTGACGGTACTGCACGGACGCGGCCGTCGGGAGTCCCGAATAAATCGGCACTGTCGGTCTACCGGGCTATCGACCTAGCATCAGTGCCGTGTCAGAACTAAATACCGCCCGCGGGCCCATCGATACCGCCGATCTCGGCGTCACGCTCATGCACGAGCACGTCTTCATCATGACCACCGAGATCGCGCAGAACTATCCCGAAGCCTGGGGCGACGAGGAACAGCGGGTGGCCGACGCCATCACCCGACTCAACGAACTGAAGGCCCGCGGCGTGGACACCATTGTCGACCTCACCGTGATCGGGCTGGGCCGCTACCTCCCGCGCATCGCCCGCGTCGCGGCAGCCACCGAGCTCAATATCGTTGTGGCGACCGGGCTTTATACCTACAACGACGTGCCGTTCTACTTCCACTACCTCGGCCCGGGCGGCGAGCTGGGCGGCCCGGAGATCATGACCGACATGTTCGTCCGCGACATCGAGCAGGGCATCGCCGACACCGGCATCAAGGCGGGCATCCTCAAGTGCGCGACCGACGCGCCCGGCGTGACCCCGGGCGTCGAGCGGGTGCTGCGCGCCGTGGCGCAGGCGCACAAGCGCACCGGGGTGCCGATCTCCACGCACACCCACGCCGGGCTGCGGCGCGGCCTCGAGCAGCAGCGCATCTTCGAAGAGGAGGGCGTCGACCTGAGCCGGGTGGTCATCGGCCATTCCGGTGACAGCACCGACGTCGGGTACCTCGAAGAGCTCATCGCCGCCGGTTCGTACCTCGGGATGGACCGGTTCGGCATCGACGCGATCTCGCCGTTCGAGGACCGGGTCAACATCGTGGCCCGGATGTGCGACCGCGGGCACGCCGACAAGATGGTGCTGTCGCACGACGCCAACTGCTACTTCGACGCGCTGCCCGAGGAGTTGGTGCCGCTCGCGATGCCGAACTGGCATTACCTGCACATCCACAACGACGTGATCCCCGCGCTCAAGGAGCGCGGCGTCACCGACGAGCAGCTGCACACCATGCTGGTCGACAATCCGCGCCGCATCTTCGAACGGCAGGGCGCTTATGAGTGATGCGGTCCCCCCGATCGGGACCCAGATCTCCGCGCTGGCCGAACTCGCTCCCGACGAGCCCGCGGTCACCTGCGACGGGCTCACCCTGACCCGCGCCGAACTCGACCGGTCGACGAACCGGCTGGCCCGGGCCTACGCCGAGCGCGGCGTCGGCGTGGGCGACTACGTGACGATGGTGCTGCCCAACTCCGTCGAGTGGATTCAGGCCGCGGTGGCGTGCTGGAAGCTGGGCGCGGTGCCCCAGCCGCTGTCCGCCAGGTTGCCGGACGCGGAGTTGCAGGGCCTGCTGGACCTGCGGCCGCCCGCCCTGCTGGTCGGCCGCGAGCACTCCAGAATCCCAAGCGTGCCAGCCGGTTTCGTTCCCGACCCGGAGTTGTCCGACGCAGCGTTGCCCGAAGCGGTCTCGCCGGTGTGGAAGGCGATGGGGTCGGGCGGCAGCACCGGCCGGCCCAAGCTGATCGAATCCGGCGGCCCACACTTTGGAAGCCGGATACCGGCCGCGATCGGCTACCCGCTGGGCGCGCAGGAGGGCGACACCACCCTGGTGCCGATCCCGCTGTCGCACAACACCGGCTTCACCACCGCGACAATGGCTTTGCTGATGCGGCATCACCTGGTGGTGATGAGCCGGTTCGACCCACATCGGTTCCTCCGCCTGATCACCGACCACCGCGTCACGTTCCTGACGACGGTGCCGACGATCATGCAGCGGGCGCTGCCGGTCTACCATTCCGACCCCGGGTCGTACGACGTGTCGTCGATCCGGCGGTTCTGGCACATGGGGGCGCCGTGCCCGCCGGCCGTCAAGCAGGCATGGATCGACCTGGTGGGTGCCGAGGCCGTCTGGGAGCTCTACGGCGGCACCGAATTACAGGCGCTCACCTTCATCTCCGGTGACCAGTGGCTGACCCACCGCGGCTCGGTCGGCGTGGTAGTCGCCGGGGAGATGAAGGTGCTCGACGACGACGGCAATCCCTGCCCGCCGGGCGTGGTCGGCGAGATCTACATGCGCCCCGCCCCCGGTAGCGCACCGACCTACCGCTACGTCGGCGCCACGGCGAAGACGCGAGACGGCTGGGACTCGCTGGGCGATCTCGGCTATTTCGACGAAGACGGGTTCCTCTACCTGTCGGACCGCCGGGTCGACATGTTCACCGTCGGCGGCCGCAACGTCTACCCCGCCGAAATCGAGAACGCGCTGGCGGCGCACCCGGAAGTGATGTCCTGCCTCGTCGTCGGCGTCCCCGATGGCGATCTGGGGCAGGTGCCCTACGCACTGGTGCACACGGCCGACGGATCGGCGCTCGACACCGCGGGCGTGCAGGACTTCCTGCGCGAACGCATTGCGGGATACAAGGTTCCACGCACCGTCGAGTTCGTCGACGCTCCCCTGCGCGACGATGCCGGCAAAGCGCGCCGATCGGCGGTGCGGGCCGAGATCATGGCGCGATTGCGTCCGCCTCAGCGTCTATGACTTGGTCTGCCTCAACCGGCTTGTGGCGTTTCTCCCAGCGGCGCAGCGCTTCCCGGCAGGGCGACTCGACCAGGGCGTAGCTGACCGCGGCGATCGCCCAGCCGAAGAGCAGCGTCATCACCAGCACTTCAGGCATCCGTCCGGTGAACGGGAAGGTGCCGAGCACCGGGAACACCATCGCCAGCGCGGCCAGGTGCCAGATGAACAGCCCGTAGGACCAGCCCCCCAGCGTCACCATGAACGGCGTGCCCAGCAGGCGGTGCGGCGTGTCCGGCCGGTCCAGCACCAGCGGGGCGACCAGAGCGAACGCCACCAGCGAACCCGTCGCCGTTTTCACGGCGAACTGGGTGGCGGTGCCGGGAACCAGGCCCTCGGGACCGGCCAGCGGCGACGCCGCCACCAGGTAGGCGAGCACCGCGACGGCGGCCATCACCACGCGGCGGCGTGCCAGTCGGTGCGGGAAGCCGATCGGGGTGTGGGCCCACTCGGCGAGCAACATGCCGGCGGCGAACCAGGAGAAGAAGGCCGGCGGCCAGTTCAGCGGGGTGGTCCCCGATGCGGTGTGCACGGGCACCCAGCCCCACGCCCAGCTGAGGGCGGCCAGCGCGGCGATCGCCGGGACCCGGGCGGCGACGGAAAGACGGCGGGCCAGCAACGCCAGGATCGGCAGCGCCAGGTAGAAACTGACCTCGACCGACAGGCTCCACATCTGGGTCAGGCCGCCGGTCAACGTGAGCGGCACGTATATCTGCGTAAGCGTCAGGTTGGCCAGCCACACGGTCGGGCTGGCGTGATCCGCGTCGGGCAACAGCGACAGGATCACCACCACCGCCACCACGTAGGCCGGCATGATGCGCACCACCCTGGACCGCAGGTAGTGGCCGGTGCGTGGCCGCGCGCCGACGCCTCGGGCCGCCGCGGCGTGCCCGCGCCACAACAGAAAACCCGACAGCGCGAAGAAGACCGCAACGGCGAGGTCGAAGCGGCCGAACAGCCGGCCGCCGACACCGCTGGAATGTCCCGTTTGGAAGGCGACGTGCGTGACGACCACGCCCATGGCCGCGCAGGCGCGCATGCCTTCCACGGCGGGCAGGAAGCTGCACACACCCCCCACGTGCTGGCCCTCGGTCACGATCTCAGTGTGCCCGGGAGTGTTGCCGGACGAATCGGGTACACCCGGAGAACCGCCGACAGGTTCGTCAGCGGCGGCCTAACGTCCGGCTGTTAGGGTCGAACGGGTTTGCTTCGCTCCTTGCTCGGGTCGGAGCGGGTTGCGGCCGGCGAGTGTATGACCTTGAGGGACCACTAGGAGGGCACGGCAACGTGAACCGAGCAGTCATGTTGCGGTTCGCCGCATGCGGGATCATCGGACTCGGAGCCGCCCTGCTGATCGCCGCGCTGCTGTTGTCGACGTACACCAGTAGCAGGATCACCAAGATCCCGCTCGACATCGACACCACGTCGATCAGCGACGGCACCGGAACCGCGCTCGACTCGGCGTCGTTGTCGACCGACCACCTGGTGGTCAACCAGAACGTGCCGCTGGTGTCCCAGCAGCAGATCAGCGTCGAGTCGCCGGCCAACGCCGACGTGGTCACGCTGCAGGTGGGCTCCTCGGTCCGGCGCACCGACAAGCAGAAGGACAGCGGACTGCTGCTGGCGATGGTCGACACCGTCACCCTGAACCGCAAGACGGCGATGGCCGTCTCCGACGACACCCACACCGGCGGCTCGATCCAGAAGCCGCGCTCCTTCGGCGACGAGAACCCGCCCACCGCCATGCCGCTGCGCCACGACGGGCTGTCCTACCGGTTCCCGTTTCACACCGAGAAGAAGACGTATCCCTACTTCGATTCCATCGCGCAGAAGGCTTTCGACGTCAACTACGACACCCAGGAAGACGTCAACGGTTTGACCACCTACCGCTTCACGCAGAACATCGGCTACAACGGCGACGGCAAGCTGGTGGCCCCCGTCCCGTACCCGTCGCTGTACGTCGGCGCCGAGGACGCCAAGGTCACCGCGTCGGCGGCGATGTGGGGGGTACCCGGTGAGCCGGGCGAGCAGGTCACCATGACGCGCTACTACGCGGCGCAGCGGACGTTCTGGGTGGACCCCGTGTCGGGCACCATCGTCAAAGAGACCGAGCACGCCAACCACTACTTCGCCCGCGATCCGCTCAAGCCCGAGATGACGCTGGCCGACTACAAGGTCACCTCGAACCAAGACACCGTCGAGGCTCAGGTCAACACGGCCCGCGACGAGCGCGACCGGCTGGCGCTCTGGTCACGGGTGCTGCCCATCACCTTCACCGCCGTCGGCCTGGTCGCCCTGATCGGCGGCGGGTTACTGGCCTCGTTCAGCCTAAGAACCGAGAGCGCCTTGACCGACCCCGGCCTGGACCGCGGCGACCAGGAGTTCCTCGGCCGCAGCAGGCTCGAGGAACCGGTGCCCGGCGCGGAAGCCGAGACCGAGAAGCTGCCCACCCAGCGCCCCGTTCCCGGTGACGACCCGCCCGACGCGGATCCACCCCCGACGGCTTCGGCCGAGCC
>JARLGR010000160.1 GCA_031292665.1 Mycobacterium sp. | reverse complement strand
CGTATAGGATGAGTGCACCGAAAATGCCTTCCCGAACGCTGGACAAACGAGCCTTTAGCAATCTCAATTGTCCCAGTTCAGAAGGCATTTTCGCTGTTCACACGCCGATCACATCACCGGCCCATCCACGGATTCAGGCTAAGGGGTGGCGATGACACCGCTCGGGTGGGGATGGGCCGCCCTGGTGTGGGCCTACGCGGTGGTGTGGTTCTTGTTCAACGACCGGGTCAAGCTCGCCGCTTACCTCTGGCTCGACCACCACCCCCGTGGGAAACGCGAAACTGGCACACAAGGGGTAGCCCAGAACAGGACCGGACCGCCAGGACCGAACGGCCGGCTAACGAGCAACAAATCCTCGGCGAAACAGGACACACGCGGCGCGCGCGCGTTCGACTACAGCTTGCCCGCGACGAAGTCGGCGGCCTGGTTGGCCATGCCCGCCTGGATGTAGGCACTGGCGAGATGTTGCGACCAGTTGTCTTGCCAGGTGTGCGGGTCGGCCGGGTTGCAGACAGGGTCGTCGCCGTGGCACAACTCGATGGTCCTGTCGTTGTAAATCGGGCTGAAGTTCGTGATCGGACCCACCCACCGGCTTCCGTTGCCGAACAAGGCGACGGCCGCGACGTGCTGATCGATGCCCGGCGGCAGAGGGCTGTCGAAACCGAACGCGCTGATCGGCGCCGCGAGCACCACGTCGGTAACCGCCGCGCCCAGCGAGTAGCCGCCCAGCACCAGTCGGGTGTCGGGGCAATTGTTGACCATGTCCTGGACGTGGTGGCTCATGTCGTTGGCGCCGACGTCGACCTGCGTGTCGGCGGGGTACCGCACGGCGTATACGCCGATGTTCTTATTACCCGCCTTGGATTGCAGTGCGTTGATGAACGCATTGCCCAGCACGCCCGGGCCGGGTGGCTCGAATCGGCCGCGGGCGAAGACCACCTGCACTTGTGGGCAGTTCGCGGCTGCGGCGGTGGGTATGCCGGAGGACGGCGCCGCAGCCGGCAATGCGAGCGCGGCTGCCATGATGACCGGCGCCAGGCCGATGTCAACAAATTCGCGGGCAGGCACAGCACGATGGTAGAGCCATCGCGACCGGGCCGCTGGCCAAGCGTTACCCCAGATTAAAGCCTCGCGGCTCAGCGGTTGCCGGGACGGGCGTCGACCACCCTGTTCGCGTGACCGAGGCGACGGATAGGTTCACCAAGTGAGCCAAACCGACACCACCTCGCCCGAGCGCCTCTTCGCACTCGCCGAGCAGGTGCAAGGTTTCATGCCCGCCGACGAGGGGCGCGCGCTGTATGACGCCGCGCTGCGCTATCTGGGCGGTGGCGTCGGGGTCGAAATTGGTACCTACTGCGGCAAGTCCACGCTGCTGCTCGGCGCGGCGGCGCAGCAAACCGGCGGCGTGATCGTCACGATCGACCATCACCACGGCTCCGAGGAGCACCAGCCCGGCTGGGAGTACCACGACGCGTCGTTGGTCGACGAGGTCACCGGACTGTTCGACACCCTGCCGACGTTCCGCCGCGCCCTCGATGCCGCCGGACTCGACGACCATGTCGTCGCGGTGGTCGGCAAGTCGCCGATCGTGGCCCGGGCGTGGGGGTCGCCGCTGCGGTTTTTGTTCATCGACGGCGGCCATTCGGAAGCCGCCGCCGACCAGGACTTCGACGGATGGGCGAAGTGGGTGGAGGTGGGCGGAGGGCTGGTCATCCACGACGTGTTCCCGGACCCCAAAGACGGCGGCCGGCCGCCGTACCTCATCTATTGCCGCGCAATCGAATCCGGTCAGTTCCGGGAGGTCTCGGCGACCGGGTCGCTACGGCTGCTCGAACGTGTCAGCGGTGAGCCGGGGGAGCGGGTTACCGGCCCGGGCCGGTAACGACGCATTCGCAGTCGAAGTCGGTCTGCAGGCCCATCGGCAGGGCGTCCCCGCGGAAGATCCCGCTGCCGCCGGTGGTGTCGGACAACGCGTCGGCCGCCAGGATCATCGCCGCGCCGGTCCAGGTGGTGCGCTCCTCGGGCCAGCGCTTTCCGTCCGCGAACACCAAGCCCGTCCAGTACGAGCCGTCCTCCTCGCGCAGGTGCTGCATGGCGGCGAACTGCCGGTGCGCTGCCGACCGGTGGCCGATGGCTTCGAGCGCCATCACCAGTTCGCAGGTTTCGGCGCCGGTCACCCAGGGACGGTCGGCAACGCAGCGAATGCCCAGGCCGCCGACCACGAAGTCATCCCAGCGCTGCGTGATTCGCGCGGCCGCCGCCGGGCCCCGCAGCGAACCACCGAGAATGGGGTAGTACCAGTCCATCGAGTAGCGGTCCTTCTCGGTGAAGGCCTCCGGATGCGCGGCGATCGCGTGGCCGAGTCGGCCGAGCGCCAATTCCCACTCGGGCTGGGGTTCTCCGACCAGGCCCGCCAGCGCCAGCGCACACCGGATGCTGTGAAACACGCTGGCGCAGCCGGTCAGCAGCGCCTCGGGGACGGGCCCCGCTTCGCTTCGCGCCCAGTAGATCTCGCCGTAGCCGAACTGTAGGTCGATGACGAAATCGATCGCCGTGTGCACCACCGGCCACATCTGCGCGGCGAAATGCTTGTCACCGGTGACCAGCACGTAGTGCCATACGCCGGTGGCGACGTAGGCGCAGAAGTTGCTGTCACTGTTGGCGTCTTCCACGGTCCCGGCGCGGGTCTGGATGGGCCAGGAACCGTCGGGCCGCTGCGCGCGACGGCTCCACTCGAACGCCGCCCGCGCCGGCTCCAGCAGCCCGGCCGTCGTGAGCGCCATCGCGCACTCCACGTGGTCCCACGGGTCGGTATGACCGCCCTCGAACCAGGGGATGGCCCCCGACGACTCCTGCGCCGCGGCGATCGACAGCGCGGTCTGCCGACTTTCCTCCGGAGTGAGCACGCCCGGAACTCCCGGCGGATTAACCCGACGCAACGGAGTACCCCGGTGCCGCTTCGTGTTCCGTCCCGCGCAGCTTGGTGAAATACATCGCCACGCTCTTGCCCACCAGCGGGTTGAGCAGCGACTCGGCCAGCTGCGTCACCTTCGGCCGCCGCATCAGGTCCCACACCAGCAGTTTGTGATATGCGGCCACCGCGGGATGATCGGAATTGGACACGCCCACCGCGCATTTGAGCCACCAGAACGGCGAGTGCAGCGCGTGCGCGTGATGCGCGTGCGTCATGTGCATCCCGCCGCTGAGGATCTTGTGCCGCAGTTCGCTGGCGCGGTAGATGCGCACGTGCCCGCCATCGTTGCTGTGGTACTCGTCGGACAGCAGCCAGCACACCCGTTCCGGGAGCCAGCGCGGCACGCTGACCGCCAGCGTGCCACCGACATTGAGCACCCTGACCAGTTCGGTGATCGCCGCGTCGTCCCGCGGTATGTGTTCCAGCACCTCGGACGCGATCACGCAGTCGAACGTCTCGTCGGCATAGGGCAGATTCAGCGCGTCACCGAGGACCGCCGTCGCCGACGCCGTCGCGGGCGCCTCACCTTCCTCGGCCATCGCCTGCAGGATGGTCTCCACGGACCGCAGTTCGGACGCATCGCGGTCGAAGGCGACGACGTCGGCACCGCGCCGGTACGCCTCGAAGGCATGCCTGCCGGCCCCACAGCCCACGTCGATCACCTTGACGGACGGCCCCACCCCGAGCCGGTCGAAATCGACTGTCAGCATTGGCCTTCCCCAGGGGTGGCCCGGCGTGCGATCGCCCGCTCGTAGATTCGCACGGTTTGAGCGGCGACGGCTTCCCAGCTGAACACGTCGAGGGCGCGCGCCCGTCCCGCCTTACCCAGACTGCGGCGCTTTTCCGGCGAGTCGAGCAGTTCGCCGAGGGCCCGGGTGAGCGCTTCGGCGTCGGCGGGCGGCACCAGTTCGGCGCAGGCCCCGTCGGCCCCGAGGACTTCGGGCAGCGCGCCGACTCGGCTGGCGACGATCGGGGTGCCGCTCGCCATGGCTTCCACCGCGGGCAGCGAGAACCCCTCGTAGAGCGACGGAATGCACGCGACCTCGGCGGAGGCGAACAGCGCCGCCAGGTCGGCGTCGGAGACCCCGCTGGTGATGTGGACGATGTCGGAGATCCCCAGTTCGGCGATCAGTTTGTGGGTCGGACCGTTGGGTTCCACCCTGGCGACCAGCCGCAACTCGAGATTCCGGCTGGTGCGCAGCTTGGCGACAGCGTGCAGCAGGGTGCGGACGCCCTTCAGCGGGGTGTCGGCGCTGGCGATCGCGATGATCCGACCCGGTTGCCGTGGGTGCGCGCCCGGTTTGAACAGGTCGGTGTTCACGCCGAGGGGCACGGTGTGCAATTGCTCCGGCGAGACGCCGAAGTCGGTGACGATGTCCGCCGCCGACGAGGACGAGACCGTCACCAGGTCCGGGATCTGTTTCGCGACCTGCCGCTGCATCTTGGCGAAGCCATACCACCTGTGCACCAACGGTTTTCGCCACCATCGCGCGGCGGCGATATCGAGCACCCGGTCGCGGGTGATGGGGTGGTGCACGGTGGCCACCACCGGCAGGCCCGCTCCCGCGATCTTCAGGAGTCCGGCGCCCAGGCTCTGGTTGTCGTGGACGACGTCGAAATCGCCGGCGCGGTCGGCCAGCAACCGGGCGACACGCATCGTGAAGGTGCGTGGTTCCGGAAAGCCCGCCGTCCACACGGTCAGCAGTTCCAACAGGTCGATCGAGTCGCGAATCTCGCTGGGCCGGGGCACGCGGAACGGGTCGGGCTCCCGGTAGAGGTCCAGGCTCGGCACCTTAGTCAGCCGCACCCGCGGGTCGAGAAGGTCGGGATACGGCTGCCCGGAGAACACCTCGACGTCATGCCCGAGTTCAGCCAGACCGTGGCTGAGGTGTCGCACGTAGACGCCCTGTCCGCCGCAATGGGTCTTACTACGGTAGGACAGCAAGGCAATTCGCATACTCAACTCTTCTGTGCTGGTGAACGATGGCGGAACGGCGCCGAACCCATCGCGGTCAACAGGCTCCCGAGCCCCGTGACAGCAAACTGGACATGTGTCCAGACTATAGTTCGATGTCCTAAGCGAGCGCAACGACCTCGGTCGTCACCGCGCCCTGCCCGGGCCGCCTCGGACATGTCCCCCACGGCAAGATCATGCCACTTGGGTCCGGGCCGCGCTCCGCGGACCGCTTGCCGCCCACGGGTTGACCGATTCCGGTCGGCACAGCCGAACCCGTCCTCAGCGGCGCGGGGCGGCCGATTCGACTTTTGTTACCATCGCGCGGTGCAGGGTTCGGCCAGCCCAGGTCAGCGTGGTGGACGGCGACCGTATTCGCGGCGTGACGTCCTCAAGTACGCGTGCGCGCCGGCCCTCCTGGGCCTGGGGGTGGCGGCCACCAACCTCGGCGGGGATACGGCGGCGGCCGCTGACATGCAGCTCATCGATTTCGCCGAGCGGCGGATCCCACCGGACCAGATCAAAGCGGCCGGGTACGACGGCGTCGTGAACTACGTGTCGGAGTCGCGGCCGGGTGCGAATTTCGAGGCCAAGCCGATCACGCGCGAGTATGCCGACGCGCTGCGCGCCGCGGGCCTGCACATCGTCAGCAACTTCCAGTACGGCAAACCCGGCTGGCCCGACCCGTCCGATTTCACCCGCGGGTACGACGGCGGGGTGGCGGACGCCCAGACCGCGCTGCGGCTGCACAACGCGGCCGGGGGTACGGCCTCGGCGCCCATCTTCTTCAGCGTCGACGACGACATCGACGCCAACACCTGGAATGGCCCTGCGTCGCAATGGTTTCGGGGTATCAATTCCGTCCTGGGTGTGGAGCGCACCGGCATCTACGGGCATTCCCAGGCATGCGGGTGGGCCATCAGGGACGGCGTCATCGGCCAGTCGACCTCGGCGGGGCACCGGTGGGCGTGGCAGACGAAGTCGTGGTCGCACGGCGAGCGGGAGCCGATGGCCGTGCTCTACCAGGCGGTGGTCAACACCGCGTCCAACCCGGGTCCGCTGCTGGGCGGGATCAATGTCGACGTCGACGATGTTCTCGCGGGGGATTACGGGCAGTGGGATTTGTCCCGCTGATCCCGCCGGGCTCCCGCCCCGCGTACACCGAGACATAAACCAGTGCGACCGCCCCCCGCGCGTCGTGTGCGTGGTTTATGTGTCGCGAACCAACGGCGCATCAGCCGCACCCGAGACGACACCCCGCGAGCCGGTCACTCGCGGGGTGCCCCGGTGTTCGCGTCCTACCTCAGGTCGAACCGGTCGCTGTTCATGACCTTGACCCACGCCGCGACGAAGTCCTCCACGAACTTGCCCTGGTTGTCGTCCTGCGCGTAGACCTCGGCCAGTCCGCGCAGCACCGAATTAGAGCCGAAGACAAGGTCGTTGGCGGTCGCGGTCCACTTCTTTTCGCCCGTGGCCCGGCCGCGGCCCTCGTAGACGTTTTCCGCGGTCTCCGACGCCTTCCACTCCGTACCCATGTCGAGCAGGTTGACGAAGAAGTCGTTGGTCAACGCACCCGGCCGGTTGGTGAACACGCCGTGCTTGGTGCCGCCGTGATTGGCGCCGAGGGCACGCAGCCCACCGACGAGCACCGTCAGCTCCGGAGCGGTCACGCCGAGCAGGTACGCCCGATCGATGAGCAGGTGCTCCAGCGGCGCCTTCTCGCCCGGACGAACGTAGTTGCGGAACCCGTCGGCGCGCGGTTCGAGCACCGCGAACGACTCCACGTCGGTGTTCTCCTGTGACGCGTCGGTGCGCCCGGGAGCGAAATGCACCGTGATCTCGTGCCCGGCATCCTTGGCCGCCTTCTCGACCGCCGCGGACCCCGCCAGCACGATCAGGTCGGCCAGCGAGATCTTCTTGCCGCCGGACGCCGAGCCGTTGAAGTCCTGCTGGATGCGCTCCAGCACCGGCAGCACCTTGTCCAGCTCGGACGGCTCGTTGACCTCCCAGTGCCGCTGCGGCTCGAGGCGCAGCCGCCCGCCGTTGGCGCCGCCGCGCTTGTCGGTGTCGCGGTAGCTGCCCGCCGCCGACCAGGCCGTCTTGACCAGCTGCGGAACGGACAGCCCGGAGTCGAGGACCTTGCTCTTCAGTCCCGCGATGTCCGTCTCGTCGACCAGCGCGTGGTCGACGTCCGGGACCGGGTCCTGCCACAGCTGCGGCTCGGGAATCCAGGGCCCCAGGTAGCGGCTGATGGGTCCCATGTCGCGGTGCAGCAGCTTGTACCACGCCTTGGCGAACGCCTCGGACAGCTCCTCCGGGTGGTCCAGCCACCGCCGGGTGATCTCGCGGTAGATGGGGTCCTCCCGCAACGAGATGTCGGTGACCAGCATCGTCGGGGCGCGACCCGGCCCGCCGAACGGGTCCGGGATGGTCCCGGCGCCGGCGCCGTCCTTGGCGACGAACTGCCAGGCCTCGCCGGGGCTCTTGGTCAGCTCCCACTCGTAGCCGTAGAGGTTCTCCAGGAACCCGTTGCCCCACGTGGTCGGGGTCTTGGTCCACACCACCTCCAGGCCGCTGGTGATGGCGTCCTTGCCCTTGCCGGTGCCGTAGGAGCTCTTCCAGCCGAACCCCTGCTGCTCGATCGGCGCGGCCTCCGGCTCAGGACCGACAAGGTCGCCGCTGCCGGCGCCGTGGGTCTTGCCGAAGCTGTGGCCACCGACGATCAGGGCGGCGGTCTCCTCGTCGTTCATCGCCATGCGGCCGAACGTCTCGCGGATGTCCACCGCCGCGGCGACGGGATCCGGCTTGCCTTCGGGGCCTTCGGGGTTGACGTAGATCAATCCCATCGTGGTCGCGCCGTAGGGCTGGGCGAGGTCACGCTTGCCGGAGTAGCGCTTGTCGGTGCCCAGCCAGGCGTCCTCCTCGCCCCACAGGGTCTCCTCGGGCTCCCAGACGTCCTCGCGGCCGAAGGCGAAGCCGAAGGTCTTGAAGCCCATCGACTCCAGGGCGCAGTTGCCGGCGAAGAGGATCAGGTCCGCCCACGAGATCTTGTTGCCGTACTTCTTCTTGACCGGCCACAGCAGCCGCCGCGCCTTGTCCAGGCTGACGTTGTCCGGCCAGCTGTTGAGCGGGGCGAACCGCTGCATGCCCTGGCCGCCGCCGCCCCGGCCGTCGAAGATGCGGTAGGTGCCCGCAGAATGCCAGCTCATCCGGATGAACAGGCCACCGTAGTGGCCGTAGTCAGCGGGCCACCAGTCCTGGGAGGTGGTCAGCACCGAGATCACGTCGGCCTTGAGCGCCTCGACGTCGAGCTTGGCGAACTCCCTGGGGTAGTCGAAGTCCTCGCCCAACGGACTGGACTGAGGGTTGTGCGGCTGCAGCGTCGACGGGTCGACCTGGTCGGGCCACCAGTCCCGGATCGTCAGTGGCCCGCGCGCCGTCGGTTCGGGGGCGGGAATTGCCGGGTTTTCGCTCTCGCTGTTGCTCACAACGTTCCTTTCGGGTGGTGGGTGAATCGGGCTGCGATCTAAGAACCTGCAGTCGAACAGTCGGGGCACACGCCCCAGTAGATGACTTCCGCCTCGTCGAGGAGGAAGCCGTCCAACTCGTCCTTGTCGTCCGACGGGGTGAGGCAGGGCGCCTCACCGACCGCGCAGTCGACGTCGGCGATGACGCCGCAGGACCGGCACACGACGTGATGGTGGTTGTCACCGACGCGTGACTCGTAGCGGGTGACCGACCCCAAAGGTTGGATCCGCCGAACCAAACCCACCGCCGTCAGAGCATTGAGCACGTCGTAGACGGCCTGGCGGGAGACGTCGGGCAGCCCGACGCGCACCGCCCAGAAGATGGTCTCGGTGTCGGCATGGGGGTGGGCCTGCACGGCTTCCAGCACGGCGACCCTGGGGCGGGTCACCCGCAGATCGGCCATCCGCAGTTGTTCTGCGTAATCGGCCGTCGATGACACCGCATCAATATGGCCCACTTAACTGGAACGAGTCAAGACTTTGCAGTGAAGTGGCCCACAAAAAGGAGCTCGACGCCGCCGAATACCGATACGCGGAAGCCAAGCAGGCCGGCAGAGCCGCCGCGGAATTGGTGAAGGAGGCCGTAAAACAGGCCAAAGCGCAGCTCAAGCGGGCCTAGCCCGGGGCGTGTGTTTCCCGGTTGGCAGGCGGGGTATCAGTGCGGTCGTGACTTCGTTATGGCTGTCCGATCGAGTCCAGCAACCCTGGGCCGCAAGCCGACTTGAAGAGGGCCCCCGTTCCGCCGACGTCATCGTCGTGGGCGCCGGTATCACGGGCCTGATGACCGCGGTGCTGCTGGCCCGCGCCGGCAAGGACGTGCTGGTGGTGGAGGCGCGCACCGTCGGCGCCTGCGCCACCGGCAACACCACCGCCAAGATCAGCCTGCTGCAGGGCACTCACCTGTCGAAGATCGTGGCCAAGCACGGCAAGGACCTGGCTCGCGCGTACGTGGACGGCAACCGCGAGGGCCAGGGACTGGGTGGTGCAGCACTGCCAGGCACACGGGGTGGCCGTGCAACGCGAGGACGCCTACACCTACGCCCAGTCCGCCGAGGGCGTCCCGTCGGCGAAGGCGGAGCTCAAGGCCTGCCAGGCGGTCGGCTTGCCCGCCTTCTGGGACGACGACGCCAGCGTGCCGTTTCCCTACCATGGCGGCGTGTGCCTGCCACACCAGGCGCAATTCGATCCGATGCTGTTCCTCGACTCGTTGGCCGTCGAATTGCTGAACCGCGGCGGACGCCTGGTCGAGCACACCCGGGTCCGGCGGGTGTCGTGGCGCGGCAAGAAGTTGCGCGTTTACGTCAACGACGCCGCCCGGCAGGACGTCCAGCTGGAGGCGGGCCGGCTGGTGCTCGCCAACGGGATGCCGATCCTGGACCGCGGCGGCTTCTTCGCCCGGTTGAAGCCGAGCCGCTCGTACTGCTTGGCCTACAAGGTGCCCGGCGACATCATCCGGCCGATGATGATTTCCACCGACTCGCCGACGCGTTCCGTGCGCTACGCGCCGGTCGCCGACGGCGAACGGCTGATCGTGGGCGGCGCCGGCCACACCGTGGGCCGCGAACGGAGTCCGTCGAAGGCGTTGGACGAGCTTTCGTCGTGGGCGCGCCTGCACTACCCGGGAGCGGTGCAGACCCATTTCTGGTCGGCGCAAGACTACACGCCCGTCGACGATCTGCCGTACGTCGGCCCGATCCTGCCGAATGACGAAAGCATCTTTGTCGCAACGGGTTTCAGTAAGTGGGGGATGACGAACGGGCCCGCGGCGGCATTGGCCCTCGCCAGCCGCATCCTGGGTGGCCGGATGGACTGGTCGCGCGCGTTCGCAAGCTGGAGCCCGCACGAGCTGTCCGGGCTGCCGACCGCGCTGCAGTCCAATCTCGAGGTCGGCTTCGACTTGGTCAAGGGCTGGATCACCCCGGCGACCCGAACCGGCCACCGCGATCCCGGCGAGGACGAGGGCGGCGTGGTCAGCGGACCGCCTTGGCACCTGGAGGCCAGATGCCGCGTCGACGGCGCCGAGCACCGCGTCTCGCCGGTGTGCACCCATCTGGGCGGGATCGTGAACTGGAACGACGCCGACAAGGCCTGGGAATGCCCGCTGCATGGGTCGCGGTTCGCGCCGGACGGCACGGTGCTGGAAGGGCCGGCCACCCGCGACCTGAGCGCAGCGCACTGACAGCCTGCCGGCTCAACACGGTTCAGCCCGTCTTGCGATAGACGAGCCAGCGTAATTCGATCGGGGAATCGTCATGCTCGACGTCGAAGACGTCGAGGCCGCTGGCCCATCCGTCGAACCAGCCGGTGGGCGGCCACGCGCCGTCGGGCAGGTGCGTCTTCTCGTACTCGTAGGCGGCGTCGTCGCCTGTCAGCTCGAGGGGCAGCCCTGCCGCAGCCGTCGCCATCTCGTCCCGGGTGAAGATCATCGCGTTGCACTGCTGGCCGAGTTCCCGCGCCGCATTGTCCGGGTTGTAGCCCGGGCGCCCCAGGAACGCGTTGAACACCAGGCTCCCGCCGGGGGCCAGGCAGTCCACGGCGAGTTCGAACACGCCGCGCAACTCGTGAGTCGTCCGGAAGTCGGGCACCACCTCGGAGAGCACCATCAGCTGGTACTCCTCGTGGACACCCTCCATTGCCGTGAAGACGTCGCTCTGAACGACGCGCACGCCGAGCGATTCGGCTTCGGCCTCGCCGCGAATGACGTCGGCGAACTTCGGCGTCATCTCCACGGCGTCCACGGGGTGGCCGCGTCGGGCCAGCGCCAGGGCGTTGCGCCCCGTCCCGGCGCCGACGTCGAGCACCCGGCAGGCCGCCGGGTCGGCCGCTTCGCCGGCCAGCGCCATCACCCGGGCGTCCGGCTCGGTGCCGAACAGCGGCGGCGGGCGCACGGCAACCCACTGGTCGTAATCGGCGTCGATCGTGCGCCATTGGGCTTGGACCCGGAAGTTGACGCCCGTTCCGAAGGGCGCGCTAAACGAGATGACGACTTCCGAACGAGGGGAGGCCTTGAAGGCCTTAGCCAACTCTGCTTCCAGCGTCTTCCTGAGCTGGGCAGACTGTTCGGGCGTGTACCAAACTCCCAGGGTGGCGCAGATGTTGCCGCACAACTGGACGTATTCGTCAATCAGGGCGGGAACGGCGGGCACCGAGATCTGGCCTTCGGACACCGATCGGCGGTACAACCGCCGGATGATCGCCTCACGCAGCATCGACGGGTCGAACGACTTGGGGGGGCGCTCCTCCACCAGACTCTTCTACAGCACCCCGCCCGTGGCCGCACAGCAGGGCGGCCACGGGCGAAATTCACCGCTTGGCCGCCAATCGAACTACTGTTGAATCCCTGTTTGCGGAAGCATGAATCGGGGGAAACGGATGTCGCCGCAACCTCGGGCCAGGGGCAGGCCGGCACCCTGCCGATGCCGAGGCCTGAGCGCCCGGCTCGGCCCGGTAACAACCATCTGTGAACAGGGGATATGTACTACTAGAGGGATGCAGGCGTTTGCTGGCCAGGTTCCCCGGCGACCCGCGTGAGCGATCGGATAGACGACATGGACTACGCAGCGTTTCCGCCGGAGATCAACTCGGCACGGATGTATGCCGGCGCCGGTTCCGGACCGATGCTCGCCGCCGCGGCGGCGTGGGACGGGCTGGCCAGCTCGCTGCAATCGGCGGCGAGCGCGTATCAGTCGGAGATCGTGACTCTGACCGCCGGGCCCTGGCTGGGTCCGGCCGCGGCGTCGATGGGCGCCGCGGCCGCGTCATATCTGGCGTGGATGCGGACGACCGCTACCCAGGCGGAGCAGACCGCCGCCCAGGCGAAGGCCTCCGCCACGGCCTACGAAACGGCATTCGCCGATACGGTGCCGCCGCCGGTGGTCGCGGCCAACCGCAGCCTGGTGATGGCGCTGATCGCGACCAACCTGTTCGGGCAGAACACGCCGGCCATAGCGACCACCGAGGCACAGTACGCCGAGATGTGGGCCCAGGACGCCGTCGCCATGTACGGATACGCCGGCGCGGCGGCGGCGGCGACCGCGCTGACACCGTTCAGCCCGCCGCCGAAAACCACGAATTCGGGTGCCGCTCAACCCGCGGCGGTGGCCCAGGCCACCGGCACCACCGCCGGCAACGCGCAAAATGTCGTCGCGTCGGGCCAGCAAGCGCTGGCCGCGGTGCCGAACGCGCTGACCGGCCTCGCGGCCCCGGCCGCGGCTGCACCCTCCCAAACAACGCCTCTGGACCTCTTGAACCTGGCGAGCGATCTGATCGCGGTTTTCCTCGACGCACCGTCCAGCCTGACCGGGCTTGGTATCGACGCGCCATTGACGGCGGTGTCTTTTCCCTACGACATTGTCGGTGCCCTGACGGGTATTCACACGGACGACATCGTCAGCGGCTGGGCCGGGAGCCAGTCCTGGCCCGGGACGGCGCCGGTGCCGCCGACGCCGTTCCCGGTGATCACGAATCTGGCCGGCGGGTCGGCGGTTTCGGCGGGCATGGGCGAGGCGAACACGGTTGCGGGTTTGTCGGTGCCGCCGGCCTGGACCACTGCGAGTCCGGTGGTGCGCCCCCTCGCGATCGCGTTGCCGGCCACCAGCCTGGGCGCCGCGGCCGAAGCGTCCTCCGCCGGGGCCGGCAGCCTCTTCGGTGAAATGGCCGTCGCCAGCATGGCCGGGCGCGCGATGGCCGGTACGGCCGCACCGGCTCGGGTCACGGCTGATAAGCAGGAGCCGGCGGCGG
>JARLGR010000159.1 GCA_031292665.1 Mycobacterium sp. | reverse complement strand
CATTCATGGTGAACTTAGCATGTGAGGCGCACCTTGACACCGGCCAGCACGCGACGCGACAGGAACGCAGAAGCGACCCGGCAGGTGATCATGCAAGCGGGCCGAGAGCTGTTCGCTACCCAGCCCTACCCTGAGATCACCGGTCTGCAGATCTGTGTACGGGCCGGAGTCACCCGCGGTGCGCTGCAACACCACTTCGGCAGCAAACTGGGGCTATTCATGGCGATATTCGACGGTCTGCAAAGCGATGGCGTCAGCCGCGTAGCAGATGCTCTCGCCGATCACGATGATCCATGGGAGCAGGCAAGGGCGGCCATCGTGGTGCTCCTCGACATCTACACCGATGCGGAATACCAGGCGGTGGTCTTGAAGGAAGCCCCCGCGGCAGTCGGATGGCAGCGATGGCGCGAACGTTACCGGGACAACTTCGAAGACGTCATCCGCGAAGTAATCGGCAGCTTCGTCGCTGCGGGCCTGATCACGCATTCACCCGTCATGTTGACCGCCACAATGCACGGAGCGCTCACCGAGCTGTCGTTTGAGATCGCGGGGTCCAACGATCCACCACACACACGCACACTGGCGCTGGCCCTACTCGACGAAATGATGTCCAAGTTCCGCGAACTCGTCTTGGATCGACCGCAGCAAGAGCCAGGCCCCAATCGTCGCCATCGCGGCGGTCGCTGACTACAGGCGGCGACGCCGCGCGGAACGGTGCACTTCCGCGCTTAAGGAAACCCGGTGTAGGCCACGTGCTCGCGTGCGTTCGATAGCGGCCTGACGGGCGTGTGAGATGCACGGATTAGCGTGATGCCCGCATGGGCCGGTATGACTCGCGGGCGACGATCACCACCGTCCGCGCCGCATGCGCGACGGCCGTGCTCACCGAACCCAGCAGCATGCCGGCGAATCCGCCGCGACCGTTACTGCCGACGACGACGAGTTGTGCGGACTCCGAGTGCTCCACAAGTTGACGAGCCGGCTGATCGCACACCACCACACGTTGCACCGTGACATCGGGGTAGCGCTCCTGCCATCGGGCGAGCCACTCGGCCAGCGCCTCTTGTATCTGCACCTCCATCGTCGCGAAATCCAGACCTGGCACTTCCGACATGCTGACGTCCGACCACGCATGCAGTGCCACCAAGTCCACACCCCGGCGGAAGGCCTCGTCAAAGGCGATCTCCGTCGCCAGTTCCGATGCGGGCGAACCATCGATTCCCACAAGCACCGGTGCCTGCGCGGGCGGCGGGGCCTCATCATGGACGACCGCGACCGGGCAATGCGCATGGTTCACAAGGCCGGTGCTGACCGAGCCGAACTGGACCCGGCTAAACGCGCCTTCGCCCCGGCATCCCACGACCATCATGTCCGCAATCTTGGACTCATTGACGAGCGTGGAAACGGTCGGGCCATGTACCACCACGCTGTACACGAACGGCGGGCCATGGTCGGCGGTGCTGTCGGCGACCGCCCTGCGCATGTCTTCGAGAATTCGCCTCGCTTTGTCGTCCCGCCGCTCGAAATAGTCTTGAGGTATCGGAATCTCCGGCCACGGCGCAACCGCCGGCACGACCGGTGCGATGACGTGCATGAGTGTTAGCGGAACATTGCGCATCGCAGCATCGCGAGCCGCCCAGTTGACCGCCGCCATCGACGACGCTGATCGGTCGACGCCGACCAAAATGCCGCGATGGGTTTCGGAGCCGGACATTTCGTTCTCCTGCTTGGGTCGTATTGGCAGCTTCACGCATGCGGGATGCGAAATATGGCACAACCAGTGATTAGCTCTTTACCACAGCCATGGCGACGGCCCGCTGCTATTCCAAGACGAATGTGACCAGCATATTGACGCGGTAGGCGACAATCCCGCCGTTCTCCACATCCACCGACTGCTCCTTGATCCAGGCCGACCTGACGCCACGCAAGGTCTCCTCGGCCCGAGCAAGGCCAGTCTTCACGGCGTCTTCGAAACTGGTGTCGGACCTCGCACTGATCTCGGTGACGCGAGCGACGGTGCCTCCTGGCATGATGGCCTCCCAGAGTTGATGTTTAATCGGACATCCCGGACTGTGTCATTCAACTTCGGCGCGACAGAAGCGAGTAGGGAAGATGTACCCTACGCCGGAGGGCTTTGGGCCACTGGTCCCAACATCCACCGGCTACTACGACAAACGCCACCCCGGTCAACACTTCGAGGTCCTGAATCCACAGGGGAATCCCCCTAGGAAACTTGGGCCCTGTGCGCAAAGGCCGCAGTGGATGAGTCTCTGCCGCTCAACTTCGCGCCGGTCATCCCCCACCGCCCCCATACGATCTACACCGGCCCGGTCGTGTTCGTGGCTCTACGACAAGCACCGCTGGCCGTTCCACGTATGCCACACTTTGCCGATGCCCGTCATGCACATCCAACACCGGATCGCCGACCTCGATACGTGGCTGCAGGACTTCGCCAGGCCGTGCGCCCGCGCGAAAGCAGCGTGGCGTTACCGCGGCGCACGTCCTTCAAGCCGAAGACGATCCGCAGTACATCTTGGAACTTGTCTACTTCGACACGGCCGACGGCGCAAAAAAATACCGGACGTTCCTGCGCGAACAGGTGTGGTCATCGTCGTCGCCGGGACTGGCCAGCAATCCGCACGCCGTCATCCTCCAAGAGCGGGAAACCGCTGAGGCCTGAGACTGTGCCGACGTCGAGCGCGCGGGGCCTCCAGGGGACCCCGCCGTAGTAGTTTCTGCCCCGGCTTTTGACCTGGGCAACCCAGCGGCCCCGCCGAGCCCACCAGTACACACCCCTCACCAGGGAGGTGTGTCAAGCATCGTTGTGAGTGAACAACTCCAACCTCAAACGCCGAGCCGCAGCATCAGCCTCACCAAGCGTCCGATACAGGCGGCGTTCGCGGTGCTGCCATGACGGCGCACTGTGTGGGGAACGCCCTGGTCCGTAGACCACTGGCGGTCATTATCGAAGGTCAGGCCGCTTTCCGGGGGGATACGTTGCAAGAATTCCCGTGCCATCGGGTAGCTGCTTGTCGCGCCAGCCCCAGAATGTTTTCAGCAGGTGATGGTAGCGAAACGAGAAAGTGTGCTT
>JARLGR010000158.1 GCA_031292665.1 Mycobacterium sp. | reverse complement strand
GGCGCTCCCCCGGCCGCCCCCACCGCGACCGGCGCCACCGCGGCGGGCAGCAGCGTCCCCGCGCTCAGTCCCAGGCCCAGGCTCAGGCCGAGCGGCAGCGCCGCCAGCATGGGACCGTAGGTGGCAATGGGCGAGATCACCTCATAGGCGGCGAACAACAACAGCGGACCGTAGGCCACCAGCGCGGCTACGGGATTCGTGGAGAAGGCGGCGATCATCTGCTGCAGGAACCCCACCGGGTTCTGCATGAACGCCGAGAACTGGCCGAGCATGTTCTGGTAGAAGTTCAGATATCCCGACGTCAGGTCGGACAGATTCAGCGATGATCCGGATTGGGCGGCCTGCGCCTGCCCGAACGAGTTCACCACGGCGGGCGCCGGGGAACTCCGCGGCGCCGAGGCCAGGGCCGTGCCGGTCGCGGCCTGGTACGTGCTCATGGCGGTGGCGGCCTGGACCCACATCCGCACGTAGTCGGCCTCGTTGAGCGCGATCGGAATCGTGTTGATGCCAAAGAAATTCGTCGCCAGCAGCACCCCGTGGATGGTGTGGTTGGCGGCCAGCTCCAGCAGCGTCGGCATGGCCGCCAGGGCGCTGGTGTACGCCGTCGCCGCGACCTCGTGCTGCGTGGCAACGCCGGCGCTGTCGGCGCTGGCCTGCTGCAACCACGCCAGATACGGCACATGCGCGCCCACGTACCGCTCCGCGCTGGGACCCTGCCAGGCCCCCGACTGCACCGCACCCACCAGCCCACCCAGGTCGGCTGCCGCCGAAGCGTATTCGGTGCTCAGCGAGGTCCAGGCGCCGGCGGCCGCCAACAGCGGCCCCGGCCCCGGACCGGCGCTCAGCAACGCCGAATGCGCTTCCGGCGGCGAGGCCATCCAGATGGGTGCGCTCACTGTCAGCCGCCCATGACCCCGTACGTGGCGGCGGCCGCGGCGTCTCCCTCGAGATAGCTCACGCCGGCCTGACCCACACCGACACCGGCGCGGCCCAACTCCTCGACCCCCTGGGCGGCGACGGCGGCGTGCTCCTGGCCCTGGGCGCTGAACCCGGCGGCCGTCTGCAGCGAGACGGGATCCGCCGCCGGCGGCACCACCGCGGTAATCGCCGGAGCCGCCGCCGCGTGCGCGGCCGCCAGCCGCGCCGTCAGCGCCTCCACCGCGGCACTGGTCGCCGCCAGGCCCTCGGGTACCACTCGCAACGTCATGATCTTCCCTCCAATTGCGGTTAACCACTTACGGATTCGCCAACCAACGGGTTGACCAACTGCACATATGTGGGTGTGTCGCTGTCGCCCAACAGGATCGCGCGTCCCGCGGGCAGCCGGCCGAAGCGTTGGCCCCGGATCTTGCCGCTGTCTTGCGGATTGCCGGACAGCATCAGCGTGGTCGCCTGCAAGTCGTTGAACCGCCGCAGCAACGGGCTGGTCATCAACCCGTGCCCCGATCCGGTGGCGCGGGCGGTGACGATCACCCGCAGCCCCAGATCGGCGGCGTGCGCCAACTGCGCGATGAGGGGCGTCCACGGCCGCTGCCCGATGTAGGGGCCGCTGGTCGCCGGGGCGTCCGGGAGCTGGTCGACGTCGTCGATGATCAGGTAGTGGGTGCGCCCGTGGTAGGTCCAGCGCGACAGCTCGGCCGCGGACAAGCCCGCCGGTGGCCGGCGTGACTCGATCAGGTTGGCCAGCCCCAGCATCGCCGGGGTGATGCGGTCGATGTTGGCGGTGTACTCGTTGTCCGGGAACAGCGGCTCGTCGACGAGGTGCAGCCGCCGGTCCAGGACGGTGAAGGCCACCTCGTCCGCGCCTGAGTTCTCCCGGACGGTGCGAATGATGTGGCGCAGCAGCGTCGTCTTACCGGACTTGCTGTCCCCGAACACCATCAGCAGCGGGTTCTCGGCGAAGTCCACCACGACCGGTGCGAGGTCCTCTTCGCGCTGGCCGATGACCACCCGGTCGCGGCCCCGATACAGCGCTCCCACCTCGCCGGGCGCGAGATTGGCCGGCAGCAGCCGGACCGGCGGCGCGGCCAGGCCCGGGTACCGGGCGTTGATCGCGGCGATCTGGTCTGAGTCGGGCCGCGCGAACAGGAAATGCTCGGCGGCCATGGTCAACCCGCGTCCCGGCTGGTCGTGCGGGACCGCGTCCGCCGGGCGTCGCAGGGCGCCCACCACTCGCACGTTGCTGTCCCGCGCGTCGTGCAGCTTGAGCTCGAGGCGCAGCCCCAGGCCGTCGCGCATGGTCAGCGGCACCTCCAGCCAGCTGGGCGTGGTGACGATGACGTGGATGCCGTACGCCAGTCCGACGTTGACCAGTTCGGTCACCTTGGCCAGCAACGGGTTACGGGTGTTGAACTGGTCGGTGTTGTCACGGCCGAACGCGTACAGGTTGTCGATGACCAGGAACACCTCGCCGTAGCCGTCGTCTTGTGTCGAACCATGCTTGTCCCGGAACATCTCGCGGCGCTGCCGGGACAGCAGCAGCTGCTCGAGCTCACCGAAGGTGCGGCGGATGCGTTCGGGTTCCAGCGCCGACGCGACGCCGCCGACGTGCGCCAGGTCTTCGAGCGCCCGCAGCTGTCCGCCGCCGTAATCCAGGCAGTAGAAGGTGACCTCGCGCGGGGAGTGCAGGCTGGCCGCCGACATGATGAACGTCTGCAGCGCGGTCGATTTCCCGGACTTCGGGCCGCCGTGAATCACCATGTTGCCGGCCGACGACGTCGCGTCGAAAATCAGCGGGTCGCGGCGCATCTCGAACGGCCTGTCGATCTCGCCGAGCGGCCACCGCCACTGGTGTTGCGGCACCCCGGCGCGGGCCAGCATGGCGGCCAACGGGATCGGCTCGTCCAGCGGCGGCAGCCACAACTGCGGCGCGCGTGGCCCGTAGCGCGCCAGCTGTTCGCCGATGGTGGCGATCAGCTTGCGCGGCGGTCCGGCCGTCTCCTCGTCCTCGCCGCCGGATATCACCGTCGCCAGGTCCGGCTCCACCCGTCCGGCCGGGAACAGCTTTGGCTCCGGAATGGAGTGCACCACTAGTGATTTGGATCTCTGCGGTGGCTCGTAGATGCCGTCGACATAGGTGCTGCGGAACTTGATCGGGGCCGCACCGGGGGCGGGCACCAGGAAGCCCACGCCCTTGTGCTCCTTTCCGGACTCGATGTGATAGGCGTCCTCGACACCGATGATCTGGCGGGAAACGCTGGCACTGGCCACCTTCAAACCGATGCGGTACGAGGTGTTCTTGTCGATGTCCTTGATCTTGCCGACGTCCAGCGTCTGTGATGCGAACAGGATGTGGATGCGGAAAGAACGTCCCTTGCGCGCCACGTAATCGAACAACTCGGCGTATTCCGGGTAATCGGCCAGCATCAAGGTGAACTCGTCGGCGACCACGAAAAGCGTTGGGATCGGCGGCAGTTCGTGCCCAGCAGCGATCGCGTTCTCGTACTCGACCACGGAGTTGAACGCACTGCCCTGGACACGGCGGCCGGCCTCGCGCAGCAGCGTCTCGCGGCGGGCCACCTCACCGCGCAGCGTGTCGGCGAACCGGTCGGCCAGTGACTTCTTCTCGGCCATGTTCGAGATCACCGCGACAACCTGCGGGAAATCGCGGAAGCTGTCGGCGCCGGCCTCCCCCTTGAAGTCGGCGTAGATCACGATCAGCCGCTCCGCCGAATGAGTTGTCAACAGCGACAACAGGATCGACATCAAGGTCTGCGACTTACCCGAGCCCGTCATGCCGATCATCAGGCCGTGCGGGCCCATCCCGCCCTCGGCTTCGTCCTTGAGGTCGAACAGCAGTGGCTCGCCCGTCGCGGTGACCCCGATCGGCACGCGCAACTCGTCGTCGCGGCGGCGCGGCACCCACAGCGTCGGCACATCCAGCTCCGACGCGTCCGGGATGCCCAGCAGCGTGGTGAAGCTGGCGCCCCGCGTGGCCGCCGAGCGCAACCCGGCGTGCGTCGGGTTGGAGTCCCAGCGCGACAGCCGGCGGGCCAGGTGGGCGGCCTCGTCGGCGCCGAATTGGTCGGCGCTGTCGACGTAGGGCTGCCAGCCCCCGGTCTGCCACCGCGCGATGGCGGCGTCCGCGACGCGCAGGATCGGCTTCTCCGGATCCGAATACTGCTCACGGTTCGGCGGGGTGAGCGTGCGGTGCACGACGGTGACCCCGGCGCGGCCCACCGCGAGTGTCGACGCGTCCAGGTCGAAGTCGGGATCGTCGACGACGATCAGCAAGTGCCGCAACGCGTCGGCCGGCTCACCGGCGAACGCTGGACGGTCGACGAGTGCCGGACCCAGCAACGCGACCAGTTCGTCGGGATCGTTCGACAGGAAGCGGGCCGGGCCGACACCGTCGATCTCGCCGGGAATGTCGACGTGCGGCAACCACTTCAGCCACGACCAGTCGGGGCCCTCCAGATCGCGGGCGGCCAGCGCGACGCCCAGCATCGTTGGGTCGTGCCACGTGACCGCCTGGGCGATCCAGGCGCGCAGCGCGGCCCGCACCTCGCCGGCCTCACCCGAGACGGTGATCCGGGAGACCTTAGTCAGGTCGATTCCGGTCGGTACGTCACGGACGATGCGATGGGTGTCGAGCAGGCTGCGTAATGCGCTGTGCGACACCGGTTCCAGGTCGATCTCGTCCGCGGTATCCTTGACGCGCAGCGCGGTGTCCAGCGGCACCTGGTGGCAGCCGGCGCGCAGCACGAGGAAGTCGGGATCGTGCGGGTCGCGCTCCCACTGGCGGCGGGACCCGGGCACGCTGGCGAGCGCCGCCGGTTCGGGATGGGACCACTGGGCGGCGGCGCGCTGCTGGGCGGCCTGGGCGCGGACGTTGTCACCGACCACCGACAGGTAGCGCAGGTAGTCGGCCCGCTCGGCGTCGACCTCCTCGGTGCGCATCTTGTTGTCGTTGCCGCGGTACATCGCGGTCGCCGCCAGCAGCAGCACGAACGGGAAGAACAGCGTCTGCGGGGAGATCAACCGCATCCCGGTGGCGACCAGCGCGACGACCATGCCGACGATCAGGATCACCAGCACATAGGGCAGGGCCCGCCGCAGGAACGACGGGGGGATCACCCGGGGCAGCTCGGGCGGCGCCTCAATCGTGATGCTGCCCTTGCGGGTAACGGGTGGCGCGAGCCGTCGGCGAGCTTCGAAGATGAGGCGGCTCATCGGGGCGCTCCTTCGGCAGCGACGCGGCCGGGCTTGTTGTCGGGCGCCAGGCCGTCGTGGGCCAGGAGCGCGTCGGCGCGCGACAGCGTCGGGCCGTTCGCGAACAGCGACAGTACCGACCACGGGATGGGGACCGGGTTCCCGCTCAGCCCAAGCGCCTCAACGGTTTTGCCGTGGCTATTGGACTGGCCACCGCCATTGGGGTTATCAGCCTCGATGTCGATGCCGTAGCGCACCCCGGTGTCGGAAACCCAGAACAGCGACCCGCTGGCGGGCGCGGCGGCGCCGCCGCCCCCCGTCTGGGTGTAGTACCCCGTGCCCGGCGCCAGGGCGACGCGGGCGGCCGTTCCCTGCGCGCCACCGCCGACAAGGTCAACGGTGCGAATCGAATCGGGGATCGGCAGCGCCGAACCGGACAGCAGGCTCAGGGAGCTGGTCGCGGCACCGGCCGGCTTGCTCCAGTGCGCGCAGGTAACGGGGTCCTTGGCCGCGTCGACGAGCGTGATCTGCTGATCCGGATAGCGTGCGGTGTCCAGCATCCGCGACACTGGCAGC
>JARLGR010000157.1 GCA_031292665.1 Mycobacterium sp. | reverse complement strand
CCACGACCACACTCGCCAGGTACTCGATGTTCACCTGGTGCACGATGCCGGTGCCCGGCGGCACCACCTTGAAGTCCCGGAACGCGCCCTGGCCCCAGCGCAGGAATTGGTAGCGCTCACCGTTGCGCTGGTACTCGATCTCGACGTTGCGCTCGAACGCATCGGCCCGGCCGAAGAAGTCGGCGATCACCGAGTGATCGATCACCAAGTCGGCCGGTGCCAGCGGATTGACCTTCTCCGGCTTGCCGCCCAGGTCGGCGATCGCCTCCCGCATGGTCGCCAGGTCGACGATGCACGGCACGCCGGTGAAGTCCTGCATGACGACGCGGGCGGGCGTGTACTGGATCTCAATGCTGGGCTCCGCCTTGGGATCCCAGTTGGCGATCGCCTCGATGTGGTCTTTGGTGATGTTGCTGCCGTCCTCGTTGCGCAGCAGATTCTCGGCGAGGACTTTGAGGCTGTAGGGGAGTTTCTCGGTGTTGGGTACGGCGTCGAGCCGGTAGATCTGGTAACTCTTGTCGCCGACCTCGAGGGTGTCGCGTGCTCCGAACGAGTTCACAGGATCCTTGCTAGTCACTTCAACTCCCTGGATTTAGTTCTCCCGCCGAGATGTCGTCGGCGCTTCGAAGGCCCGAGCCACTTTAACAGTACGCTTGTCCTGCATTACGGCGGGCCCTCGCACAGACCAGTCTTGTCTCGCGGGGCGTGTGTTGGAACCCCACCCGGTGGTCTCTGTCGAGACATCACCCACGCACACGCGCGTCGGCGCGTCGTGTGCGTGGCGTAAGTGTCGCGGAAAGGAGTGCGGCAACCGTCGCGTACGGTGCCTGTAGCAGCGCAGCAGGAGGGACACATGACCGGGCACGATTTCTTCGTCCCACCGCTCTACATCCCGCAAGACGTCGACATGACCGCGATCAAGGCCCAGGTCGCCGCCGACGGCGTCAGCGCGCCGCCGGCGGCCATGCCCGGACTGCTCGACGTCGTCAACCAGGCGCACGCCCACGGCATCAACCTCAAGATCGTGCTGCTCGACCACAACCCGCCGAACGACACTCCGCTGCGCGACATCTCGACGGTCGTCGGCGCGGACTACCACGACGCCACCGTGCTGACCCTCAGCCCGAGCTACGTCGGCACCTACAGCACGCAGTTCCCGCGCGTCACGCTGGAGGCCGGCGAGGACATCGCCAAGACCGGCAACCCCGTCGTCTCGGCGCAGCACTTCGTGAACGAGTTGGAGAGCCCCGAATTTCCCTGGACGGGCCTGACGATCTTTTTGCTGATCGCCGTGCTTGCGGCCGCCGTCGGCACCCGGCTACTGCAGGTGCGTAGCAGGCGCACAGCAACGTCGGCGAATGCCGCCGAAATGCACCAAGCAACGCCCAGCAACACCGCCTGAGCACCCGATCCCGCTCGGCCGGATTCGTCGGGCGAAATCCGAAATGTGTTTGCGGCGAAGGCCGTAGATCACTGTTCGGTCACATTAAACGCACGTGCAGAATGCAATTTCTTTTGACCCGCTTGCACGGCGTCCTCTGTGACGTACGGTGCAAAAGATGCTGCTGTTGTCTTTGGTGCCTTGGACAGGAATGGGGCTGGCGCCGCCGTCCGCGTTGAGCCGTAGGGAGAGCTGAGTCGAATGAGACGCGCACGCTGGGGCTCTTCTGCGCGACCGCCCGCAAGGCTGGTCCGGCCGGTCGTGCCGTCGATCATGACCGTGGCGATGCTCGTATGCACGCCCGAACTGGCGCACGCCGATCCCGCCGCCGACAGCATCGGCGCACTGATCGCGGACGTCGCCAAGGCCAACCAACGCATCGAGGACCTCAGCGCCGAGATCCAGACCGAGCAGGAAAGCGTCAACAAAGCCCTCGTCGACGTGGAGACCGCCCGGGACAACGTCGACGTCGCCCAACACGACCTGGAGGCCGGCCGGCAGGCCGTCAAGGACGCCAACGCGGCCATCGCGGCGGCACAACAACGCTTCGACACCTTCGCGGCGGCCACCTACATGAACGGCCCGTCGGGCAGCTACCTGACCGCTCGCAGCCCCGAGGACATCATCGCCACCGCGACGGCCTCGCGAACCCTGACGGCCAGCTCCCAGGCGGTGATGGACAAGCTGCAGCGCGCCCGCACCGAGCAGGTGAACAAGGAATCGGCGGCGCGGCTGGCCAAGCAGAAGGCCGACAAGGCCGCCGCCGACGCCAAGTCCAGCCAGGACGCCGCGGTTGCCGCGCTCACCGACTCCAAGCGCAAGTTCGACGACGAACGCGAACAGGTGACCCGCCTGGCCGCCGAGCGCGACGAGTCCGAGGCCAGACTCGAAGCGGCCAAGCGGGATGCCGCGCAACAGTGGTCGGCCGGACAGGGCGGGACCGGCGCCCCCGCCTCGGGTGATCGCTGGGAGGGTGGATCGCCGGGCGCGCAGGCGCCCCAGGCCGGCGCCCGCCGCTGGGACGGCGGCTGGGACCCGACGCTGCCCATGGTCCCCAGCGCGAACGTCCCCGGCGACCCGATCGCGGTGATCAACCAGGTCCTCGGCATCTCGGCGACCTCGACGCAGGTCACCGCCGGCATGGGGCGCAACTTCCTGCAGCAGCTGGGCATCCTCAAGCCCAACGACACCGGCATCACCAACGGGGCCCCCGGTTCCACTGCGGGGCGCATACCGCGGGTTTACGGGCGGCAGGCCTCCGAGTATGCGATCCGCCGCGGGATGTCGCAGATCGGCGTGCCCTACTCCTGGGGCGGCGGCAACGCGGCCGGCCCGAGCAAGGGCATCGACTCCGGAGCCGGCATTACCGGCTTCGACTGTTCGGGCCTGGTCCTGTACTCGTTCGCCGGGGTGGGCATCAAGCTGCCGCACTACTCGGGTTCGCAGTACAACCTGGGACGCAAGATCCCGTCCGCCCAGATGCGCCGGGGTGACGTCATCTTCTACGGTCCGGGCGGCAGCCAGCACGTGACCATCTACCTGGGCGACGGCCAGATGCTCGAGGCCCCCGACATCGGCTTGAAGGTCCGCGTGGCGCCGGTGCGCACCAGCGGCATGACCCCCTACGTGGTCCGGTACATCGATTGGTGAACGAGTGAAAAGTAAACGAGGAGCCATGCGCCGCAGGAGGTTTCACCTGTTCAACCTGGCCTGGGTTACCACCATGGTGACCGGGCTGATGCTCTCTGGGGCCGGTCCGGCCACCGCCGATCCCGGCCAGTGGGACCCCACCTTGCCCGCAGCGGTCAGCGCCGGCGCCCCGGGCGATCCGCTCGCGGTCGCCAATGCCTCGCTGCAGGCCACCGCCCAGGCCACCCAGACCACGCTGGACCTCGGCAGGCAATTCCTCGGCGGGCTCGGGATCAACCTGGGCGGCAATGACGCCCCCGCGGCCGCCACCACCAACCCCGGCGGCAAGATCCCGCGGGTCTACGGTCGGCAGGCCATCGAGTACGTGATCAAGCGTGCCGGTTCGCAGATGGGAGTGCCGTATTCGTGGGGCGGCGGTGCGCTGGACGGTCCCGGCAAGGGGGTCGGCGACGGTGCCAACATCAACGGCTTCGACTGTTCGGGCCTGATGCGGTACGCGTTCGCCGGCGTCGGGGTGCTGATCCCGCGGTTCTCCGGCGACCAGTACAACGCCGGCCGTCACATCCCGCCGGACCAGGCCAGGCGCGGCGACCTGATCTTCTACGGCCCGAACGGCGGCCAGCACGTGACGATGTACCTGGGCAACGGCCAGATGCTGGAGGCGTCCAGCCTCGCCGGCAAAGTCACCGTCAGCCCCGTTCGCAAGCCCGGGATGACGCCGTACCTGACTAGGATCATCGAGTACTGATCCGGGGTTGCCCCCGGGATGGGTCACCCGGCCGCGTGCCGGGGCGGACCACCAGCGTCGACGGAATCCGGCGGGCCTGGAATAGTTGGACGCGGGCACGTCGCTGCCCCACGACATTGGTCGTGCCAGCAGTCGTGTCCGATTGAGCCGTGGAAGGTAGTAGTTCATGACAACAGCAGGCGGGCCGCCCCCGGGCGCCAGCGGTTACTCGGGCCCGGGTGCTCATTCCGGCCCGGCTCACGAAGGGCCTTCGGGTGGCGGTGACGGGCTGGCCGCCGAGGTCCACACCCTGGAGCGGGCCATCTTCGAGGTCAAACGGATCATCGTCGGCCAGGACCTGCTGGTGGAGCGCATGCTCGTCGGCCTGCTGTCCAAGGGTCACGTCTTGCTCGAGGGTGTTCCCGGCGTGGCCAAGACGCTGGCCGTGGAGACGTTCGCGCGGGTCGTCGGCGGGACCTTCGCCCGCATCCAGTTCACGCCCGACCTGGTGCCCACCGACATCGTCGGCACCCGCATCTACCGGCAGGGCCGGGAAGAGTTCGACACCGAGCTCGGCCCGGTGGTGGTCAACTTCCTGCTCGCCGACGAGATCAACCGCGCGCCGGCCAAGGTGCAGTCCGCGCTGCTGGAGGTCATGCAGGAACGCCACGTGTCGATCGGCGGCAAGACCTTCCCGCTGCCCAACCCGTTTCTGGTGATGGCGACGCAGAACCCGATCGAGCACGAGGGCGTCTACCCGCTGCCCGAGGCGCAGCGGGACCGCTTCCTGTTCAAGATCAACGTCGGCTACCCCACGCCGGAAGAGGAGCGGGAGATCATCTACCGGATGGGCGTGCGGCCACCGGAGCCCAAGCAGATCATGGAGACCGGCGACCTGCTGCGCCTGCAGGAGATCGCCGCCAACAACTTCGTGCACCACGCGCTGGTCGACTACGTCGTGCGCGTGGTGACCGCCACCCGCCACCCCGAGCAGCTCGGGATGAACGACGTCAAGACGTGGGTCTCGTTCGGCGCGTCCCCCCGTGCATCGCTGGGCATCATCGCGGCCTCCCGTTCGCTGGCGCTGGTGCGTGGCCGCGACTATGTGATCCCGCAGGACGTCGTCGACGTCATTCCCGACGTGCTGCGGCACCGGCTGGTGCTCACCTACGACGCGCTCGCCGACGAGATCTCGCCGGAGATCGTCATCAACCGGGTGATGCAGACGGTTGCCCTGCCTCAGGTCAATGCCGTTCCGCAGCAAGGCCAGGCGGTGCCTCCGGTGATGCAGGCCGCGGGGGCGGCCGGCGGTCGGTGACCGACCCCAAGAACCCGGCGGTGAACCGTCCACCGTCGATGCAGCGCGGGCAGATCGTCGACCCGAAGCTGTCGGCGGCGCTGCGCAACCTCGAGCTCACGGTCACGCGCAAGCTGGACGGCGTCCTGCACGGCGACCACCTCGGCCTGATCCCGGGACCCGGATCCGAGTCGGGGGAGTCGCGCGAGTATCAGCCCGGCGACGACGTCCGGCGCATGGACTGGGCCGTCACCGCGCGCACCACGCACCCGCACGTGCGGCAGATGATCGCCGACCGCGAGCTGGAGACCTGGCTCGTGGTCGACATGTCGGCCAGCCTGGACTTCGGCACCGTCGGGTGCGAGAAGCGTGACCTGGCGGTGGCGGCCGCGGCGGCGATCATCTGCCTGAACAGCGGCGGCGGCAACCGGTTTGGTGCCCTGGTCTCCAACGGCGCGACGACGATCCGGGTGCCGGCGCGGTCCGGACGCCAGCACGAGCAGACGCTGTTGCGCGCCATCGCCACCACCCCGAGGGCACCGGTAGGGGTGCGCGGCGATCTCGCGATGGCCATCGACGCGCTGCGCCGGCCGGAGCGCCGCCGCGGGATGGCGGTGATCATCAGCGACTTCCTGGGCCCGATCGACTGGATGCGTCCGTTGCGGGCGATCGCGGCGCGGCACGAGGTGCTGGCCATCGAGGTGCTCGATCCCCGCGACGTCGAGCTGCCCGACGTCGGCGACGTGGTGCTGCAGGACGCCGAATCGGGGGTCACCCGCGAGTTCACCATCGACGCCCAGCTGCGCGACGACTTCGGCAACGCCGCGGCCGCGCACCGCGCCGAGGTGGCCCGCACGGTCCGCAGCTGCGGGGCCCCGGTGCTGGCGTTGCGCACCGACCGCGACTGGATCGCCGACATCGTCCGCTTCGTCGAGTCCCGCCGGCGCGGGGCAATGGCGGCCCGGCAGTGACCCTGCCGTTCTTCGGCGCGATGTCGCTGTCCGGCTTCGCACATTCGTGGTTCTTCCTCTTCTTCTTGGTCGTCATCGGGTTGGCCGCGCTGTACGTGGTGATGCAGTTGGCGCGCCAGCGGCGGATACTTCGGTTCGCCAACATGGAGCTGCTGGAAAGCGTCGCCCCCAAGCGGCCCTCGCGCTGGCGGCACGTGCCGGCGATCCTGCTGGTGGCCGCGCTGGTGCTGTTCACCATCGCGATGGCCGGGCCGACCAACGACGTCCGGATTCCCCGCAACCGTGCGGTGGTGATGCTGGTGATCGACGTGTCGCAGTCGATGCGGGCCACCGACGTCGCACCCAACCGGATGGCGGCCGCGCAGGAGGCCGCGAAGCAGTTCGCCGACGAGCTGACCCCGGGCATCAACCTGGGGCTGATCGCGTACGCGGGGACCGCGACGGTGCTGGTGTCACCGACGACGAATCGGGACTCGACCAAAGCCGCGCTGGACAAGCTGCAGTTCGCCGACCGCACCGCCACCGGTGAAGGCATTTCCACCGCGCTGCAGGCCATCGCCACCGTGGGCGCGGTGATCGGTGGAGGCGACACACCGCCGCCGGCGCGCATCGTGTTGTTCTCCGACGGCAAGGAGACGATGCCGACCAACCCGGACAATCCCAAGGGGGCGTTCACCGCAGCGCGCACCGCCAAGGATCAGGGGGTGCCGATCTCGACGATCTCGTTCGGCACCCCGTACGGCTTCGTCGAGATCAACGACCAGCGACAGCCGGTGCCCGTCGACGACTCCACCATGAAGAAGGTTGCGGAGCTTTCCGGGGGCACTTGGTACAACGCCGGGAGCTTGGCCGAGCTGAAGGGCGTCTACGCGACGCTGCAGCAGCAGATCGGCTACGAGACCATCAAGGGCGACGCCAGCGTGGGCTGGCTGCGACTCGGTGCCCTGGTGTTGGCACTGGCGGCGCTGGCGGCGCTGCTGATCAACCGCCGATTGCCTGCCTAGCCGTTAGCCGTGAGCGTAACGTCACTGCGAATTTCCGCTCGGATTTTCGCAATAGCGTTACGCTCGCGACGCTCGTGCCGTAGCCACCCGGCGGATGATGTCGTCGGGATGATCTTCGGCAATGACCCGCACCACTATCCACCCGTAGCGGTGTTCCACCTTTTCCAAACGCCGGATGTCCTTCACGTACTGGCGTCGGTCCGACCGATGTTGGTCACCGTCGTACTCGACCGCGACCTTGATGTCGTCCCAGCCCATGTCCAGATACGCCTCAACCCAACCCCACTCGTTGCGCACCGCGATCTGCGTTTGCGGCCCAGGGAATCCGGCGCTCAGCAGTAGCAGGCGCAGCCACGTTTCCTTCGGCGACTGGGCACCGCCGTCAATCAACTGGATGGCTGCTCTGGCGGCCTTCATACCGCGACGACCCCGATAGCGGTCAGCCAGCTGCTCAATGTCGGCCACTTTCAGCTCAGTCGCTTGCGCGACGGCATCGATCGCAGCCACCGCGACGCCCTGCGGATACCGTCTGGCCAGATCGAGGGCCGTCCGCGCCGGTGTGGTGACGCGCATCCCGGCCACGACGGCGATTTCGTCGGCCTCGATGCGTTCTTCCCACACTCGCAGCTCGCGGGTTGGGCGGCGATTGGTGTCGATGATCGCGGCCGGACGGTCCGGGTCGATCCACCTGGCGCCATACAGGGCGGACGCTGAAAAGCCGGCGAGGACGCCGCGTCGTCGAGACCTCAACCAGGCCGCCTTAGCCCGCACAACGGGGGTCAACTCGGCGCCGCGTGGAACATACACGTTCTCATGCAGCGCAACGTAGCGACTCCGCAGCTCATATGCCGTCAACACGCCTGACGCCAGGGCTTCACTGCCCAGAAAGGGGTCTTCCATGGCGGCAGTTTGCGGGCTGCCACCGACACCTTCGCGAGCGTAACGCCCTGGCGACTTTCGGCTCGGATTTTCGCAGTGGCGTTACGCTCGCGACGAGCCGATTTAAAAGCCGTCAAACCCAGGCGCTAGGTTGGCGGGGTGACTGACACAGCCACCGAGAAGACCACCGACGGTGCATCCGACTGGGGCAGACCCTCATTCGTATCCCGGTCAGTCCTGGTGACGGGCGGAAACCGGGGGATCGGCCTGGCGATCGCACAGCGGCTGGCCGCCGACGGCCACAAGGTGGCCGTCACGCACCGCGGATCCGGGGCGCCCGAGGGGCTGTTCGGCGTCGAGTGTGACGTCACCGACAACGACGCCGTCGATCGCGCCTTCAAAGAGGTCGAGGAGCACCAGGGTCCGGTCGAGGTGCTGGTGTCCAACGCCGGCCTGGCCGCGGACGCGTTCCTCATGCGGATGACCGAGGAGAAGTTCGAGAAGGTCATCGACGCCAACCTCACCGGGGCGTTCCGGGTGGCTCAGCGGGCATCGCGCAGCATGCTGCGAAAGCGGTTCGGCCGAATGATTTTCATAGGTTCGGTCTCCGGCACCTGGGGCATCGGCAACCAGGCCAACTACGCAGCCTCCAAGGCCGGTGTGATCGGCATGGCCCGCTCGATCGCCCGGGAGCTGACAAAGGCCGGGGTGACCGCGAATGTGGTGGCCCCGGGCTACATCGACACCGATATGACCCGCGCGCTGGATGAGCGGATTCAGAAGGGGGCACTGGATTTCATCCCGGCGAAGCGGGTTGGCACCGCCGCCGAGGTCGCCGGGGTGGTCAGCTTCCTGGCGTCCGAGGATGCGAGTTACATCTCCGGTGCGGTCATCCCGGTCGACGGCGGCATGGGTATGGGCCACTGATGTCAACCACGACTTAAGGACGGACATGGCGGGACTGCTCGAAGGCAAAAGAATCCTGGTCACCGGCATCATCACCGACTCGTCGATCGCGTTCCACATCGCGCGGGTGGCCCAAGACCAGGGGGCCGAGCTGGTGTTGACCGGATTCGACCGGCTGCGGCTGATCCAGCGCATCGCCGACCGCCTGCCGCGCAAGGCGCCGCTCGTCGAGCTCGACGTGCAGAACGACGAGCACCTCAACACCCTCGCCGACCGGGTCACCGAAGTCATCGGCGAGGGCAACAAGCTCGAGGGCGTGGTGCATTCGATCGGCTTCATGCCGCAGACCGGGATGGGCATCAACCCGTTCTTCGACGCGCCGTTCGACGACGTCGCCAAGGGCATCCACATCTCGGCCTACTCCTATGCCTCGCTGGCCAAGGCGCTGCTGCCAATCATGAACGCCGGCGGCGGGATCGTCGGCATGGACTTCGATCCGAGCCGGGCAATGCCGGCCTACAACTGGATGACGGTCGCCAAGAGCGCGCTGGAGTCGGTGAACCGGTTCGTCGCCCGCGAGGCCGGCAAGTACGGCGTGCGCTCGAATCTCGTTGCGGCCGGGCCAATCCGGACGCTGGCGATGAGCGCGATCGTCGGCGGCGCGCTCGGTGAAGAGGCCGGCGCGCAAATTCACCTGCTCGAGGAGGGCTGGGACCAGCGGGCACCGCTCGGCTGGAACATGAAGGACGCCACGCCGGTCGCCAAGACGGTGTGCGCGCTGCTTTCCGACTGGCTGCCGGCGACCACGGGGACCGTCATCTTCGCCGACGGCGGCGCCAGCACCCAATTGCTCTAGACAAGAATGAAATTCGACGCTGTCCTGCTGCTGTCCTTCGGCGGTCCGGAAGGACCCGAGCAGGTCAGGCCTTTCCTGGAGAACGTCACCCGCGGCCGCAATGTGCCGCCGAAACGCCTCCACGAAGTCGCGGAGCACTACCTGCATTTCGGTGGCGTGTCGCCCATCAATCAGATCAACCGTGCCCTGATCACCGAGTTACGGTCGGAATTGGACCTGCCGGTGTACTTCGGCAACCGCAACTGGGAACCGTACGTCGAAGACACCGTTGCGACCATGCGCGACAACGGGATTCGTCGTGCCGCAGTGTTCACCACATCGGCGTGGAGCGGCTACTCCGGCTGCACGCAGTATGCCGAAGACATCGCCCGCGCCAGGCAGGCTGCCGGGCCGGACGCACCCGAACTGGTCAAACTGCGGCGTTATTTCGACCACCCGCTCTTCGTCGAGATGTTTGCCGAAAACGTCGCCACCGCCGCCGAAACCGTGCCCGCCGGCGCGCGGCTGGTGTTCACCGCGCATTCCGTCCCGGTGGCCGCCGATGCTCGTCTGGGCCCGAACCTCTACAGCCGCCAAGTCGCCTACGCCGCAAGGCTCGTCGCGTCGGCGACCGGATACGCCGAGTACGACCTGGCCTGGCAGTCGCGTTCGGGGCCGCCGCAGGTCCCGTGGCTGGCGCCCGATGTCGCCGACCACCTCGCGACGCTGGCCGGGGCCGGCAGCGAGGCCGTCATCGTCTGCCCGATCGGGTTCGTCGCCGACCACATCGAGGTGGTGTGGGACCTCGACACCGAGTTGCGCGCGCAGGCCGAGGCGGCGGGTATCGCGCTCGCGCGGGTGTCGACGTTCAACGCCGACCCGCGATTCGCCCGCCTGGCCGCGGATTTGGTGGATGAGCTGCGCAACGGCAAACCGCCACGCCGCGTCACCGGACCCGATCCGGTCCCTGGCTGCCTTGCCGGCATCAACGGTGAGCCGTGCCGCCCGCCACACTGCGCCGCGCGCGCAGACGGCTAGTGTCGTGAGTCATTAATTCAAAAACGGCTCGTCCGTTGCGACGAGGCTCCATCGAGATTGACGTTGGCGCGAAGAAGTGCGAGTGACGAGCACGCTAGCGTCGATCTCGCTCACCGAAGCCTCGCATTCGCTGCCGACAAGTGCGCCAGCACGGTGTCGACGAATTAACGACTCACGACGACAGCGGGTCGCCGCCGTCAGGGCGAGGGAGTGTCTGACAGATGTTTCGGAGTGTTGTCAGACGCGGGTGTGAACTCTGGGCGTCGCACGTGAAATCTGGGCGGAAAAACCGCTGAAATCCCGCCCTACCTTCACACCGAAAGCCCGCAGCTCACACTCAAGAGGCCTACTCGGTCCAGGCCGAGTGCAGGATGGCGGTGACCGCGGCCATCCGCGCCGAACGCACCACTGCGGTAAGCGGCCGCAGCGCATCGCTGGCGATCCGGGCCTCCGACGACGACTGCGTTCCGACCGGTTCGAGGCCGCCGACGAGGGGCGCCGCGAAACGATCCGGGGAGTCGGCCGGTCGGCTCAGGCCCGCGCTGACGGAGATGATCGCGTCGACGTGCGCGGCGTTCTCCAGCACGCGCAACGCACGCGTCGGCGCGTGGTCGGGGATGCGGTGCTGACGTGCCGATTCCAGTAGCTGCTCGATGAGTGCCCGTGGATCGTCGATGTCGGCGGCGGATGCCAGGCCGATTTCGCCGAGCGCGTCGGCGGCCGATCGCACGGCCGAGCGCAGCGAGTACTCGGCATCCCCCAACTCGTAGTGGTCGAACGCCGGCGCCCCCGGCAATGAGTACACCGTCCAGGACAGCGCGCATGCTTCGGGGAAGTCCGAGTCCTCGAGGTCGTCGTAGGAGAACTCGGGGACCAGGCCGACGGCGCTGTTCGGATTGTCCGGGTTGGTGATGATCACCGCCTCGCCCGCCGCCAGGGCATCGCGCGCGAACTGCGTTCCCGCGGCCAGCCCGCGCACATCTCCGGGAACGGGTGTGACCACATTGATGGCCCCGCGCAACCGTCCCGGACCGACGGGCGCCGGTACCAACGGCCGGCCAACCGCCGCGCGCAGCGTCTGTAGCAGCGAAACCGTGCCTGCGTCGTGGACGTCGGGCCACGGCAGTCCGGTGTGGCCTGCGGCGACGGCATCATACGCGGTGACCGATTGCTTTGGCGCCCATAACGATAACGCGTCCAACACGTCGTCGGGCGCGGCCTTGCCGGCGAGCCAGGCGTTGGCCCACAGGGACAGCGAGACGCTGGGACACCACATGATTCCGCAGTGTAGTTGTTCGATCTGGCAAAGGCCGGTCGCGCGCGTATTCTGGCCGCATGCCCGCCGCGGTGCTCTGGTTGATAGCCGCACTGGTGCTTGCCGGTGCGGAGGCGCTCACCGGCCATTTGTTCTTGGTGATGCTGGGCGGCGGCGCGTTGGCCGCGTCGCTGACGAGCTGGCTGACAGGGTGGCCGGCGTGGGCCGACGGGGCGGTGTTCCTGGTCGTGTCGGTGCTGCTCCTGGGGTTGGTTCGGCCCGCGCTGCGGCGGCGGCTGACACCGGCCACGTCCCTGGAGACCGGAATCAGGGCGCTGGAGGGCAAGAACGCGCTGGTGCTCAATCGCGTTGCCCGCGACGGGGGCCGGGTGAAGCTGGACGGCGAGGTGTGGACCGCGCGCCCGCTCAACGACGGCGACGTCTACGAACCCGGCGAGTCCGTGACCGTCATGCAGATCGAAGGCGCCACGGCGGTTGTCTTCAAGAGCGGTCTGTAACGACTGCGAGAGACGCTGCGAGAGAAAGGAACTCCGATGCAAGGTGGAGCGGTTGCCGGTCTGGTGTTGCTGGCAGTCCTGGTGATATTCGCCATCGTCGTGGTGGCCAAGTCGGTCGCGCTGGTACCTCAGGCGGAGGCCGCGGTGATAGAGCGGTTAGGTCGGTACAGCCGCACGGTCAGCGGGCAGCTGACCTTGTTGGTGCCGTTCATCGACCGCATCCGCGCGCGGGTGGACCTGCGTGAGCGGGTGGTGTCGTTCCCGCCGCAGCCGGTGATCACCGAGGACAACCTGACCCTCAACATCGACACCGTGGTCTATTTTCAGGTCACCGTTCCGCAGGCGGCGGTCTACGAGATCAGCAACTACATCGTCGGGGTCGAGCAGCTCACTACGACCACGCTGCGCAACGTCGTCGGCGGCATGACGCTGGAGCAGACCCTGACCTCGCGCGAGGTGATCAACGCCCAGCTTCGCGGTGTGCTCGACGAGGCCACCAACCGCTGGGGCCTGCGGGTGGCCCGGGTGGAGTTGCGCAGCATCGACCCGCCGCCGTCGATTCAGGCGTCGATGGAAAAGCAGATGAAGGCCGACCGCGAGAAGCGGGCGATGATCCTGACCGCCGAAGGCACCCGGCAGGCGGCGATCACAGAGGCCGAAGGCGCCAAGCAGGCCCAGATCCTGGCCGCCGAGGGCGCCAAGCAGGCCGCCATCCTGGCCGCCGAGGCGGACCGGCAGTCCCGGATGCTGCGCGCCCAGGGTGAACGCGCCGCGGCCTACCTGCGGGCGCAGGGGCAGGCCAAGGCCATCGAGAAGACGTTCGCCGCGATCAAGGCCGGCAGGCCCACCCCGGAGATGCTGGCCTACCAGTACCTGCAGACGCTGCCGGAGATGGCCCGCGGCGACGCCAACAAGGTGTGGGTGGTGCCCAGCGACTTCAGCGCGGCGTTGCAGGGGTTCACCCGGCTGCTGGGCACCCCGGGCGAGGACGGGGTGTTCCGGTTCCAGCCGTCCCCGGTCGACGACACGCCCCAGCACGCCGCCGACGACGACGCCGAGATGGCCGACTGGTTCTCTACCGATACCGACCCCGCGATCGCGCTGGCGGTGGCCAAGGCCGAGGCGATTGCGCGCCAGCCGGTGGACGGTGCGCCCGCGCCACCGCCGGAACTGACCCAATAGGATTTCCGGATGAGCGCTTTGACGTCACCGAAAACCTATGCGGGGCTGGCCGCATTCCACGCCGTCGACGCGGTAGCGTGCGCCGTCCAGGTGGCCCCCATCAAGAAAGTCCTGGACGACCTGGGTGTTCCTGAAGAGGTGCGCCCGGTGCTGCCGGTGGTGAAGGCCGCCGCCGCGGTCGGGTTGCTCTCGGTCACCTGGTCTCCCGCCCTGGCGCGCCTGACGACCGCGATGCTGACGCTGTATTTCGTGCTGGCCGTGGGCGCGCACGTCCGCGCCCGCGACAAGGTCCTCAACGCTATTCCGGCCGCATCATTCCTGGCCGTGTTCGCCCTGATGACGGCGAAAGGTCCTAACCGCGCTTAGTTCGGGCGGAACTCGACCATCGGGGTGTCGGTGATCGGCGCGCCTAGCCTCTCCTCGGGCACCGGCCGCGTCCGCTCCCACGCGTTGGGGGTGGCGGCCGCGGTAGGCGGCCTGGGTGCGGTCGGCCTCGGCTTGGTCCTGGACGCGCGCGGTGGCCTGCCCGGGCGCGTGGCTGCCGGTGTAGACGCGCACCCGCGGGTTGGCCTGGGCGTTTGGTCAACGCCATAGCGGACCTCGTGCGCGTCCACGCCACCGAGGCGGGTACGACGATTCAGGCCTACCTGCCTCTGGCCCAGCGGGGCGTATGACGTCGATGTCTGGCGATACCGCGGGCGTTGGCCCTAGACGGACCGGGGGTTACCGGCTCGGCCGGCGTGGTGCAGGACGATGTCGACTGCCACCTCGATGACGTCGTCGTCGGGCACCGTGCCGAACATCAGCGACGGGCAGGCGACCACGCCGGAGAGCATGGAGATCGCCGCTTCAAGCTCTGCACCCTCGAAGGCTTGTTGGAGAATGTTCCGGATCGGTCGCTGACCCTCGCCATTGATCTCGGTCCTGATCTGTCGCATGGTGTCGAGCGTCGCCCACTGGGCCATCGCCGAGAGCACACGGTCGAGCCGCAGGTCGAGCACCGCCTGCCGAAACGTGGTGAGTTCTCCGATCAGATCGGCGCGGATGTCGCCGGTGGGCTCGCGGTGCTGGAAGTCCCGCAGCGCCTCCAAAGCGGTGGCCGCCAGGTCGGACCTCGCCGGCCAGTGCTTGTAGAGGGTGGTCTTCGAGTACCCGGCCCGCTCGGCGACCCGAGCATGCGTGAGCGCCTCGGAGCCCTCCTCAACCAGCACGTCGAAGGCCGTGCGCGCGACATCGGCCCGGGTCCGCACGATCCGGGCGTCCTCGGCCGTCTCGCCCGCGCGGCGGCCACGACCAGACGTCATCGATGCATCCTTCCCCGCGGTAAATCTGACGGACGCTTGTAAATCGCTAAACGATCAAGATAGCCGAAAGCGTATCAACCCGCCGCTAGTGAACACGGAGTCCAGTAACGTACTATCTGTTTAGAACTGGTCCTGGATGCTGGGGGCGTATCACATGAGTCGGCACTCCGATATGAGCGCGACGCTGGCCCGCCAAGCAGACGCGATCGACGCTCGCTATCACCCGTCGGCTGCGGTGCGGCGCCAGCTGAACAAGGTCTTCCCGACGCACTGGTCGTTCCTGCTCGGCGAGATCGCCCTGTACAGCTTCATCGTGCTGCTGCTCACCGGGGTGTACCTGACATTGTTCTTCGATCCGTCGATGACCGAGGTCACCTACGACGGCGTCTATCAACCGCTGCGCGGGGTGGAGATGTCCAAGGCCTACGCGTCGGCGCTCGACATCTCCTTCGAGGTCCGGGGCGGTCTGTTCGTGCGTCAGGTGCACCATTGGGCCGCGTTGATATTCGCCGCCGCGATCATGGTGCATCTGGCTCGCGTCTTCTTCACCGGCGCGTTTCGCCGGCCTCGCGAGGCCAACTGGGTGATCGGGTCGCTGCTGCTGATTCTGGCCATGTTCGAGGGCTTCTTCGGTTACTCCCTGCCCGACGACCTGCTGTCGGGTACGGGCCTGCGGGCGGCCTTTTCCTCAATCACCTTGGGAATCCCGGTGATCGGCACCTGGCTGCACTGGGCGCTGTTCGGTGGCGACTTTCCCGGCGACGTCCTCATCCCGCGCCTGTACGCCATCCACATCTTGATCTTCCCGGGCATCATGTTGGCACTGATCGGGCTGCACCTGGCGTTGGTGTGGTTCCAGAAGCACACCCAGTTCCCGGGACCCGGGCGCAGCGGGCGCAACGTGGTCGGCGTACGGGTCATGCCGGTGTTCGCCGTGAAGTCCGGCGCGTTCTTCGCGGCGATCGTCGGCGTGCTCGGCCTGATGGGCGGCTTGCTGCAGATCAACCCGATCTGGAATCTGTGTCCCTACACGCCGTCTCAGGTCTCTGCGGGCTCGCAGCCGGACTTTTATCTGATGTGGACCGACGGGCTGGTACGACTCTGGCCGGCGTGGGATTTCTACTTCTGGCATCACACGATCCCGGCCGCCGCCGCCGTCGCGGTGTTGATGGGAGTCATTTTCGTCGTCCTCATCGTGTATCCGTTTCTGGAGAAGCGGTTCACCGGTGACCACGCTCATCACAACCTGCTGCAGCGTCCACGCGACGTCCCGGTGCGCACGTCGATCGGGGCGATGGCGATCGCGTTTTACAACGTGCTCACGTTCTCATCGTTCAACGACATCATCGCCTACCAGTTCCACGTGTCGTTGAATGCGATGACGTGGATTGGGCGCATCGGGATGGTGGTGCTGCCACCGATCGTCTACTTCGTCACCTACCGCTGGTGTGTCGCCTTGCAGCGCAGCGACCGGGCGGTGCTTGAGCACGGCATCGAAACCGGGATCATCAAGCGCCTGCCGCACGGCGCCTACATCGAAGTGCACCAGCCGCTGGGCCCGGTCGACGACTACGGGCACCCCACGCCGCTGCCATACCAAGGCGCCGCGGTTCCCAAGCGGTTGAACAAACTTGGCCTGGGCGGGCGGCCCGGCTCGGGCAGCTTGCTGTTCGCCGATCCGCCGTCCGAGAACGCAGTACTTCGTCAGGCGGCACACGCCGACGAACAGCTCGCCCTGACCGCGCTACGCCGGCGCCAGAACGGCACCGAATCCCGCGACAACGACGGCAACGGGCACCATCCGGCTTCGTAGACGGCCGGTCAACTCAGGACGGCCGGCTCCGGCGCGGCCTCGCTCGAGCTCTGCCGCCGACGGTGGTGGCGGCGGAAGTGGCGGATCTCGACGATCAGCCCGGTCAGGCCCAGCGCGCCCGTGCACACCGACACCAGGTACAGCAGCGACGCGGGGTGACCGGCGAGTGCGTCGCCGAGGATTACCACGGCGGCGGTGCCGGGAAGCAGGCCGGCCAGCGTGGCCAACGTGTACGGCAGGGTGCGCACGGTCGACGCGCCGGCGGCGTAGTTGATCGCGGAGAATGGCACGGCGGGAATCAGCCGCAGCGACAGGACGGCCAGCCAGCCGCGCTGTCGTAGGCGCTCGTCGACCGTCTCGATCGATCGGTGGCGAACCAGGCGGTTCAGCCGCCACCCCGCCGCGCGGACCAGCAGCATCGCGATCATCGCGCTCACGGTGCTGGCGACCACCGCGATGGCAACCCCCAGCGCGGGCCCGAACAGCAGGCCCGCGGCCAGGGTGAACGCCGTGCGCGGGACGGGCACCACCGTGACGACGATATGGGCGAGAAGGAACGCCAGCGGGAACCACGGGCCCACCGATTCGGCCCAGTCGCGTAGCTGCACCGGCGTGGGCAGCGGGAGCCAGGCCGCCAGGGCCACCACGACTGTGATACCGACCACTGTCGCGGCGACCCGTGGCCGCGACACCTGACGCGCGGACGCGGCGACCGCGGTGCCGAGATCGCGCACGGTTGCGGTGATTCTGCTGGTGGCGGGAGCCGTCACGCTTGTCAAGGGTACGGGGCCGAGATGAATAATTCGTTGCCCGACGCTGGCGTTTCATCGCCGGCCCGGCCCCGGGGCGGTTTTTCGCGGAGGGCCGCATCACTTAGCCTGATTAGCACGTGGCAAACCCTCAGCAACAGTGCGGTGCGCTGGGAAAAGGGAGCAATCGGTGTCCATAGATGTACCCGAACTCGCCGACCTGGAACAGGTTCGCGGGCGCTGGCGCGCAGCGGTTGCGGGGGTGCTGGCCAAGAGCACCGGCAAGGACCCCGCGGGGTTGGGGGACCAGCCCGAGCGGCTACTGGAAACCCCGACCTACGACGGGATCGCGATCCGCCCGCTGTATACGGCGCTCGACGAGCTGCCCGAGCCGCCGCTGCCGGGCGACTGGCCCTACGTGCGGGGCGGCGACGCGCTGCGCGACGTCAACGCGGGCTGGAAGGTCGCCGAGGCGTTCCCGTCGGCGACGCCCGATGACCCCAACGCCGCGCTGCTGGGCGGGCTCGCCGACGGGGTCAGCGCCCTGCTGATCCGGGTCGGGGAGTCCGGCGACGTCGCGAAGCTGCTCTCGGGTGTGTACCTGGACCTGGCGCCGGTGATCCTCGACGCCGGCGCCCGCTTCGCCGAGGCCGGCGACGCGCTGCTGGCGCTGGTCGACCAGTTGGACGCGGACAAGCGCGGCAAGGTGTCGATCGACCTGGGCGCCGACCCGTTGACCGCGAAGCTGAGCCGGCGGGCTGCCCCGTCCATGGAGCAGGTGGTCGCGGTCGCCACCCGGGTGGGCGGGGGCCGCGGCGTGCGGGCGATCACGATCGACGGCCCCGCGTTCCATAATCTGGGCGCCAACGAGTCGTGGGAGCTTGCCGGCAGCCTCGCGGCGGCGGTGGCCTACCTGCGCGCGCTCACCGGGGCCGGGATGTCCGTCGGGGAGGCGTTGCGCCACATCAGCTTCCGGCTGGCCGCGGACGACGACCAGTTCCTGACGATCGCCAAGATGCGGGCCGCGCGTCAACTGTGGGCGCGCGTCGCCGAGGTCGTCGGCGACCCCGAGGGCGGCGCGGGCGTCCTGCACGCGGAGACCTCGCTGCCGATGATGACCCAACGTGACCCGTGGGTGAACATGCTGCGCGGCACCCTGGCCGCTTTCGGCGCGGGCGTCGGCGGCGCCGACACCGTGCTGGTGCACCCCTTTGACGTCGCGATCCCCGGTGGTTTTCCCGGTGTGTCGGCCGGCTTCGCCCGCCGCATCGCCCGCAACACCCAGCTGCTGCTCTTGGAAGAGTCACACGTGGGCCGGGTGCTGGACCCGGCCGGTGGGTCGTGGTTCGTCGAGGAGCTCACCGAGCAGCTGGCTCAGGGGGCTTGGGAACACTTCCAGGCCATCGAGGCCCGCGGTGGGTTCGTCGACGCCTGCGATTTCATCGCCGGCCAGATCGCCGAGATCGCCGCACAACGCGCCGACGACATCGCGCATCGCCGCACCGCGATCACCGGCGTCAACGAGTACCCGAATCTGACGGAACCGGCGCTGCCGCAAAAGGATTCGGCACCGACCGTCGCGCGCTACGCCGGGGAGTTCGAAGCGCTGCGCGACCGTTCCGACGTCTACCTGGCCCGCACCGGCGCACGGCCGCAGGCGCTGTTGCTGCCGCTTGGGCCGCTGGCCGAGCACAACATCCGCGCGACGTTCGCGTCCAACCTGCTGGCGTCGGGCGGCATCGAGGCCGTCAACCCCGGGCCGGTGGATGCCGCCGGCGTCGCCAAGGCAGTCGCCGAGTTCTCCGCGGCGGCCTCGCCGGCCGTGGCGGTGATCTGCGGCACCGACAAGCGCTACGCGGCCGAGGCCGCGTCCGTCGTGCAGGCGGCCCGCGACGCGGGAATCGCACGGGTCTACCTGGCCGGGCCCGAGAAGGCGGTGGCAGACGCCCAGCACCGGCCGGACGAATTCCTGACCGCGAAAATCAATGCGGTCGAAGCACTGTCGAATCTGCTCACCCGGTTGGGAGCGTAGTTGCGATGATTGTTCACGATGTCGCCGGCCATGCGGCTCCGGTCACCACACCTGTTGTTCGCAGCTTCGCCGACGTCCCACTGCACGGCGACCGCGAAACGCAGCGGCCCACCGAAGCCGCGGCGGAAAAGCGCATCGCGGCGGCCGCGTCGGCGCACGGCTACACCGCCGACCAGGCGCACTGGCACACGCCGGAGAACATCGACGTCAAACCGGTCTACATCGCCGCCGACCGTGCCGCCGCGCTGGCCGACGGCTATCCGCTGAACAGCTTCCCCGGCGAGCCGCCGTTCGTGCGCGGCCCCTACCCGACGATGTATGTCAACCAGCCGTGGACGATTCGCCAGTACGCGGGGTTCTCCACCGCCGCGGATTCCAACGCGTTCTACCGCCGCAACCTGGCCGCCGGCCAGAAGGGCCTGTCGGTGGCGTTCGACCTGGCCACCCACCGGGGCTACGACTCCGACCACCCCCGCGTGCAGGGCGACGTCGGAATGGCCGGTGTGGCAATCGATTCCATCCTGGACATGCGCCAGCTGTTCGACGGAATCGACCTGTCGGCGGTGTCGGTGTCGATGACCATGAACGGCGCGGTGCTGCCGATCCTGGCGCTGTACGTGGTGGCCGCCGAGGAGCAGGGGGTGCCGCCCGAAAAGCTCGCCGGCACCATCCAGAACGACATCCTCAAAGAGTTCATGGTGCGCAACACCTACATCTACCCGCCCAAGCCGTCGATGCGCATCATCTCCGACATCTTCGCCTGCTCCAGCGCCAAGATGCCGAAGTTCAACTCCATCTCGATCTCCGGCTACCACATCCAGGAGGCCGGGGCCACAGCCGATTTGGAGCTGGCCTACACGCTGGCCGACGGCGTGGACTACATCAAGGCGGGCCTGGACGCCGAGCTGGACATCGACAAGTTCGCGCCGCGGCTGTCGTTCTTCTGGGGCATCGGCATGAACTTCTTCATGGAGGTCGCCAAGCTGCGGGCCGGGCGGCTGCTGTGGAGCGAACTCGTCGCCGGCTTCGGCGCCAAAAACCCCAAATCGCTGTCGCTGCGCACGCATTCGCAGACCTCGGGCTGGTCGCTGACTGCCCAGGACGCCTTTAACAACGTCGCCCGCACTTGCATCGAGGCGATGGCCGCCACCCAGGGCCACACCCAGTCGCTGCACACCAACGCCCTCGACGAGGCGCTGGCGCTGCCCACCGACTTCTCCGCCCGGATCGCCCGCAACACCCAGCTGCTCCTGGCCCAGGAGTCGGGCACCACCCGGCCGATCGACCCGTGGGGCGGCTCCTTCTACGTGGAGTGGCTGACCCACCAGCTCGCGCAGCGGGCCCGCGCCCACCTCGCCGAGATCGCCGAGGCCGGCGGCATGGCGCAGGCCATCAGCGACGGCATCCCCAAGCTGCGCATCGAGGAGGCGGCCGCGCGGACCCAGGCCCGCATCGACTCCGGCCAGCAGCCGGTGATCGGGGTCAACAAGTACCAGGTCGACGAGGACCAGAAGATCGAGGTCCTCAAGGTGGAAAACAGCCGGGTGCGCGCCGAGCAACTGGCCAAACTCCAGGAGCTGCGGGCCAGCCGGGACCAGTCGGCGGTCGAGGCCGCCCTGGCCGAGCTGTCGCGCGCCGCCGCCGCCCACGGCCGCGCCGGGGAAGACGGACTGGGCAACAACCTGCTGGCACTGGCCATCAACGCGGCCCGGGCCAAGGCCACGGTCGGGGAGATTTCCGACGCGCTGGAGAAGGTATATGGCCGTCACCAGGCGGAGATCCGTACCATCGCCGGGGTCTACCGTGACGAAGCCGGAAAGGCCACCAACATCGCAAGCGCCACCGCATTGGTTGAGAAGTTCGCCGAGGCCGACGGCCGCCGGCCCAGGATTTTGGTGGCCAAAATGGGCCAGGACGGCCACGACCGTGGCCAGAAGGTGATCGCGACGGCGTTCGCCGACCTCGGTTTCGACGTCGACGTCGGGTCGCTGTTCTCCACGCCCGAGGAGGTGGCCCGCCAGGCCGCCGACAACGACGTCCACGTCATCGGGGTTTCCTCGTTGGCCGCCGGGCACCTGACTCTGGTGCCGGCGCTGCGCGAGGCGCTGGCCGCGGTGGGGCGGCCCGACATCATGATCGTGGTCGGCGGCGTCATCCCGCCCGACGACTTCGACGAGCTGTACGCGGCCGGCGCCGCCGCGATCTTCCCGCCCGGGACGGTGATCGCCGACGCCGCGATCGGCCTGCTGCACAAGCTCGCCGAACGGCTGGGCTACGACCTGGGCCAGTGACCGGTGGCCCCATCCGTCCCGCGAGCGTAGCGCCGGTGCGAAAAATCGCGTTGAATCCCGCAGGGGCGTTACGCTCGTGACCTTCCAACCGACAGAATCAGTCGAGGACCTGGCGGCCGCCGTCCGCGGCGGTGACCGCGCGGTGCTGCCGCGGGCCATCACGCTGCTGGAATCCACCCGCCCCGACCATCACGAGAAGGCGCAGCAACTCCTGCTGGCGCTGACGCCCGACTCGGGCAAAGCGCATCGCGTGGGCATCACCGGGACTCCCGGGGTGGGCAAGTCCACCACCATCGAGGCGCTCGGCATGCACCTGATCGACGAGGGGCACCGGGTCGCGGTGCTGGCCGTCGACCCGTCGTCGACGCGCACCGGCGGATCGATCCTGGGGGACAAGACCCGGATGGCGCGGCTGGCGGTGCACCCGGACGCATACATCCGGCCGTCCCCAACCTCGGGCACGTTGGGCGGGGTGGCAAAGGCCACCCGGGAAACCATTGTCGTGTTGGAGGCGGCGGGTTTCGACGTGATCGTGGTCGAAACCGTCGGGGTCGGCCAGTCCGAGGTGGCCGTGGCCAACATGGTGGACACCTTCGTCCTGTTGACGCTGGCGCGCAGCGGCGACCAGCTGCAGGGAATCAAGAAGGGTGCGCTGGAGCTGGCCGACATCGTGGTGGTCAACAAGGCCGACGGCGAGCACCTCGCGGAGGCGCGGTCTGCCGCGCGTGAGCTGTCGGCGGCCATGCGGCTGATCCACCCGCGTGAGACCCTCTGGCGGCCACCGGTTCTCACGATGAGCGCGATGGAGGGGAATGGCCTCGCCAAATTGTGGGACACCATCGAACGCCATCGCCAGGTGCTCACCGAGGCGGGGGAGTTCCAGGCGCGCCGGCGGGCCCAGCAAGTCGACTGGACCTGGCAGATGGTGCGCGACACGGTGGTGGATCGGGTGCTGTCCAACCCGGACGTGCGCAAGATCCGCGCCGACGTGGAACGTCAGGTAAAGGCGGGGGAACTGACCCCCGCCCTGGCGGCACAGCAAATATTGAAGGCCGCCTCCGGCTCGAATCGGTGATGCCTCCACGGTACACACACCTATGGGCCTTTGTCCGATGAGATAATCGGACGGTGGACCGCGTGGATGAGCGAGTTGAGGAAGCAATCGAGGCGCTGCGGCACCGCGGCGCCGTCTTTGGCTACCTTCATGGCAGTCGCGCGGCGGGCACTTCCCGTACGGATTCCGATGTCGACATCGCCGCCTATTTCGACGAACAAGCACCGGAGGCTTT
>JARLGR010000026.1 GCA_031292665.1 Mycobacterium sp. | reverse complement strand
GTGCCCTTCGAAGCCGATGAGCTTCATGCGTGACTTCCACTGCCCCAACTGCGGCCAGCGCCTGACGTTCGAGAACTCGGCGTGCCTGTCGTGCGGCAGCTCGCTCGGCTTCTCCCCCGAACAGATGGCGCTGCTGGTGATCGCCAAGGGCGACGAGGGGGAGCACGCCGGCGCGGTCGACGCCGACGACTACCAACTGTGCGGCAACCTGTATCTCGCCGAGTGCAATTGGCTGGTTCCGAAGGACGATCCCGGGGGGCTGTGCGCGTCGTGCGCGCTCACCCTGGAGCGGCCCAACGACGACGACACCGACGGCCTGGCGGCGTTCGCCCGCGCGGAGGCCGCCAAGCGGCGGCTGATCGCCGAGCTGCACGAGCTGCGGCTGCCGATCATCGGGCGGGACAAGGATCCGGACTACGGACTGGGATTCCGCCTACTGTCCAGCTCGCACGAGAAGGTGTTGACCGGGCACGAGAATGGTGTCATCACATTGGATTTGGCCGAGGGTGACGACGTCCACCGCGAACAGCTGCGGGTCGAGATGGAGGAGCCGTACCGGACTCTGCTCGGGCACTTCCGCCACGAGATCGGCCATTACTATTTCTACCGGCTCGTCGCCCCGTCGAGTGATTACCTGGCTCGGTTCAACGAGCTGTTCGGCGATCCCGACGCCGACTACTCCGAGGCGCTGGACCGGCATTACCGCGACGGCGCACCGGAGGGCTGGCAGGACAACTACGTGTCCTCTTATGCGACCATGCACGCCGCCGAGGACTGGGCCGAGACGTTCGCCCACTACCTGCACATCCGCGACGCCCTGGACACCTCCGCCTGGTGCGGTCTGGCGCCGGCCACGGCGACCTTCGACCGACCGTTGTTGGGCCCCAGCGCTTTCCAGACGATCATTGACACCTGGCTGCCCTTGTCGTGGTCGCTGAACATGGTCAACCGGTCTATGGGCCACGACGACCTGTATCCGTTCGTGCTGCCGGCCGCGGTGCTGGAGAAGATGCGGTTCATCCACACCGTGATCGACGAGGTGACCTCGCAGGCGAGGGGGCCGGCCGCCATAGCGGGCTGAGCCGTCAGGCCGGCATCCTCCGGCGCTCGTCGCCGCCCCACAGCGGTTGCATGTCGCCGGGCAGGGCCAGCTGCGTGGTGGTGATGGCCTCGGCCAGGTCGCGCAGCTGGGCGTGTACCGCATCCAGCAGGTCCGCCAACTCCGCGCGCCGCCCGTCGGCGACCTCCTCCAGCTCGTCGGGGTGCGACCGGCGCAGGAGGGTGCCGATCTCGTCCACCAGCCGCTCCGGACGCGAGGACCCGGAGGAACCCGGGAGGTCCTTGAGGTCGGCGCGCAGCCGTTCCACCTGGTACAGCAACGACCGCGGGTTCTGGGCGTCGAACAGCATCAGCTCGGTCACGGCGGACACGGTGACGTTGCCGACGGTGCGGCGGCGGTAGATGACCGACGATTCGCACGCCACCAGCGCCGACTCGATGATCGTCTGCTCGGCCCCGGCGCCACGGACGGTGGTCAGCGTCGCCTGCAGCAACGCGGTGAGCCAGAGCGCGCGTTCGATCCGCTTGCCGATGTCCATCATCGTCCAGCCCACGTCGCGCACCATCGACTCGCCGGCCACCCCCGCCAACGTCAGCATCCCGGCCAGCGTCTGCGACTGGGCCGACGCGAGCAACGCGTCGGCCTCGGTGAGCGAGTCCGGCGGTTCGGCGCGCAGCGCGATCGCGCGCTCCACCCCGGCCAGCACCATCCAGGTGTCGTTGGACAGCTGGTCGCGGACCGCCCGGGCGGCCAGCGCCAGACCCTCCACCGACTGGACGAGGGATCCCGGACGGTCGGGGTCCACGGTCAGCGACCACAGCGTCGATGGCGCGACGGCGATCATCTCCGCGTGGTCCGCGTCGGTTCCGGTGTCGGTCCCGGTGATTCGCCCCAACGCGGCCATCAGCACCGGCACGCACTCGCTTTCCTCGGTGTCCTGATGATGCCGGTAGACGTGGAAGCGGTCGCGGGCGACGATCAGCAACCGGGCCGTGTTCTCCGCGCGCTCGCCGTAGCGCCCGATCCAGAACAGGTCGGACAGCACGCGCGGCGAGCTGACTCCCCAGGTGCCCGCGGCGGTCTTCGCCGGCGGCTCCACGACGGGCAGGCTCACCGTCTCGGTCCGCGCGCGCTCCGTCGGCCGCACCCAGATATCTTTGGCGGCAACCGTTTTCAGGGTGTATGCGTCGGGCCCCGGTGTCAGCACGTAGCCGACGCCGCCGATCATCGGCGCGTAGCCGCTGCGTTGGGCGACGGTGAACAGCCGCATGCCGACGCCGGCCGAGGACAGCACGCCGGCGTGGTCGGTCGGGGCCGACGAGAACTGCGGCAGTTCCTGGCCCACCCATTGCCACGGCGCGTTTTCGATGCGCGCGGCCAGCTCTCCAAGCTGTTGAGACGAAAGCGTGGGCCCCACAATGGTTTTTCTGCCGATCGTGGACTTCACCAACAGCGACGAGAGGTTCGCCAAAAGGTGTGAGCACTCGCTGGCGATGCCGCCCCAGTAGACCGGCGTGGCGTGCAGCAGCGGGTCTTCGGAGAGCAGGCGCTTGGCCAGCTCGGGCAGGAAGCGAAGCAGCCCGGGGCTTTCCAGGATGCCGCTGCCCAGTGTGTTGACGACGGTCACCGCCCCGCGGCGTTGTGCCTCAACCAAACCGGCCACACCGATCCTGGAGTCGGCGCGCAGGTCCAGTGGGTCCACGTAGTCGGCGTCGACGCGCCGAAGAACCACGTCGACGCGTTTAAGGGTGCCCAGCGAGCGCATCCACAACTTGCCGTCGCGCACCACCAAATCCGCGCTCTCCACCAGCGGGAAACCCAGCTGGGTGGCGAGATAGGCCTGGTCGAAAGCGGTCTCGGAGTAGATGCCCGGCGTGAGCACCACCACCACCGGGTCCTGGGCGACGTCGGGTGCCGCGTCGATCAGCGCCAGCCGGAGCGCCTGGGCGAACGGCGTCGTGGGGCGCGGTGCGACCCGCTCGTAGAGGTCGGGAATCGCGTGGGCGACGACGCGGCGGTCGGCCAGCGCATAGCCCGCGCCGGACGGGGCCTGCGTCCAGTCGGCGTTGACTCCGAAGCTGCCGTCGGGCAACCGGCCGAGGTCACAGGCGTGCATGAAGAGCTGGTGGTGGCCGGGCACCTCGATGCCGTTGGCGGCGCGCACGTAGCCGGGGTGGGCGAACAGCAATTCGGGTGGGAGCACGCCCTCGTTGAGCATGTTGCGCGGCCCGTAGAGGTCGGCGAGCACGGCGTCGAGCAGGCGGGACCGCTGGACCAGCCCGGCCTCGAGCAGCTCCCAATCCGCCGCGGACACCACGATCGGCAGAGTGTCCAGGCTCCACGGCCTGGGCTCCAGGCCGTGTCCGTCGGGGTCGACGTCGGTGTAGGTGATGCCGTCGTTGTCGATGAGGCCGTGCACCACCGAGCGCAGCCGGTCGAGCCCGGCCCGGCCGCGCTCGGCAACCGCGTCGGCCAGCTCCGACCAGGCCGCGCGCACGTTCCCGTCCCGGTCGACGAACTCGTCGTACCCGATGCCGGGGCCGTGCCGGAGGTCGAACAGCGCCTCCTGGGCGCGCGCGGTGCGGTAACCGGCCAGCAGGCGGTCGGCGTCGTAGCGCTCGCCGACGGGGCTGGTAGCCGCCGACGACCCGCTCGCGCCGAACGCCATGTCCGCAAACGCCATTACTGCTGCACGGTACGCACGCGTCGCAGGTCAAGGATGCCCGGCGCGCCGATGTCGGTGGATATCCTGGCCTGTTTCTCCCGCAGGGCGGCCAGGTCGAGCTTGCCCGGGGTGAAGCCGGTTGCCTCGAAGCGGCGGGCCCGGCGCGCCTCGGCCTCGACGGCGTTGACGGGCGGCTCGTCGTAGGCGCGGCCGCCCGGATGGGCGACGTGGTAGGTGCAGCCGCCGCGTGACGTTCCGCTGGTGAGGTCGACGAGCTCGAACTGCAGCGGGACGTCGGTGCTGATGGTCGGGTGCAGCGCGCTGGGCGGCTGCCAAGCCTTGAACCGAACGCCACCTACGTGGATGTCGGGACTGTCGGTGGCCAGTAGGGGGACCGGGTAGCCGTTTGCCGTGACCACGTAGCGGTGGCGGTCGGCGCCGATGACGCGGACCTGGATGCGCTCGACGGACGAGTCGACGTAGCGGGCGGTGCCCGTCGCGGTGGCCTCCTCGCCGAGGGTGTTCCACGGCTCGATCGCCCCGCGCAGCTCGACCTCTACGCCGTCGAAGACCGCGGTGCCGATGCGGGGGAAGCGGAATTCGGTGAACGGGTCCAGCCAGCTGGTCTCGAAAGCGATGCCGTGCGCGCGCAGCTCGGCGGCCACGTCGGCGATGTCGTGAATCAGGAAGTGCGGCAACAGGTACCGACCATGCAGGTTGGCGCCGTGGCGGATGAGCGGGGCGCGCAGCGGTTCGTCCCAGAACCACGCCACCAGCGACCGGACCAGCAGCGACTGCACCATCGCCATGTGCAGATGCGGGGGCATCTCGAACCCGCGCAGCTCCAGCAGCCCTAGCCGGCCGCGGGGGCCGTCGGGGCTGTAGAGCTTGTCGATGCAGAACTCGGCGCGGTGGGTGTTGCCGGTGATGTCGGTCAGCAGGTGCCGCAGCGCGCGGTCGGTGACCCACGGCGGTGGGGGGCCGACCCCGGAAGACGAAGCCAGCCGGGCGATCTCGGCGAACGCGATCTCGAGTTCGTAGAGCGCCTCGGCGCGGCCCTCGTCCACCCGGGGCGCCTGCGAGGTGGTGCCGACGAACCGCCCGGCGAACAGGTAGGACAGCGACGGGTGCCGCTGCCAGTAGGTCAGTAGCGAGACCAGCAGGTCGGGGCGGCGCAGCAACGGTGAGTCCGCGGGCGTGACGCCGCCGAGTGTGATGTGGTTGCCGCCGCCGGTGCCGCCGTGCGTGCCGTCGACGTCGAACGACTCCGTAGACAGCCGGGCAAGACGGGCCTCAGCGTACAGCGTTTCCAGTAGCTGCCGTTGTTCGGCGAAACTGGCGCTGGGTGCCACGTTGACCTCGATGACACCGGGGTCGGCGGTGATCGTCGTCGACTTCAGCCGGGGGTCCGGCGGCGGATCGTAACCCTCGATCACCACCGGGCAGTCGGCCTTCGCCGCCGCGATCTCGACCCGGGCGATGAGGTCGAGGAAGTGTTCGAGCGCCTCGGTGGGCGGCATGAAGACGTACAGCAGCCCGTCGCGGGCCTCGGCGACCATGGCCGTCGGCGGGGCCGTTTCGGCGGCCTCGACCACCGCCTCGCCCGACTCCGTCGCCAGCTCGTGTCCCACAGTCAGGGGATCGGTCTCGAAAGACGGGCGCGGCGGTGTCCAGCTGATCGAGTCCAGCGGTAGGCGCAGGCCCGCCGGCGAGTCCCCGGGCAGTAGCACGATGCGGCCACGGCGCAGCCGCCAGTCGGCGCTGGCCCAGCCCGGGTCGTCTTCGCGGCGGTGCAGCGGCAACACGAACGCCGCCGGGGTGTCGGAGGATTCGTCGAGGCGCGCCAGCAGCGCGGCGCGGGCGGCGGGGGAGTCGGCAGCGAGGTCGTCACTCGGGTCCACCGGCTCGCCGGCGGGCATGCGCACCTTGGCCGCCAGCCGGTACAACGGGTCCTCGTAGGCTGGCCGCACCTGGGACAGTGGTAGTCCGAACCCCTCGGCGACTCCCACCAGCACCTCGTACGCCGCCTCGTGGTCCACCGGGGTTCTCGGCCGGGTACCCCACGGGTCGCCGAGCAGCGCCTCGTCGTGCCACACCGGGTGTCCGTCGGTGCGCCAGTAGAGCGCAATCTGCCAGCGCGGCAACGGCTCTCCCGGATACCACTTGCCCTGCCCGCGCTGGATCAGCCCCCGCGGCGCCCAGGCCGCCCTCAGACGAGCGGCCAGTTCGGACGCGCGCTGGCGCTTGTGCGGGCCGTCGGCGGCAGTCGTCCACTCCTCGGAGACCTGGTCGTCCACCGACACGAAGGTCGGCTCGCCGCCGACGGTGAGCCGGACGTCGGCGGCGGCCGATCGCTCGTCGACGCGCCGGCCGACCTCGCAGATCGCCCGCCACGCCTCGTCGGTGTAGGGCCGGGTGACGCGCGGATCCTCGTGGACGCGCGTGACGGTGTTGGCGAACTCCAGCACCGATTCGCACGGTTCGGTGCCGCCACTGATCGGTGCCGCGCTGGCCGGGTGCGGGGTGGCCGCCAGCGGGATGTGGCCCTCGCCTGCGAACAGCCCCGACGTCGGGTCCAGGCCGATCCAGCCCGCTCCGGGGATGTAGACCTCGGCCCAGGCGTGCAGGTCGGTGAAGTCGGCGGCGGGTCCCGACGGCCCGTCGAGCGCTTCGACGTCGGAGGCCAGCTGCACCAGGTAGCCGGACACGAAGCGGGCGGCCAAGCCCAGCCGGCGCATGATCGACACCAGCAGCCAGGCGGAGTCGCGGCACGAGCCGATGCCGGTGCGCAGCGTGTAATCCGGTGTCTGGACACCGGGTTCCATGCGCACGCTGTACGCGACGTCGGCGCTGATCGCGCGATTGAGCCCGACCAGCATGTCGATGGTGCGGGTGGCGTCCGGCACCGAGAAGTTGCCCACCCAGGCCCGCACCAGCTCACCGGGGCCCGAACCCTCGCCGTCGTCGTCGACGGGGCGCAGGTATGGCTTGAGGTCGTCGGCCAGTTCCTTGGGATAGGTCATTCCGCCGGACGGCCAGGTTTCGGCCCAGTCCTCGATGAAGAAGTCGAACGGGTTGATCACCTTGAGGTCGGCGATCAGCCCGACGGTGATGGTCAGTTGGCGCATGGGATTCGGAAACACCAGCCGGGCAAGGAAGTTGCCCAGCGCGTCCTGCTGCCAGTTGACGAAGTGCTCGGCCGGCTCGACGCGCAGCGAATAGGCCTCGATGGGCGTGCGGCAGTGGGGCGCCGGGCGCAGTCGCACAACGTGCGGATACACCCCGACCAGCCGGTCAAAGGTGTAGCTGGTGCGGTGCTCCAGCGCCACTTTGATGCTCATAACCGCTGATCGAATCACACGGGCGGGATGTCCGCAGCGCAGCGCAATTCAGCGCGGGTTGCCGCGACCGAGCCCGGCTGTGGGGTTGCGCGTCAGTTGGGATAGGGCCCCGGCGGCACGCCGGGCGGCGGTCCCTGCGGGTAACCTGGCTGCTCCAGCGGGACGACCTGGCCGCCGGACAGCTTGCGGTAGGTGTAGGTCAGGACGAGCTGGGCGATGGGGATGCCGACGAGCACGCCGACCAGGCACAGGAGTTCCCCGACGAGGACCGCCGCGAGCTGCACCAGCCACGACAGCAGCGTGCCGCCGACGTTGGACCTGACCGTCGCGATACTGGCCTTCACCGCGCCGACGGGGGACAGGGACCGGTCCACCACGAATGGGATCGCGAACAGTGCGAGGAAGGCGAAGATGATGCCGGGGATGACGCACAGGAACAGGCCGACCCAGGTGCCCACGGCGACCAGCAACGCGGTGAGTATCGCCGCGCGCAGATTTCGGGGCTTGAAGAAGGATCCAATGGTGACCGGCTTCCCGTCCGCGATGTCAAGGCAGCCGGAAAGCAGTCCCGCATGCATGACGGCAGCTGCCAGAAAGATCAGGATCGAGCCGACGACCATGACGGTGACCGAGGCGAAGCCGAGCGTCACGCTGGTGCTTCCGTAGGTCTGTCCGTTGCTGTCGGTGTACGTGCTGCTCGTTTCGTGACCGAGGGCCGCGGGCAGGAGCTGGGTGAGAGAGCTCAAAATCGCGATGATCACGCCGTAAACCAGCACCGGAACGATGAGCGCCGACGCGTTCGACGTGAACTTGTTCCACGACCAGCTGAATGCGTCTCCGACGCTGAACCGCGGCGCGGGCTGGCCGCCGTAACCGGGCTGCGGCGGGTAGCCGGGTGGGGGAGCGCCGTAACCGGGGGGCGGCGGGCCGTAACCGGGTGGCGGCGGAGGGGGCGCGCCGTAACCGGGCGGCGGCGGGTAGCCGGGCGGCGGCGGGCCGTAACCGGGCGGAGGGGGCGCGCCGTAACCGGGTGCCGGGGGCGGGGCGCCGTAACCGGGCGGCGGGGGATAGCCGGGCGGATTCTGATTGCCGCCGTGCGGGTCGGGATACTCGGGAGGCTGGCTCATGTCCGTCCTAGCTGTCATTCAACTTCCGGGGGCGCGCACACGGGAACTTAGCAAAAATGCGGTCATCGCGCCTGCGACGCCGGCCCGATCTCGCGCGACCACATCGAGTCGCTCCGGCGTGGTATGCCTAAAGCCGTGTCCGACGGTCTTTTTGACCTGCCCGGCCCGCCGCAGACAACTTCCCACGGTCTGGGCGTGTCGGCCGGTGCGCCGCTGGCGGTCCGGATGCGCCCGGCATCGCTGGACGAGGTGGTCGGGCAGGGCCACCTGCTGGGGCCCGGATCACCGCTGCGCCGCCTGGTGGAGGGGTCGGGCGTAGCGTCGCTCATCCTGTACGGTCCGCCGGGCAGCGGTAAGACGACGCTGGCCGCGCTGATCTCGCAGGCGACGGGCCGACGCTTCGAGGCCTTATCGGCGTTGTCGGCCGGTGTGAAAGAAGTTCGCGCCGTGATAGACACCGCGCGGCGGGCGCTCCTCTCCGGCGAGCAGACGGTGTTGTTCATCGACGAGGTGCATCGGTTCTCCAAGACGCAGCAGGACGCCCTGCTCTCCGCCGTGGAGAACCGGGTGGTGTTGCTGGTGGCGGCGACCACGGAGAACCCGTCGTTTTCGGTGGTGGCCCCGCTGCTGTCCCGGTCGCTGATCCTGCAGTTGCGCCCGCTGACGCCCGACGACATCCGTACCGTGGTGCAGCGCGCGGTCGACGATCCCCGCGGGCTCGGCGGTGGGGTCGCGGTGGCGCCCGAGGCCCTCGAGCTGCTGGTGCAGCTGGCGGCCGGCGACGCCCGCCGGGCCCTTACCGCGCTGGAGGTGGCCTCTGAAGGGGTCGCGTCAGCCGGGGACGAGGTGACCGTCGAGACCGTCGAGCAGTCCCTGGACAGGGCCGCGGTGCGTTACGACCGCGACGGCGACCAGCACTACGACGTCATCAGTGCGTTCATCAAGTCGGTGCGCGGCTCCGACGTCGACGCGGCGCTGCACTATTTGGCCCGCATGCTCGTCGCGGGGGAGGACCCTCGGTTCGTCGCGCGCCGGCTGGTGATCCTGGCCAGCGAGGACATCGGCATGGCCGACCCGTCCGCGCTGCAGGTCGCGGTAGCCGCCGCGCAGACGGTGGCGCTGATCGGCATGCCCGAGGCCCAGCTGACCCTGGCGCACGCCACCATCCACCTGGCCACCGCGCCGAAGTCGAACGCGGTCACGGCCGCGCTGGCGGCGGCGATGGACGACATCAAGTCGGGCAGGGCCGGCCCGGTGCCGCCCCACCTGCGCGACGGTCACTACTCCGGTGCGGCGGGGCTCGGCAATGCGCAGGGCTACAAGTACTCCCACGACGACCCCGACGGCGTTGTGGCGCAACAATATCCACCGGACGGGCTGGTGGGCGTGGATTACTATCGGCCCACCGGTCGCGGCGGTGAGCGGGAGATGGGCGGCCGGCTGGACCGCCTGCGGGCGATCATCCGTAGAAGGGGACGGGCATGAAGACCTTCACCGACGAGGAGATGGGCGAACTGCTGCCCACCGCCAAGCCGTACACCGTCGTGATCCTCAAGAAGGGGCCGACGTTCGAAGGCTTGTCTGAGACCGGGGCCGCGCCGCGCATCGTCTGGGAGCACGGCCGGCGCAACTTCGGACTGCGCGACGACGGCGTGCTGCCGGTGGTCTTACCGGTCACCGACGGGTCCGACGTATGCGGCATCGGGGTGTTCGCCGCGACCGTCGACGAGGCCGCCGCCATCATGGACGGCGACCCGGGGGTGGCCGCGGGCGTCTTCACCTACGAGGTGCACGCCTGCCGCGGATTCCCCGGGGACTCGCTGCCCTAACTGGCTTCCCCTGACGCCGAAATCGACGTAAGGGCGAAGAAGTGCGAGAAGGCGACGCGCTACCGTCGATCTCGCTGCTGGTTGCGACCCGGCGAGGCCCTAGACGAGTTCGGGCACCCTCAGGCGGGCGATCGCCAACTCGAACTCGGCGACGTCGATCACCTCGGCGCCCAGGTCCCGCACCCGCCTGCTGCGCAACTCGGTCGCCTGGTCGCGGTTGCGGGCCATCGCGTCCATGCTGTCGAACGTCGAGCAGGACACCGCCCGCCGGCACGCGGGGTGGTCGACCATCAGGCTGGCGCTGCAGAACCCGTCGAGGTTCTCCATCTCCGGCAGCACCGAGGACCGGTAGAAGTCCAGTGATCGGCTCAGCTGGTCCGGCACCACCTTGAGCCAGGTGGCCCGCACACAGGCCCCCTCGCGGGAGCGGTGGTCCCGGTGCAGCAGGGCGATCTCCCATTCCTCGACGCGCGCGCTGCCGTCGAACATGAGCGCGGCCTGGTCGCGAATGGGTGCCACCCGCCCGGCGCCGGCGCGCATCGCCTGCACGGACTCCCAAGAGCTCGTCGCGATGCATTTGCCGGACTGCCGGTCGACCAACAGCGAAATACCGACAAACCCGTCGATCTCCTGCAACGCGGGCATGACGACGTCGCGAACGTGCGCAATGCCGATGTCGACCGACAAGGGTTGCGCCTGGATGGTGGTGGAGCGTGCGTACACGGCGACCTCTCCTACGTCGGGGGTTATATCGAACGGCGCCCAGGTGGCGCCACCGGTCCCACCAATCACCTTCCTCCTGCCGGTAACCGGCCGCAATGCCTTTCCGGGTTGTAACCGCCCTCACAATCAATTGGCTGGTCGCACCCGGTGCGCCGTAGGCTTGTCGGGGTGCATACCGATGTGCTGGACGTCGACACCTCCCGTCGCCGCATCGTCGATCTCACCGACGCGGTGCGGGGTTTCTGCTGGTCGCGGGGGGACGGTTTGTGCAACGTGTTCGTCCCGCACGCGACGGCAGGGGTGGCGATCATCGAGACCGGCGCCGGGTCCGACGACGACCTGGTGGACACGCTGGAACGGCTGTTGCCGCGCGACGACCGGTACCGGCACGCGCATGGCGCCCCGGGCCACGGCGCCGACCACGTGCTGCCGGCGATCGTCGCACCCTCGGTGACGGTGCCGGTCACGGGCGGCGAGCCGCAGCTGGGCACCTGGCAAAGCGTCGTGCTGGTCGACCTCAACCGGGACAACCCGCGGCGCTCGGTGCGGTTGAGCTTTGTGGAGGGTTAGCGGCGCAGAGCGCCCTTAGACAGCCTTCCGACAGCCCGGCGAATAGGCTGGACGTCGATTAATGGCAGCCGCGCGGAGAAGGAAGAAGCCGACAACAGTGCAGACACACGAGATCAGGAAGAGGTTCCTTGATCATTTCGTGAAGGCGGGTCACACCGAGGTGCCGAGCGCGTCGGTGATCCTCGACGACCCCAATCTGCTGTTCGTCAACGCGGGCATGGTCCAGTTCGTGCCGTACTTCCTGGGCGCGCGCACCCCGCCGTACTCGCGCGCCACCGGCATCCAGAAGTGCATCCGCACGCCCGATATCGACGAGGTCGGGATCACCACCCGGCACAACACCTTCTTTCAGATGGCCGGCAACTTCTCGTTCGGCGACTACTTCAAGCGTGAGGCGATCGAACTGGCCTGGGCGCTTTTGACCAAACCCGTGGCCGACGGGGGATACGGACTGGACCCGGAAAGATTTTGGGCCACGGTGTATCTCGACGACGACGAGGCCGCCGGGCTGTGGCGCGAGATCGCGGGTCTGCCGCCCGAGCGGATCCAGCGCCGCGGCATGGCCGACAACTACTGGTCGATGGGCATCCCCGGGCCGTGCGGTCCGTCGTCGGAGATCTATTACGACCGCGGGCCGGGGTTCGGCCTCGACGGTGGTCCCGTCGCCAACGAGGACCGCTATCTCGAGATCTGGAACCTCGTGTTCATGCAGAACGAGCGCGGCGAGGGAACGACCAAGGAGGACTACGAGATCCTCGGGCCGCTGCCGCGCAAGAACATCGACACCGGCATGGGCGTGGAGCGGGTCGCCCTGGTGCTGCAGGACGTGCACAACGTCTACGAGACCGACCTGCTGCGACCCGTCATCGACCTGGTGGAGTCGCGTGCCCCACGCCCGTACGGAAACCACGGCACACCCGAGGACGAAGTGCGCTACCGGGTCATCGCCGACCACAGCCGCACCGCCGCGATCCTGATCGGCGACGGGGTGAGCCCCGGCAACGACGGCCGCGGCTACGTGCTGCGCCGGCTGCTGCGCCGGGTCATCCGGTCGGCCAAGCTGCTGGGCATCGACACCCCGATCGTCGGGGATCTGATGGCTACCGTGCGCGACTCGATGGGCCCGTCCTACCCCGAGCTGGTCAACGATTTCGACCGGATCAGCCGCATCGCCGCGGCCGAGGAGACGGCCTTCAACCGCACGCTGGCCTCGGGCTCGCGGCTTTTCGACGAGGTGGCCGACGTCACCAAAGGCACTGGTGCCACGGTGGTTTCGGGCTCGGACGCCTTCACGCTGCACGACACCTACGGGTTCCCGATCGATCTCACCCTCGAGATGGCCGCCGAGGCCGGCCTGACCGTCGACGAGGCCGGCTTTCACGAGCTGATGCTGCAACAGCGGCAGCGCGCCAAGGCCGACGCCGCCGCGCGTAAACACGCCCACGCCGACCTGACCGCCTACCGCGAGCTGGTCGACGCCGGACCGACCGAGTTCACCGGCTTCGACGAATTAATTTCCGAGGCAAGGATTCTCGGCATATTCGTGGACGGCAAGCGGGTGCCGGTAGTCGCGCACGCCGCGCACGGCGAGGCCGCCATCGCGGACCGGGTCGAACTGGTGCTGGACCGCACCCCGCTCTATGCCGAGTCGGGTGGACAGATCGCCGACGTGGGCACGATCGTCGGAATCGGATCGGGTGCCAGCGCCAAGGCTGCGATCACCGACGTGCAGAAGGTCGCCAAAACCCTCTATGTGCATCGGGTCAACGTCGAGTCCGGGGAGTTCGTCGAGGGGGATACCGTCGTCGCGGCGGTGGACCCCGAATGGCGCCGGGGCGCCACGCAGGGGCACTCGGGCACCCACATGGTGCACGCCGCGCTGCGGCAGGTGCTGGGGCCCAACGCCGTTCAGGCGGGGTCGCTGAACCGTCCGGGCTACCTGCGTTTCGACTTCAACTGGCAGGGGCCGCTGACCGAGGACCAGCGAACGCAGATCGAAGAGGTGACCAACGAGGCCGTCCAGGCCGACTTCGAGGTGCACACGTTCACCGAGCAACTCGAGAAGGCCAAGGCAATGGGGGCGATGGCGCTCTTCGGTGAAAGTTATCCCGAAGAGGTGCGGGTGGTGGAGATAGGCGGGCCGTTCTCGCTGGAACTCTGCGGCGGGACGCACGTGCACAACTCCGCGCAGATCGGGCCGGTGACCATCCTCGGCGAATCCTCGATCGGTTCCGGCATCCGCCGGGTGGAGGCGTACGTCGGGCTGGACTCGTTCCGCCACCTGGCCAAGGAGCGCGCCCTGATGGCCGGGCTGGCGTCGTCGCTGAAGGTGCCGTCCGAGGAGGTGCCCGCCCGGGTGGCCGGCCTGGTCGAGCGGCTCAAGGCCGCGGAGAAGGAACTCGAACGCGCCGCGCAGGCAGAACTCGCCGGCAAGGGCACTCTCGCCGTAAAGACGGCCGTATACATCGGTAACGTCCGGGTGGTGGCGCAGCGTGAGTCAAGGGGGACGACCGCGGCCCAGCTGCGTTCACTCGTCGGCGAGATCCGCGGCAAGCTCGGCAGCGAGCCCGCGGTGGTCGCGCTGATCGCCGAAGGCGACGGTGGGACGATGCCGTACGTGATTGCCGTCAATCCAGCTGCCCGAGATCTCGGAATCAGCGCCAACGACCTCGTCAAAGAGCTTGCCGTGGCGGTGGACGGCCGCGGCGGCGGCAAGGCCGACCTGGCGCAGGGTTCAGGAAAAGATCCGACCGGAATCGACGCCGCACTTGCCGCGGTGCACGCCGCGATAGCGCGGGTCGGTTGAGTGGCCTCGGTGGAGCACCGCTTGCCCGACCGTCCCGGCGATCCTGACCAGGATCCCGGGCGGGGGCGACGTCTCGGCATCGACGTCGGCAGCGTGCGCATCGGAGTGGCCGGCAGCGACCCCGACGGCATCCTGGCCACCCCGGTGGAGACGGTGCGCCGCGACCGTTCCGGCAGGCACCTGCGTCGGCTCGCCGCGCTGGCCGCCGAACTGGACGCGGTCGAGGTGGTCGTGGGGCTGCCGCGCACCCTGGCCGACCGCACCGGCCCGGCCGCGGTGGACGCGATCGAACTGGCCGGCAAACTGGCCGAAGTGCTGGCACACCGAGTTCCTCCCATCCCGGTGCGGCTCGCCGACGAGCGGCTCACCACCGTCAGCGCGCAGCGGTCGCTGCGGGAGGCCGGCGTGCGGGCCAGGGAGCAGCGGGCGGTGATCGATCAGGCGGCGGCCGTGGCAATCCTGCAGAGCTGGCTGGACCAACGCCGCGCCGCGCTCGCCGGGGGGCGCGCCGATGGTTGACAGCGCACGCCGGGAACGGGCCGAGCCGGAGGCGGTCGGCCCGCCCCGGCACAGGATGAGCCGGGTGGCCCGGAACCGGGCCGAGCGGGGGCGCCAGCGTCGGCGCTTCGCCGGGAAAATCGCCCTCGCGGTTCTGGTCGTGGTCGTGGTGGCGGCCGTCTTCGTCGGCACCAAGCTCTGGCACACGGTGTTCGGGTCGGGTGACGACTACACCGGCAGCGGCAGGCGCGACATCGTGGTCCAGATCCAGGCCGGTGACTCGACCACCATGGTCGGGGAGACGCTGCAGAACCAGGGCGTGGTACGTACCGTGCGGGCCTTCGTCAACGCCGCGCACGGCAACGGCAAGATCGACTCGATCCAGCCCGGCTTCTACCGCATGCGCACCGAGATCCCGGCGGCCAACGCCGTCGCCCGGCTGGCCGACCCGAACAACCGGGTGGGCCGGCTCGTCATCCCGGAGGGCCGTCAGCTCGACGACACCACCGACATGAAGACCAATAGGGTCAATCCTGGCATCCTCAGCCTGATCTCCCGCGCAACCTGTGTGGACCTCGACGGCGACCGCCATTGCGTCCCGGTCGACGACCTGCGCGCGGCGGCGGCCAACAGCGCGCCGGCGGCGTTGGCGGTGCCCCCATGGGCCGTCCAGCCGGTCACCGAGCTCGGCAAGGACCATCGCCGGATCGAGGGTCTCATCGCGCCGGGAACGTTCAACGTCGATCCCTCCGCGTCGGGGGAGAGCATCCTGGCGGGACTGATCAGCGCCGGGGCCGTGGAGTACATCAAGTCGGGGTTGGTGGACACCGCGAAGACCACGGGCCTGTCGCCTTACGACATCCTGGTGGTGGCGTCGCTGGTGCAGCAGGAATCGAACACGCAGGACTTCCCGAAGGTGGCGCAGGTCATCTACAACCGCCTGCACGCTCACCACACGCTGGAGTTCGACTCGACCGTCAACTATTCGCTGGACCGCCGGCAGGTGGCCACCAGCGACGCCGACCGCGCCCAGCGGACGCCGTGGAACACCTATGTGTCCCCGGGGCTGCCCGCTACGGCGATCTGCTCGCCCGGCATCGACGCACTGCGCGCCGCCGAGCATCCCGAGCCCGGGGACTGGCTGTACTTCGTCACCATCGATGCCCAGGGCACGACGCTGTTCACCAAGGACTATCAGCAGCATCTGGCGAACATCGAGCTGGCTAAGCGCAACGGTGTCCTCGACTCCGCACGTTAGGGGCCCTGTTATGAGCCCGGCCCGAAAAGCCGGGGTCCTCGGCAAGCCGATCGCGCATTCGAAGTCCCCGCAACTGCACCTGGCCGCCTACCGGGCGCTGGGCCTGAGCGACTGGACCTACGAGCGCATCGAGTGCGGCGCCGAGGAGCTGCCCGCGGTGGTCGGCGGCTTCGGCCCCGAGTGGGTCGGCGTGTCGGTGACCATGCCGGGCAAGTTGGCCGCCCTGCGCTTCGCCGACGAGCGCACCACGCGCGCGGACCTGGTGGGCTCGGCCAACACCCTGGTGCGCAGCGCGGCCGGCTGGCGCGCGGACAACACCGACATCGATGGGGTGACGGGGGCGTTGGGGACCGCGTCGGGACCGGCGCTGGTGTGCGGGTCGGGCGGCACCGCGCCGGCGGCCGTGGTGGGCCTCGCCGAACTCGGCGTCACCGACATCACCGTTGTCGCGCGCGATCCGCGGAAGGCCAGCCGGCTGGTGGACCTCGGCGCCCGGCTAGGGGTGGCGACCCGGTTCTGCGGCCTGGCCAGCGCCGAGTTGGCCGGCCGGGTCGCCGCCGCGCGGGTGCTGGTCAGCACCCTCCCGGCCGACGTGGCCGCGAGGTACGCCGGCAGGTTCGCCCCGATCGCGGTGTTGCTGGACGCCATCTACGACCCGTGGCCCACACCCCTGGCCGCCGCGGTGGCCGCGGCCGGCGGCCGGGTGGTCGGCGGCGCGCAGATGCTGCTGCACCAGGCTTTTGCACAGGTGGAGCAATTCACAGGGCTGCCCGCTCCGCGAGAGGCCATGGCTTGCGCTTTGGAGGCCCTCGGTTAACGTGCCGCACCATGCGGATCGCCGTGGTGCTCGTGCTGGCCTGGCTGACGGTGTTGAGCTGTTACGACGTCCGCCAACGCCGGCTGCCGAACCTGCTGACGCTGCCCGGCGCAGCGGCCGTCGTGGTGGGTGCCGCCGCGGCCGGCCGCGGCCTGCCCGCCCTGGGCGGGGCCTTGGCGTTGGAGGGGCTGTATCTGCTCGTGCACCTGATCGCCCCGGCCGCCATGGGGGCCGGCGACGTCAAACTCGCGATCGGCTGTGGCGGGCTGGCCGGCTGTTTCGGCGCCGAGGTGTGGTTCCTGGCGGCGCTGGCGGCGCCGCTGATGACCGGGCTGTGCGGTGTGGTCGGGCTGGCGTGCGGCGTGCGCACGGTCCCGCACGGTCCCTCGATGTGCCTGGCCACCGCCGGCGCGGCGGGGTTGGCGCTGCTGGGTTAGAGCACATGGGACCTCATGGGAAGATAGCTAGGTGTTGCGCTGGATCACCGCCGGGGAGTCGCATGGTCGCGCGTTGGTGACCGTGGTCGAAGGGATGGTCGCCGGCGTGGAGGTCACGTCCGCCGAAATCGCCGACCAGTTGGCCCGCCGGCGCCTCGGCTACGGTCGCGGCGCGAGGATGGCGTTCGAGCGCGACGCGGTGACGGTGCTGTCCGGGGTTCGCCACGGGCTCACCCTCGGTGGGCCCATCGCCGTCGAGATCGGCAACACCGAATGGCCGAAGTGGGAAACCGTGATGGCCGCCGACCCCGTAGACGCGCGGGAGCTGGAAGACTCGGCGCGCAACGCCCCGCTCACCCGGCCGCGGCCCGGCCACGCGGACTACGCGGGCATGCTCAAGTTCGGATTCGACGACGCCCGGCCGGTGCTGGAACGGGCGAGCGCCCGGGAGACGGCTGCCCGCGTCGCGGCGGGGACGGTCGCGCGGTCGTTCCTGCGTCAGGCCCTCGGCGTCGAGGTGCTCTCGCACGTCATTTCGATCGGCCCCTCGGCGCCCTATGACGGTCCTCCGCCGGGGCCCGCGGACCTGCCCGCCATCGACGCCAGCCCGGTTCGGGCGTTCGGCGAACAGGCGGAGAAGTCGATGATCGCAGAGATCGAGGCCGCCAAGAAGGACGGCGACACCCTCGGCGGCGTGGTCGAGGTCGTGGCGGTGGGCCTGCCCGTGGGGCTGGGATCGTTCACCAGCGGGGACAGCCGGCTGGACAGCCAACTGGCCGCGGCCGTGATGGGCATCCAGGCGATCAAGGGCGTCGAGATCGGCGACGGGTTCGAGACCGCGCGCCGCCGCGGCAGCCTCGCCCACGACGAGATGTACCCCGGCCCCGACGGCGTGGTCCGGTCGACCAACCGCGCCGGCGGGCTCGAGGGCGGCATGACGAACGGTCAGCCGCTGCGCGTGCGCGCCGCGATGAAGCCCATCTCCACCGTGCCGCGGGCGCTGGCCACCGTCGACATGGCGACCGGTGACGAGGCCGTCGCGATCCACCAGCGCTCCGACGTGTGCGCGGTGCCGGCCGCCGGGGTCGTGGTCGAGACCATGGTGGCGCTGGTGCTGGCCCGCGCGGCGCTGGAGAAGTTCGGCGGTGACTCGCTGGCCGAGACCCGCCGCAACATCGAGTCCTACCGGCGCGCGGTCGCCGACCGGGAGTCCCCGGCCGCGCGCATGTCGGGGTAGGCGCGATGGCACCCAAAGCGGTACTCGTGGGCCTGCCGGGCTCCGGCAAGTCCACCATCGGGAGGCGGTTGGCCAAGGCGCTCGGCGTCGGCCTGCTCGACACCGACGCGGCGATCGAGGAGCGGACCGGCCGCAGCATCGCCGACATCTTCGCCACCGATGGCGAGCAGGGGTTCCGCCGCATCGAGGAGGGCGTGGTGCGCGACGCGCTGGCTCAGCACGACGGGGTGGTGTCACTGGGCGGGGGTGCCGTGACCAGCCCGGGGGTGCGCGAGGCGCTGGCCGGCCACACCGTCGTCTATTTGGAGATCAGCGCCGGCGAGGGGGTGCGGCGGACCGGCGGCAACACCGTGCGCCCGCTGCTGGCGGGGGGAGACGAGGCCGAGAAGTACTCAAAATTCAAAGCCCTGATGGCCCAACGCGTTCCGCTGTACCGCCGCGTCGCGACGATCCGCGTCGACACCAACCGCCGCAATCCGGGGGCGGTGGTCCGCCACATCCTGTCGCGGCTGCAGGAACCCGCCCTCGATCCCAGCAGAGCCGCCACATGACCGCCGGCACCTCGCCGGTCACCGTGGCTGTGGCCGTCGACCCTCCGTACCCCGTGGTCATCGGTGCCGGCGTGGTGAACCAGGCGGGCGAGCTGCTCTCCGGCCGGCACCGGGTCGCGATCGTGCACCAACCGGTGCTGGCACAGACCGCCGAGGCCATCCGCAGCGACCTGGCCGGAAGGGGCGTCGACGCCCACCGCATCGAGATCCCGGACGCCGAGGCCGGTAAGGACCTGCCCGTCGTCGGATTCCTCTGGGAAGTCTTGGGCCGCATCGGGATTGGTCGCAAGGACGCATTGGTCAGCCTCGGCGGCGGCGCCGCCACCGACGTCGCCGGCTTCGCCGCGGCGACCTGGCTGCGCGGTGTGTCGATCGTGCACGTGCCCACCTCGCTGCTCGGCATGGTCGACGCGGCCGTGGGCGGCAAGACCGGCATCAACACCGACGCGGGCAAGAACCTGGTCGGTGCGTTTCATCAGCCGCTCGCCGTCCTGGTCGACCTGGATACGCTAAAGACGTTGCCGCGCAACGAACTCGTCTCCGGAATGGCCGAAGTGGTCAAGGCGGGATTCATCGCCGACCCGGTGATTCTCGACCTCATCGAGGCGGACCCGCAGGCGGCGATGGACCCGGCGGGCGACGTGTTGCCGGAGCTCATCCGGCGCTCGATCGCCGTCAAGGCCGACGTCGTCGCCGCCGACGAGAAGGAGTCGGAGCTGCGCGAAATCCTGAACTACGGCCACACTTTGGGGCATGCCATCGAGCGTCGCGAGCGCTACCAGTGGCGGCACGGCGCCGCGGTGTCGGTCGGCCTGGTCTTCGCCGCCGAGCTGGCCCGACTCGCCGGTAGGATCGACGACGCCACCGCGGCGCGCCACCGCACCATCCTGTCGTCGCTCGGCCTGCCGGTCAGCTACGACGCCGACGCGTTGCCGCAATTGCTGGAATACATGGCCGGGGACAAGAAATCGCGGGCGGGTGTGCTGCGGTTCGTGGTGCTCGACGGCCTGGCCAAGCCGGGCCGCCTGGCCGGACCGGACCCGTCGCTGCTGGTGGCCGCCTATGACGGGCTCGTGGGACTGGGCGCCGCATGACCGTCAACGTTAACGTGCACGTCCTGAATGGCCCCAACCTGGGCCGGCTGGGCCGGCGCGAACCCGACGTATACGGGGACACCACGCATGACCAACTGGCCGCGCTGATCGAGCGTGAGGCCGCGGCCCTCGGCCTGCACGCCGTTGTCCGGCAAAGCGACAGCGAAGCTCAACTGCTCGACTGGATCCACCAGGCCGCCGATGCGGGGGAACCGGTGATCCTCAACGCCGGCGGCCTCACGCACACGTCGGTGGCGCTGCGCGACGCGTGCGCCGAGCTGAGCGCCCCGCTGATCGAGGTGCACATCTCGAATGTGCATGCGCGCGAGGACTTTCGGCGCCATTCTTACATCAGCCCGGTTGCCACCGGTGTGATCGTCGGGCTGGGGGTGCGGGGCTACCTGCTGGCCCTGCGGTATTTGGACGAGGCTGTGCGGACGGGCCGCTAGCCCTTTTCGGGTTCCGAGCCCGAGTGCCCGGCTTCGGTGTCCGTCCGGATCACCTCGGTCTTCGCATCGTCGTCGCCCGTCGGGATCGTTTCGGTACGGGCCTCCGATGTTGGGCGGGTCGTCGGGATCGTCTCGGTGGGCGCGTCACGCTCAGCCTGGCGCTCGCCGCCGCGTTCGACGGTTGCCACCGCCGAAGTCCGGTCGTCGTGCCGGGACCCGCCGGCGCCGGGGGGGATCTCGCCGGTCGGCGTCTCGTCGCCGCGAACGGCGGAGAACACGTCGGTGTCGGCCCGTTCCCCGCTGGATTCGGCCGCCCGGTGGGCCTCGGGGTTGCGGTCAACGCGCCAGCGGCCGAGCGTGACACCAATGATGGCGGGCAGGAAGACCAGGAGCGCGGTGAAGGCCGCGAAGGTGGTGATCTCGTTGAGCAGGCCCCCGGTGTACAGGCCCTTGTAGAACAGGGCGAGGAGCCAGGAGACCGCGCCGCTGAGGAGGCCGGCCACCAGGCCGGCCAGCAGCCACGTCATCGCCAGGTCCTGGCGGCGATCCGGATCCGGGTTGGCCCGGGCGTCGGCCCGGCCGTCGAGGAAGCCCCACACGACCACCCCGATGATGAACAACAGCAGCAGCACCAGGCTGATCAATCCGGCCTGCGTTTGAAAGGCGTTGATCAGCGTCCCTTGAATCAGGCGGACGACGACCATCGCCCCGGCATACACCAATCCGCGCAGCATCCAGTTGTTCATGAGCAAAAAGCCTAGCGAGTACCGTCAAGGGTTGTGACACATTCCCAGCGGCGAGACAAACTGAAAGCCCGACTCGGGGCCGGCGGGCTGGACGCGATGCTGGTCACGGACCTGAACAACGTCCGCTATCTGTCGGGTTTCACCGGCTCCAACGGCGCGTTGCTGGTGTTCACCGACGATCGTGAGGCCGTGTTGGCCACCGACGGGCGATACCGCACCCAGGCCGGCGAGCAGGCGCCGGGGCTCGAGGTCGCCATCGAGCGGGCGGTGGCGCGCCACCTCGTCGGCCGGGCCGCCGAGTCGGGCGTGGGCAAGCTGGGCTTCGAAAGCAACGTGGTGACCGTCGACGGCTTCGACGCGCTGACTGGCGAGCTCGAGGAGCGGAACGGGGCCGTCGAGCTGGTGCGGGCCGCCGGAACCGTCGAGGCGCTGCGCGAGGTCAAGGACGCCGGTGAGCTGGCGCTGCTGCGCCTGGCCTGCGAGGCGGCCGACGCGGCGCTGGCCGACCTGGTGCAGCATGGCGGCCTGCAGCCCGGGCGAACCGAACGGCAAGTGGCCCGCGATCTCGAGGGCCTGATGTTCGACCACGGCGCCGAGGCGGTGTCGTTCGAGACGATCGTCGCCGCCGGACCGAATTCCGCGATCCCGCACCACCGCCCGACGGACGCGGCGCTGGCCGACGGCGACTTCGTCAAGATCGACTTCGGCGCGCTGGTCGCCGGCTACCACTCCGACATGACGCGCACGTTCGTGCTGGGCAAGGCCGGCAAGGTCGCCGCCTGGCAGCTGGAGATCTATCAGCTGGTCGCCGACGCGCAGCGGGCCGGCCGGGAGGCGCTGCGGCCGGGTAGCGGCCTGCGGGAGGTGGACGCCGCGGCGCGCCAGCTCATCGTCGACGCCGGCTACGGCGAACACTTCGGCCACGGTTTGGGGCACGGCGTGGGCCTGCAGATCCACGAAGCGCCGGGAATCGGCGCGACATCCGCCGGTACACTACTTGCGGGCTCCGTCGTGACCGTGGAGCCCGGCGTCTATTTTCCCGGCCGCGGCGGTGTCCGCATCGAGGACACCCTGGTCGTGCCAGACGAAACCGCCGGGCACACCCCGGAATTGCTGACCAGGTTCCCCAAGGAACTGACCGTCCTTTAGGAGAGACACCGACCGTGGCATCCACCGCCGACTTCAAGAACGGACTGGTGCTGGCGATCGACGGCCAACTGTGGCAGATCGTCGATTTTCAGCACGTCAAACCGGGCAAGGGCCCGGCGTTCGTGCGCACCAAGCTCAAGAACGTGCTGTCGGGCAAGGTGGTCGACAAGACCTATAACGCCGGGGTCAAGGTGGAGACCGCCACCGTCGACCGGCGCGATGCCACCTATCTGTACCGCGACGGCGCCGACTTCGTGTTCATGGACAGCGAGGACTACGAGCAGCACCCGCTGCCGGACTCGCTGGTCGGCGACGCGTCGCGGTTCCTGCTCGAGGGAATGCCGGTGCAGATCGCTTTCCACAACGGGGGCCCGCTCTACATCGAGCTGCCGGTGTCGGTCGAGCTGGAGGTCACCCACACCGAGCCGGGCCTGCAGGGTGACCGGTCCAGCGCCGGCACCAAGCCGGCCACCCTCGAGACGGGCGCGCAGATCCAGGTGCCGCTGTTCATCAGCACCGGTGACAAGCTGAAAGTGGATTCGCGCGACGGCAGCTACCTGGGGCGGGTCAACTCCTGACCATGCCCGATGGAAAAACGGGGCCCGCCGGGAAGCAGGCGAGACCCACCAAAGGACGTCATCAGGCCCGCAAGCGCGCGGTTGACCTGCTGTTCGAGGCCGAGGCCCGCGGGCTGAGCCCGGCCGAGGTCGTCGATCTGCGTGAGGCGCTGGCCGACGCGAAGCGGGACGTGGCGGCCCTTCAGCCGTATACAGCCACGGCGGCGCGCGGCGTGGGGGAGCACGCCGCGCACATCGACGACCTGATCAGCTCGCACCTGCAGGGCTGGACGCTGGACCGTCTGCCCGCCGTCGACCGCGCCATCCTGCGGGTCGCGGTGTGGGAGTTGCTCTATGCCGACGACGTGCCCGAGCCGGTCGCAGTGGACGAGGCCGTCCAGCTGGCCAAGGAGCTGTCTACCGATGAGTCGCCCGCCTTCATCAACGGGGTGCTGGGTCAGGTCATGCTGGTGGCGCCGCAGGTCCGGGCCGCCGCGCAGGCGGTCCGGAGGGCGGTCAGGGGTGCCCCCGGCGCCCCCGAGAACAAAGCGCTCGAGCCGTGAGCCGGCTGGAACTGCGCGTCGTCCTCGCGAGTTTCCTGGCTGCGACGGTGGTGCTGGGCGCCGTCGTGTGCGCGGCCTACGGGCTGTCCATCGTCGCGTCGGCGCTGGCGATCTACGCGCTGGGCGTCGGCGCCTGGGTGTATCACTGCGTCGAGCGCCTGATCCTGGCCAACCGCATCAGCACCGTCCGGCAGGCGGCCAGGCCGCTGCAGCCTTTGTTGCCGGTGATGGCCGCCATCATGGGCCTGACGCAGGCCGTGGTGCGGTCGCTGTCCGACGTCACCGAGCTGCCGGCGCGCCGCTGGGAAGTTCCGGGGCTGCGGTGGGTGGACCGGCGGGCACCCGACGCCGGGAAAGCCGGGGAAGAGCCGGATCGCTGACCGACTTGGCGAAACGATTACTTGCGCACCGCGGCCGGGGTCACAATCGTGCTGGTAGGGCCATCGACGGAAGCTAGCTGCACCGAGGCAAGACAGGTGACGTGATGAATCTATACAGTGCCCAGCCGCGGCGGCTACGGGTGTCCGCGCTGGCGGCCGTGGCCAACCCGTCGTACGCGCGCGACGACACCTGGAACATGCTCGACGACGCGTGCCGTCACCTCGCCGAGGTGGACCTCGCCGGGCTGGACAAGACCCACGACGTCGCCCGGGTGAAGCGCCTGATGGGCCGCATCGGCGCCTACGAGCGGTATTGGCTGTATCCCGGTGCGGAGAACCTGGCAACCTTTCGCGCTCACCTGGAGATGCTGTCCACGGTGCGGCTCACCGAGGAGGTGTCGCTGGCCGTGCGGCTGCTGGGCGAATACGGCGACCGCGCAGGGCTTTTCGACACGTCCGCGCCGTTGGCGGACCAGGAGCTGGTGGCCCGTGCCAAACAGCAGCAGTTCTACACCGTGTTGCTCGCCGACGATGCGCCCGCGACTGCCCCCGACTGCCTGGCCGAGTGCCTGCGGACGCTGCGCGACCCGTCCGACGACGTGCAGTTCGAGATCCTCGTCGTGTCGAGCGTCGAGGACGCGGTCGCCGCGGTCGCGCTGAACGGCGAGATTCAGGCCGCGATCATCCGCGACGACCTGCCGCTGCGGTCCAAGGACCGGCTGCCGCTGATGAACACACTGCTGGGTGCCAACGAGGCCGCGGGCCAAGTCATCCCCGACCGCCCCAACGACTGGGTGGAGTGCGGCGAGTGGATCAGGGAACTGCGACCCCACATCGACCTCTACCTGCTCACCGACGAGTCGATCGCGGCGGGCGACGACACCGAGCCCGACGTCTACGACCGCACGTTCTACCGGCTCAACGACGTCACCGACCTGCACAGCACCGTGCTGGCGGGCCTGCGGAATCGTTTCGCCACACCGTTTTTCGACGCCCTGCGCGCCTACGCGGCGGCCCCCGTCGGCCAGTTCCACGCGCTGCCCGTCGCGCGCGGCGCCAGCATCTTCAACTCCAAGTCGCTGCAGGACATGGGGGAGTTCTACGGCCGCAACATCTTCATGGCGGAAACCTCGAGCACCTCCGGCGGCTTGGACTCGCTGCTGGACCCGCACGGCAACATCAAAAAGGCGATGGACAAGGCCGCGCACACCTGGAACTCCGACCACACCTACTTCGTCACCAACGGGACGTCGACCGCCAACAAGATCGTCGTCCAATCGCTGACCCGGCCCGGTGACATCGTGCTGATCGACCGCAACTGCCACAAGTCGCACCACTACGGCCTGGTGCTGGCCGGCGCCTACCCGTTGTATCTGGACGCGTATCCGCTGCCGCAGTACGCGATCTACGGCGCGGTGTCGTTGCACACGATCAAGAAGACGCTGCTGGATCTCGAAGCGGCCGGACAGCTGCAGCGCGTGCGCATGCTGCTTCTCACCAACTGCACGTTCGACGGCGTGGTCTACAACCCGCTGCAGGTGATGCAGGAGGTGCTGGCCATCAAGCCGGACATCTGCTTCCTGTGGGACGAGGCGTGGTACGCGTTCGCCACCGCCGTGCCGTGGGCCCGTCAGCGGACCGCGATGGTTTCCGCCGAGCGCCTCGAGCAGATGTTGGCGTCACCGCAATACGCTGAGGAATACCGGGATTGGGCGGCCTCGATGGAGGGGGTCGATCGATCCGGGTGGCTTGACCGCCGGCTGCTGCCCGACCCCGCCCGGGCGCGGGTCCGCGTCTATGCGACGCACTCCACCCACAAGTCGTTGTCGGCGCTGCGGCAGGCGTCGATGATCCACATCCGCGACCAGGATTTCAACGCCCTCGCGCGAGACGAGTTCGCCGAGGCGTTCCTCACCCACACCTCGACCTCGCCGAACCAGCAGCTGCTCGCGTCGCTGGACCTGGCGCGCCGGCAGGTCGACATCGAGGGCTTCCAGCTGGTCCGGCAGACCTACGACATGGCACTGGTCTTTCGGCATCGCGTCCGCAAGGACCGCTTGATCAGCAAGTGGTTCCGCATTCTCGACGAGGCGGATCTGGTGCCCGAGGAGTTCCGGGCCTCCTCGGTGAGCTCCTACCGCCAGGTCCGGCAGGGCGCCCTGGCCGAGTGGAACGAGGCATGGCGGTCCGACCAGTTCGTGCTCGATGCGACGCGGGTCACGCTGTTCATCGGCAGGACCGGGATGAACGGATACGACTTCCGCGAGAAGATCCTGATGGAACGCTTCGGCATCCAGATCAACAAGACGTCGATCAACAGCGTGCTGTTGATCTTCACGATCGGCGTCACCTGGTCGAGCGTGCATTATCTCCTCGACGTATTGCGGCGCATCGCAATTGATTTCGACCGCAAGCAGGACGCGGCCAGCGTGGCGGACCGGGCGCTGCAGGAGCGCCACGTCGAGGAGATCACCGCGGACCTGCCGCACCTGCCCGACTTCAGCGAGTTCGACGTCGCCTTCCGTCCCGTCGATGCGTGCACGTTCGGCGACATGCGGGCGGCCTTCTACGCCGGGTACGAAGAGTCCGACCGCGAGCATGTGCTCATCGGCACGGCCGGGCGACGGCTGGCCGAGGGCAAGACCCTGGTGTCCACCACGTTCGTGGTGCCCTACCCGCCGGGCTTCCCGGTACTGGTTCCCGGCCAGGTGGTTTCCAAGGAGATCATCTACTTCCTCGCCCAGCTCGACGTCAAAGAGATCCACGGCTACAACCCCGACCTCGGGTTATCGGTCTTCACCGAGCAGGCGCTGGCAAGGATGGAGGCCCAGCGGAACGCGGCGACGGCCGCGGTGGGATCGGCGTTCCCGCCGTTCGAGCTCCCTTCCGATGTCTCAGGTTTGAACGGCGACGGCGCCATAGCCGCGGTCACCGAAGATGCATGACGCCGTTGCACCCAATTGCGGGTAGGGTAATGGGCAACTGACCGCGCCAACCTTCGCGCCGTCGACGAGGTTGAGGATGGCGGCATGGCTGTGGGTAACGCGTCCGGTGCACCGCAGGTCCGTCCGTGGGAGGTCCGAGTCGGCGACGTCATCGGCACGGGCGAGAAGAGCTACACGGTCAAACTGATCGGCGGCCCGCAGACCGCCCCGAAGCAGTGGACGTTCTTCGGGCGAGATGATTCCGGGCGGCAGTACACAAGCACGTTCGGCGAGGGCGACTTGGTGAGCAGGTTCGCCAAAGCGTCATGACCCGGGCTCGGCAAAAGCAAACAAAGTTCTTTCAGCGCAGCACCTTGGCGTAGAGCAGGCTGTCTAGCGGTTCCGGTCCCATGGTGGGGTAGACGGCGTGACGGGTTAGCCGGCTCTCCACGACGAAACCGGCGCGCTCGAGCAGTCGCGCCGAGCGGTCGTTCTCGACGCTGCAGGTCGCCCACACCCGGTACACCCGCCGGTCGGCGTAGAGCGCGGCCAGCAGCATGTCGAGCGCCTCGGCCATCAGGCCCTTGCCCCACCACCGTCGGCCGAGGCAGTAGCCGATCTCGACCGAGTGCGGCACCGGGCGCCGGCAGCTGGCCAGCCCGATGACCTCGCCGCTGTGGCGCAGTTCTATCGCCCACGTCCGCTCGTCGTCACCGACGTTGAGTTTCTCGGTGATCACCCGCCGGGTCGCGGCCACGTCGGGATGCGGTGCCCACTGTAGGTATCTGGTGACCTCGGGGTCGCGGGCGACCCTCTGGAAAAGCGCGCCTGCGTCGTCGAGGACCGGCGGGCGCAGCACCAGCCGCGGCCCGGTGATGCGGTCGGGAGGGTAGTCGACCATGGTGCTAGAGGCCGAGCGCCCGATAGGTGCGATGGACGAACTTCGGTTGCGCCGTGCGGAGTTTGGCCAGCGAGGTGTTGCCCGCGACGGCCGTGGCGGCGTCCACGGTCAGGTCGGGCAGGTTCTGGATCAGATACACCAGGATCAGTTCGGCGCTCGGGTCGGCCTGCCACCACGTGCCGTAGGCGCCGGGCCAGCTGAAGGTTCCGACCCCGCCCGGCCCGAACAGGGGAGCGGACTTCGCCGGGTCGGTCACCACCGACAGGTTCAGCCCGAACCCGCGGCCCACCCAGTACGGCGCTCCGAGGAAGTCGCGGCGCTTCTGCTCGTCGGTGAGGCGGTCGGTCCGCATGAGACGGGCCGACTCCGGCGACAGCACCCGCACGCCGTCGACGGTTCCGTCGCCGAGCAGCATCCGCACGAACCGCAGGTAGTCGTCGGCGGTCGACCACAACCCGCCGCCGGCATTGCAGAACGAGGGCGGCTTGATGTGCGGCGGTTCCATCACCCCGTGCTGCAGCTTGTGATCCTCGGTGAGCCGGTACATGGTGGCGGCGCGGCGCCGCGCGTCCTCGGTGGCGAAGAACCCGGTGTCGGTCATGCCCGCCGGGCCCAGGACCCGTTCGTCGAGCACCCGGTGGAACGGCTTGCCGTCGACACGAGCGGCGATGACGCCCAGCAGATCGATGGCGTGGCTGTAGGTCACCCGGTCCCCGGGTTGATGCACCAGTGGCAGCTTGGCCAGTTCGGCCAACCAGGCATCCGGTCCCTGATGGAAGGGCAGGCGCATGTAGGCCTTTGAAATGGGCCCGGACACCGAGAACGCGTAAGCCAGGCCGCTGGTATGGGTGAGCAGATCCTCGATGAGGATGGTGCGGGACGCGGAATGCGTCCGGTCCAGGGGGCCGCGTGGGTCGTCCAGCACCCGCACGTCGGCCAACTCCGGCGCCCAGCGGGTGACCGGGTCCTTCAGCGTCAGCTTGCCCTCGTCGACCAGGCTCATCACCGCCGCGACCGTGACCGGCTTGGTCATCGACGCGATCCGGAACAGCGTGTCTCGTTGCATCGGCAGGCCGGCGTCGACGTCGCGGTAGCCGATCTCGTTGACCTGGAGCACTTCTCCGCGCTGCCAGACCATCGTCACCGCACCGGCGAGCAGGCCGGCGTCGCACACTTCGCGGACAGGGGCCGCATTGACGCTGAGGGTCGAGCGATTCACCCGGTACAGGGTAGTGCGCGCAGCGCTGAACTGTGCCGTACGGGCGTCTGTCCGAAACTGCGCACATGGCGTTGCCGGGGGACACCGCCGAGTTGCAGGTCAGTGTGGGCGGTCTGCAAGCGCAAGCCGGTTGGTGTGAATCTCTGGGTCTTCATCTTCCCGTAGATCAGGTCGGCGAGCTCACGTCATTCATCCACATAAACCCGGCCAGCACCATCGCATACCGCTACTAGGGGCGGTTCAAGACGATTATGAGGACTACTCGAAGTCCCCCGGCGGTATTACGTTGGCGTTCTTTTAATCTTGCTTGGCTGAACCAGTGACGGGGGCTGCACTGGTCGCGATAGAGCTGACCGACGAAGGGTGTGAACTCATCGTTCTCGCCGTGAACGAGTACGCCGGGACCGCGCAACACACGTATAAATTGCTGTGCTCGGTACTGGGCCAATCAACTCAACTTGAGTGGTATCAGCTCACTACCCGGCTGAAGGCGGCCATTAAAACGAGGAGCCGTTGTCTGACCTCGATTGGGCGCGAGCGATGTTTCTCACCGACGTTTCGTTCGGAAGCACTCTGGTCGGTTCAGGACTGCGTTTCGGGCGCGCGGCAGATGAATACTGGTTCGGAGTACTGCGCTCGCTGCAAGAAAAAGTCGGCACTTATCCGCGGTTCCTGCTACTCCTGCAGAACGCCAGCTACCCAGCCGCCGAGTAGTCAGGCGCGCTGCGCGCGGACGGACCAGAACGCCATCTCGACTTCCCGGCCGTTTTGTTCGCGGCGCCACGCGGCAAACTCCAGTGATTCGATGTCCCAGCCCGCGCAGCCGAGGACGTCGCGCAGCGTCTGCTCGGACACCACCGGTCGCGGCCATTCTTCGTCGGATGGGTTGGCGTCGGAGAAGCAGCTCATAAGCAGCGTGGCGCCCGGCCGGGTGGCGCGGTGCACCGCCGCGGCGTAGCTGCGTTTGCCGTCGTCGTCGAGGCAGTGGAACATGCCGCTGCACCCACCCGGCAAACGGCGGCAAAGTCATAGCACCCTCCACGCCGCACCTATGGTCTCCACCGCGCACTGCACTAACCGCACAGACCAAGAGCGGGTATCGGTGGATCGAGGCTAAAATTTCATGACGGTTTCAGTTGAGCAAAGTTACTGCAGCTTACCCGCGATGCGAGGGCCGATATCGCCTGTTTGGCTTTAGTGTTGGCTCCTATGGCCGGACTGAACCGTTACGTGAAGCGCTGGCGCCCAGCGCTTCACGTAACCGTGTCGGCATTGATAGTTGCCATCCTCGGACTCGCCATCACCCCCGTAGCTCATGCGGCTGCGGCCACGGCGACGTTGTCGGTGACATCGACGTGGCAGACCGGTTTCATCGCCCACTTCACCATTACCAACTCGACCATGACCCAGCAAACCGATTGGAAGCTTGAATTCGACTTGCCGGTGGGAGAATCTGTCTCGCACACGTGGAATAGCACCCTTGCACAATCTGGCAC
>JARLGR010000156.1 GCA_031292665.1 Mycobacterium sp. | reverse complement strand
GGTGCGGGCCCGCCGTTCGGGGCAGGGGCCGGTGGGGGTTCGGGCGGCGGCGGGGCGCTCTGCTGCGCGCCGCCGACGGGCATTGGGCGCGTGGGCGGTTTGGGGGGGACGGATGGGGGTTGCGGCGTGGCGGATAACGGGCGGACGAAGGGCTTGGCTGGGGCTTGCGTGGATTCCATCGTGGGAGAGTGCGTTTGGGGCGGCGACGGCGATCGCGGGTGTCCGCCGATCGGCATTGGTGGGGCCAGGGGCTTGGGTGCGGCCGGTGCGGGGCCGACCGCGGAGGCAACTGGTGGTTGTCGGGGGCCACCGATCGGCAGCGGGGGCGGCGGCCGTTTCGGTGCCGCGGACGCCGGCCCACCGGTGGGGACAGGAACGGATTCGGACGGGGCTCGAGGAATCTCCTGCGCACTAACGCATTGCTGCGGCCGATTTACCGGAGGCAATGGCCGGCCATTGGGTCTGGGCGGCCCGGCGGGGTGCGCATGCGGCGGGTACGGATCATTCACATCAAAGGAAGCGCCGACGTCGAATTCTGTTTCCGACGAAGCGTCGCCGAGATCTTCCACGTCGTCAGCGGGCCGAAAGAGCTTGTCGTAATCGGCCGGCATGAGAACCTCTCAAAACGTCGTCCAAAAACAAAATACGAGGACACTGAATCCCCGTTTGAGAGATTAACTCTCCCAATCACGTGTTTTGCTGATTTACAGATGTTCGTTGAGGCCGACGTGACGTTGGCTGCCGGTGGTCGATTTGCCGCGGGCAGTGCCGCTGACGTCCGTACCGATGCCGGCGAGTTCCGGGCTCAGGTGACATCCATTCCGTTTGACTACGTCTCGGGTAGATGCTCTGCGGGCGAAACCCTGACCCGCGGCGCCCGGTCGGAGTGGGAGGCGGCGATCTGCGTCACCGCGGAGGTCATGGCCTCAACGAGGTTCTCCGTGCTGTGCACGCCGTCGAATCGGGGGACACCGATCATCAGGTGGCGCTTCTCCATCGAGATCGCCCGACCCGGACGGTTGGCCGGGATGTCGCGGGCCATCCGGTCGATCTGGGTGTCGTTCACGTCGCCGAGCCGGAATTCGACCTTGGTTCCCAGGCAGTCTCGGACGCGAGATTTGAGGTCCGTCCAGCGCGCGGTGGAGAGGATGGTGTGCACGCCGAACGAAAGTCCGTGCGTCGCAATGTCCTGGACCGTCGGCTCAAGGTCGGGAAATTCGCTGACGAATGCCGGCCACCCGTCGATGATCAGGAACACGTCGCCGAACGGATCGGCGGCGACGGGTTGCTTGGGATCCGCGCGCATTTGCCGGTAGGCCGCCATGGAACCCACCCGGTGCTCGTTGAAGCTGGATTCTCGTTGGCGCATGACGGCTTGCATCTCCGCGATCAATCGGCGCACCCGGTCGGGCTCGGATCGGCCGGCTACCCCGCCGACGTGCGGCAGGTGTTCGAAGTAGGCCAGGCCGCCGCCACCGAGGTCGAGGCAATAGAACTGGACGTCCCGCGGCGAATGCGAGGCGGCGGCCGACATCACCAACGTCTGCAAAAATGTCGACTTCCCGGTGCGCGGGGCCCCCGCGACGACGACGTTGCCGGCGGCCGCGGAGACGTCGACGCCCCAGACATCCTGGCGGTGTAGGCGTGGCTCGTCCATGATCCCCAACGCGAACCGCAACGGTTTGCGGGTGTCGCGTTCGATGAGCTCGTTCAGCGGCGCGGGATCGGACAACGGCGGCAACCACATTTGGTGGGCACGGGTCTCCCCGGTGCCGAGTTGGTCCAGCACTACCTCGCGCAGCGTGCGTACCTCCGGTTCAATAGTCATCGGCGCCACTCTCCCCCGCAAGCGGGCGGTGCCCCCACGGCATCGTCGTCGGCGCGGGTCATCACGTCATCACCGGACCGAGGATCGGAGCCGCCGTGAACTCGTGTATTCGCAACGCCTTCGGGCTGGCCTTCTGCTGGCCGGACGGGGCGCTGTCGCCGTCGTTCTGCGCGGCGATCGACGGCACGTAGGCGCCGCCGGTGTACACGGTGCTGAACTTGACGGGGTCTTCCATGCCCACCCGGATAAACCCGACGCCGCTTTCCTTCTTGGTGATGTACTGCGCTTCTGGAGTGCCGATCACCGCCCTGGAGTCCTGAGAGCTCGCGGTGCGCAACGCGATCCGGTAGGTGAGGTCGGTCTCGAGCTTGTCGATGCGCGCCCCGCTCACCTGCAGCGAATGGGCGGCCAGCAGCAGATGCACCCGCAGCGACCTTCCCTCGCGGCAGATCCGGTCGAACAGCGCGATGAAGTCGGGATGGTCTCGCAGCAACTCGGCGAACTCGTCGACGACGACGAGAAGCGTTGGCAGCGGCGGTAGGTCGGCGCCGCGCTCCCGGTACTTCTCGTATTCGGCCACGCTGGTGAGCGGATCGGCGCCGCCCACCTGCGTTCCGGCCTGACGGAGGATCATCTGCCGGCGGTCGAGCTCGCCGCTCAGCACCTCTCGCATCCGGCTGACGAGGTCGGCGCTCTCCGCCATGTTGGTGACGACAGCCGCCGTGTGCGGAAGCTTCTCCATGCCGAGGAAAGTCGAACCGTCCCTGAAGTCGGTCAGCAGGAGGTTCACCTGGTCGGGGTGCGTCATGGCCACCAACGACAGGATCAGGGTCCGCAGGAACTCGGACTTGCCCGAACCCGCCGTCCCGACGAGCATGCCATGCGGGCCGGCGCCGAATTCCGCGGACTCCTTGATGTCCAGGTGCAAGACGTCGCCGGTCTTGGATGCGCGACCGAACGGGATCCCGAGCCGATCACGGTCGGTGTCGGTGTACATCCGCCACCGCGCGGGGGCTATCTCCTCTACGCTTTGGGCGCCGACCAGTTGATGCCATTCGGTCGCCACCCTCTTCTGCACCCGTGACCTCTTGGCGAGGATCGTGCCGGTGATCGACCACCCGGCGAGCTTCCTCGCGACGCGGTTGGCGTCTTGTGGGCGCATGAAGTCGGCAGCCGACGCCACCTGACGGTACGGCTGGCCCGGCAGCCTGTCGTCGGCACTCCCGTCGACGCCCAACCGGATGCGGTGGGCCGATCCGCGGTGGTTGCCGAGCGTGAGCACCGTGACACCCGCCCTGCCGTCAGGCGGGAACCCGGCCTTGCCGCCGGTCAGGTCCACCACCATCACGTACGGGCCCTCGGGAAGCGAGTCGGGGGCGTGCGGTCCGCGCGCGGCCAGGTCGGCGAGCGCGTCGGGCCGGGTGAAGATCATCCGGATCGGCCCGGCGGCATCGGTCTCCGTCGGGTGCTGAACGTGCGGGAGCCACTTCAGCCACGACCAGTCGGCATGGTCGGGATCGTCGGTCAGCACCCGGATCTGCAGCGCGTCCGGTGGGTGGAATACCGCGAGATGGCAGACCATTGCGGTCAGCAGCCCGGTCGCGCGCGCGCGGTCGCCACCGACCGCAATCGTCGGAAACGTGCGCAGCTGCAAGAGCTTCGGGCAATCGTGGACAATCCCGTGGGTCCGCAGGAACTTCACCACCCACATGTGGCTGACCGGCTCCAGGAACGGCTGTGTCGCCGTGGCCGCCGCCGGCGCCTCGCCGCCGACGGCCGGCTTGATCAGTCGGACGACCGCCGGCTGATCGCCGGTTCCGATGCGGGCGGCCGCATAGAAGTCGGCGTTGGCCGGCCGCGACCACTGACGCTGGGTGCCGACGATCGACAGCAGATCGTCCGGATGGGGCGCGTGGTAACCGAAGAAGGCGACCTGCGATTCTGCCGAGGAGGTCACCCTGCCACGCAGTCCGGCCAGGTACCGCAGGTATTCCCTGCGGTCGGCGTTGATCTCGGTCACCTTCTTGCCGCCGCCGCCAATGCCGACGGCCATGCCGGCCACCACCATCACGACCATCATCAGCGGCACCAACAGCATGTACGGCGACAGCTGCTTGCCGCCGGCGATGACGATCCCAATCATGCCGAGCACGGCGCCGCCCATCACAAAGGGCAGGATCTTCTGCACGCCCGACGGGGGGACCTCGATCCCGAGATCGCGGGGCGGCGTCAGGTTGATCTCACCGGGGGTGAGCCGCGGCCCGCGGCTGATGGTCGGGGTGGACTTCTTCGTCGTCATGAGTGCGCTCCGGGGGTACCGGCGGGTACCTGCCGGGGGCTCGGGTCGGCCGGCAACGTGTCGTGCTCCAGCAGGGCGGCGTCCTTCGACAACACCGGCCCGTCCACCAGCAACCGAATGATCTGCCACGGCGCGGTTTTCGGGGCTGCCAGCCCCAGTGCCTTGGCCGCGTCCGCGCTCGGCACCCCGTACCGCACGCCCTGCGGGTCGACGTAGTACAGCGATTCACCGTACCGGGAATCCGGCGACTGCAGCGCCACGAACTTGCCGCCACTGAGGTAAACGGTTGCGGTGCCGCGGATTTGCGTGATGCCGGTGTTCACGACGGATGACGGTATTGGCAGGTGCCGACCGGCCAGCACCATCGTCTTCGGCTTCTGGTCGCCGGCCCTGCGTTCCCACGTCCAGCACAGCGTCGGCTCGTCGGAGCGGCCCAAGATCTTGGGCGGTTCGTTGGGCAGCGGCGAGGGGTAGACCCCTTCTGGAAGTCGGACAACCAGACTGGGCACCAACGTGGGAGGTGCCACCAACCCGTGCGACTGGGTGGCGCGCAGCGCGGCGGCGGTGGTGGCGTTCACCGGCGCGACGCCGTCGGGCAGGACCACGTAGTGTTGCGGCCCCTTGCCGGTGAGGACGTCGAATACCGAGCCGATCACGAGGTCGGGGCTGAGCCCAAGTGTGTTGGGGGAACCCGCGTCCGGAATCGGCGGCAGCTGCCAGGCGCCGACGTCGGGCAATGCGTTGAACAGCCCCTCAGAGATTGGCGCCGGTTTGGCCGTGACGGGTATCCCCACCGCTGATGTCAGTGCTCGGTCGGTCAGGTCGATGGCGTGGCGCCCCTTGGGGGTGACGATCCACGTGTTCCCCTCGTAGGAGGCCAGCAGCGCCTCGTTCGGATGAACCGGGTCGATCGAGGTATCGATCGTCAACGGCATCGCCAGCACCGCCGTCTGCACCGCGGGCGCGCTGCTGTCGGCCTTGGTGACGGTGTCGCACAGCGCCCAGACCGAGGAGGCGTCTGACGAAACGGGCGTGGCATATGGCGCTCCCGGTATTCCGATCGTCTGGCCCATCGGGAAGTTGCCCAGTTCGCTGGACTTCACGACGGAGGGAGTGGCGGGATTCCCGAGCGCCAGCCGCGCCGAGGTCAGGTTGTAGACGGGATGCAGCTTCCCCGACAGAACCACGTAGAGCTGATGGGTGCTGCGATCGGCGAGCAGGGTGCTGCCGCCGAGCTTGCCCTGCGGCCGGAAGTAGGCCAGCAGCAAGGCGCCGGTCGTGATCAACACCGCGACGACGACCCCGACGGCCACCGACCGGCTGTAGAACTGCAGCGGATCATCAAGCATGCGGGTATCCCGCCGCACGATGGCGTGCTCGAGTCGGCGAAGCAGAAAGCGCGAGCCGCTAACCTGAACCTTGGTGGTCAGGCGAAACCCCATGTCTCACTCTCTCATGTCCAGGTGCGCGTGCACCGTGGCAATCGCCTCGGCCATGTCCGCGCCGTTTATCTCGCGCAGCCGATCCTCGTCGAGATCATCGACATTGGGGCTCTGCGCCAGCCGCATGTCGCGGCATTGTTCGCCGGCCTCCACCAATTGCCGCGCGTAGCGGCCGTTGCCGGCGACGTCGAGGGCGGGTCGCCCCTGCAGCGTGTGCCGGTCCAGCTGCTTGGCCGCCTCCAGCAGGCCGTCGGTGGCCTTCGGACTCAGCGTCGAATCATTCTCAGCGACAATGGCTTTGGCGATCTCGAGCAATTCCTCGGGCGAATAGGTGTCGAATTCGATCCGGGTGGCGAACCGCGATCGCAGACCCTCGTTGGTCTCCAGAAGCCGATCGATGTCGGAGCGGTATCCCGCGATGATCACCACCAGGCGGTCGCGGTCGTTCTCCATCCGCGCCAGCAGGACGTCCAGCGCCTCCTGCCCGAAGGGGTCGGTTCGTCCGTCGCGGTCCTGCACCAGCGCATAGGCCTCGTCGATCAGCAACACTCCGCCGAGGGCTTGATCGATCGTCTTGGCGGTCTTGACGGCCGACTGGCCCTCGTATTCGGCGACGAAGTCCTTGCGGGACGTCTCTACCAATTTCGGTTCGGCGATGACGCCCAATCCGGCCAGAATATTGGCCACTACCCGTGCGATGGTCGTCTTGCCCGTGCCGGGCGGCCCGGTGAAGATCATGTGCTTGCTCGGCTGCGCCACCTTAAGGCCCTTGGCGGCGCGCACTTTGGCCATCATCGTCGCGGCGCGATACCGCTCGATCTGTGTTTTCACGCGGGTCAGGCCGATCTGGCGGTCAAGCTCGGCCTGCGCCTGGACCAGCAGCGCCTCCCGAGCCGAGTTGTCGGCCACGACACTGCTCGGATCCCACGGGTCGGCGCGCGCGGCGATCTGTTCGGCGGTGGTGGTCTTCAGTCGGTAGGTCGGATCCTTCAGCGCAGCAGCCACTTTGGGCTCCGGGTGAGTCGTCTGCAGCCATTCCAGCAGAGCCATCGCGGAGTCTTCGTTGCCCTGGCTGCGGCGCGCCATCGCGAGATACCACGCGATCGTGCTCGCGCATGCCTCACCGGCCGGTGAATCGTTGGCCTCGGCGAGTCGCCGTTCGGCCTCCGTGAACAGGCCGAGGTTCGCGGCGGCGACGCCGTGCGCGACCCCCGCCGCGGCGGCCAGGAACTTATCCCGCCATTTAGCGGCGCCCTTGATTTCGTCGATGACGTCGGTCCACCGTTCGGCCGCGCCGTAGACGACCGCCTTGAGCCACGCGACTAGGTGCTCGGCCCCGGCGGTGTTGACCGCGTCGATCGCTTCCATGGCGTCGACGAAGTTGCCCTGCGCCGCTTCGCTTGCGGCGAACCCCATGGCGATTGCCAGAGGCGAGGTGACCGGGTAGGTGATATCCCCGTAGAGGCCGCCGATCGGCACCCTGGCGGCCAGGGCACCCATCGAGATTCGGGCCGATGCCGCCAACTGCCCGAAGTTTCGCCGCGAATACCAGGCGCGGAACAGCGTCACACGGTCGGTGTCGCCACACCGGATGCGACCGATCCATGCATCGCACGCCGATTCGTCGTAGTCGGTGATCTCCGTGAAAATGTCCAGCGCCCGCGCCTCGGACATGGGCAGCGTGCCGACGGCGGTTTCGAACAAATCGGCCAGACGATCAGTCATCATCGGCCGTGGTCCGGATGAAGTCGCCCTGATAGCGAGACGCGAACACGTCCGCTGCTTCAGCGGCGGGCTCGCCCGGAGTCGGCAAATTCCAAGTCATACCTACGAATTCACGCCGCACCTGCTCGCAGACGAGGCTCCACAGGTCCTCCTGCGGGATGCGCTGCCGAATCGCAAGTGTCACAGGGAATCGACCGGATGCAATCGGTCGCCGCTCACCAGCATGCCTAACTTTGTACTCGCTATGGCTTTGGCGTGTCACGCTTTCGCTCACTAGCGGGATCGCGCCATTCGCGCGCCCAGTTCACAGGGCGCGCGAGCGATTTTCGGCTCTTCGCCGCGTGGGTCAACTGATCTGACGGATCAAAGCTTCGATCGCGTCGGTGGCGTCCGGCGGCAACGCATCGTCCCTCTCGGCGCGGACGATCACGTCCTCGGACAGACCGGCCGCCTGTGCGGTCTCGGAAGTCGAGAGGTTTGCCCGGTGGCGGGCCGCATACAACCGCTGCGCCAGTGGTGCGCCCGGCGCGGTAGCACCCTGCCTCATCAATTCGTCGTGGTGGCGGCGGACCGCGCTCAACGCCTTGATCAGCTCCGGGGTTATCCGGCTGATGCGAGTCGCCCGCACGGCAATCGCCTCGAGTTGGCGCAGGTCGGCGACGATGGGCGCCGCCCGCTCGGTGAAATCGGGGTCGTCGACCGCCGGCAACGCGGCGATGGCCAGGCGGCAGCCGTCCACCGCGGCGGCAACGGCCTGCGCGATCAACGAGGCGGGGCCGTCGGGCCCGGGGGCTTCGGGTGCCGGGGCGCCGGCGAAAGGACCCCCGGGTGCCGGGGCGGTTGTGGCCGCAGCACCGGCGACCGGTTCCCCGCGGCGGATCCGCGCAATGGTTCCGGCGGGCCACCGCAGCACCTCCTCGAGCTTGGCCCGGGTTCGTTCCCGCGGCCAGCTGCGGCCCTTCTCGAAGGCGATGAGCGCACCCGCGTTGATGATTCCGTCGGCCGCGAGACTGCGCTGGCTGATGTCCAGCTCCCGGCGGCGCGCCGCAGCGGCGGAACCGGCGCGAACCATGCCGGGATCCGGTTCACCGGCCCGCAAGTCGGCTTCGTGGTCGCCCGACTCGGTCGAGGTGTTTGCAGGCCTGGCGACTTCGAACGTCAAGGCCTTACCGGCGGTCGGGTCGCCGAACCGGACGACGGTTTTGTCGGTGACCGTCACCGAGGTCTTTCGCAGTCCGTCGACGAACATGCCGTCGGGGCTGCTGTCAACGATTCGCCATTGACCGTCGGTGGGCTCCGCCCGCAGGTGCTCCTGAGAGATGTGTGGGTCGTCGATCTGCACGCCGGCCTGCGGCTCTCGGCCGATGGTGACGGCACCATGTCCGGGCTCGATCGAATGGGAGGTGTCACCGGTGTGCACGAGCAGCGCTGGCTGCGCAGTCCGCTCGGCACTGGTCATCTTGGTGTTTCCTCGCTGGGGAGTGGTGCGGACGGTAGAACGGGGGTGGCCACGCCCTTGATTCTAACCGTTGCACTGCCCTGATGCTATCGCTTTGCTACGGTTTTCGATCACAATTTCACTCCGGCGGACCCTCCGCGTGTCCACGGCGCAACCGCGCCATCGCTACGGTTAGGCCGGCGCGGCGGCGCCGCCGGGTCCCAAGACGCCTGATTCGCAGCTCTTACTGCGGCGATGCAGGAAATACACGTGGCGATTTCCACAGCTAAGCGACGGTTTCCGCTGGACCAGCGCCGTAATTACCGGAGCGTTGACACCGTTTGTAACCGCCCTCAGGCTATATTACTGTTGCAATGATACAGTTAGTGCTATAGACTCCCGCCCAGTAGGACGCAGAACTGCAACACTTTGTGGAGGAACTGGCGAACATGACCGCAACGGCTCTGCAAAACACCCCACTCGGCGCCTGCACACAGGACCCCGATCGTTGGACGGAGGCTCCCGACGACGAGGCCAAGGCCTTGTGCCGGGCGTGCCCGCGGCGGTGGCAGTGCGCGCGCGACGCCGTCGAATCGGCGGGCGCGGAGGGGCTGTGGGCAGGCGTGGTGATCCCCGAAGCGGGCCGCGGACGCACATTCGCGCTGCGCCAGTTGCGATCCCTGGCCGAGCGCAACGGTTACCCGGTGCGCCACACGGCCAGGTCGGCTTAACCCGCCAGGAGGGGCCGCTGATTTGAGGGGTCTGCGGCCACCGGCGGGGACGCCGGATGCGCCGTCCTGCTTCCTCTTCGGAAGTGCGGTCGGTGCCTCCGGCCGACGTGAATGGCGCGAGAGGTCACTCGATCTCTCGCGCTGTTTCGTTATGCCGACTCGAACCGAAAAACGCTGATCCGTCCGGCCAGCGCCTCAAACTCGTCGGGTGTGCCCTCCCGCACCATCCCGGACCGCTTCGCGAACGCCACGCCGACCGGCTCTTCGCCGCCATCGTGCTGACGATCCGAGGCGGCCAGGTGAGCCAGTACGTCGGCGCCGGCCAACTTGTTGCCTGCTCAAAGTGCACTTCCGCAGAACCGCCGAAGGCGCACCACCGCATGAGATGGTCCGCAGGGAGAGACATGCGATACCGATGTGAGGAAGCAGTGCACGCACCCGCCGCACGGGTGTGGGACCTGCTGGTCGACGTGGAGGCTTGGCCGGCCTGGACCGAGTCGATGCGGGAGATCAAGCGCCTGGACCCAGGTCCGCTCGCGGTGGGCAGCCGTTATCACGTCACCCAACCCAAGGGCCGCCCGCTAGTATGGACCGTCACCCGGCTCGAGCCGATGCGCGAGTTCACCTGGGCGGCCGCACAACCGGGCCTTTCGTTCGAGGCCGTGCATCGCATCGACGACGCCGGCGGCCACGTGGCCACGACCCTGGAATTCCATGTGACGGGGCCGTTGGCGTGGCTGGCGGCGCCGCTGGCCGGGCGCCGGATCCGCTCATACCTGGCCATGGAGAGCGGTGGCCTCAAGCGGGCCGCCGAGCGGGCCTAGCTGTACCTAGCCGCGGTCGTCGGCCGGCCGCCGCTCGCGGGTGCGGGCCGGACGCGCGGCGAAAAACCCTGCAACGGTTGCGGTTACCTGGAGGAACTTGCGCCGCGTGGCCGGGGCCATTTCGTGGCTGACGTCGATGACCCCGCCGGGCCGCAGATGGGGGTCGAAGGGCACCTCGACAACGGGTTGTCCGTGATCGATGAACTCGCGCGCCAGCAACGCCCGGGTGCGTTTGTCGGCGTGGCCGTCGGAGTCGTTGAGCACCACCATGGTGTTTTGCAGCAGCGTCGAGAGGGCCTGGTCGGACAGCCACTCCATCGTCCGCGCCGCGGCGGATGCGCCGTCGGCCCACGGCGAGGACACCACGATCAACGCATCCAGATCGCGCAGCACCTCTTGGGTGACCGGTGCGTCCATCGTCGAGCCGCAGTCGATGACCGAGATCGTGAAATGTTGGTCGAGCCGCAGGGCGGCCTCCCGGTAGATCGCGGAATCGAGCACGCGCCGTCGACCGGATGCCGGTTCGCCACCGAGCACGTACAGGCCGGCGGAATTGCGGCCCAGACGCCCGACCACATCCCCGAACGACCGCAGGTTCTGGTCCGCGGTCAACTCCCAGAACGAGGGGGTCGACGCCGGATCGATGCGGCTGCTCAACCGGCCGAAGGCGGTGTCCGCGTCGATCGCCACGACGTGGTCGTGCCTGCGAAGTTCGGCGAACAGCGAACCGATGGTGGCGGCCACCGACGTTTTGCCCACGCCGCCCTTACCGAGTACGCCCACCTTGTAACTGCCGTGCAGGACGGTTCGGACGGCCGCTTCGAACTGCGCTTCCTGGCGGTGGGCGGCCGACGGGCCGAGCTTGACGAGGCCGAAGGTGGCCAGCCGCAGGATGCGTCGCCAACCGCGGTCCGGTGGTTCTGGGGCCGGCGCGCCTATGACTTCGGTTCGGGGGGCCGGCGCGGTCGAACCCGCGGGGGCCGGCTCGAGGGGAGGGGGGGCGGCCCGGCCCGACTGGTGGGGCGGCGCGGCG
>JARLGR010000005.1 GCA_031292665.1 Mycobacterium sp. | reverse complement strand
GTCCCGGGCAGCGCGGCGGTGCGGCCGGCGCCTTCGGCCGTCCCGGCGGTGCACCCCGGCGCGGCCGCAAGTCCAAGCGGCAGAAGCGCCAGGAATACGACTCGATGCAGGCGCCCGTCGTCGGCGGCGTGCGGCTGCCGCACGGCAACGGCGAGACGATCCGGCTGGCGCGTGGCGCGTCCCTATCGGACTTCGCCGAGAAGATCGACGCCAACCCGGCCGCGCTGGTGCAGGCGCTGTTCAACCTCGGCGAAATGGTGACGGCGACCCAGTCGGTCGGTGACGAGACGCTGGAGCTGCTGGGCGGCGAGATGAACTACGTCGTCCAGGTCGTCAGCCCGGAGGACGAGGACCGCGAGCTGCTGGAATCCTTCGACCTCACTTATGGCGAAGACGAAGGCACCGAGGAGGATCTGCAGACCCGTCCGCCGGTGGTGACCGTGATGGGCCACGTCGACCACGGTAAAACCCGACTGCTGGACACCATCCGCCAGGCCAACGTCCGCGAGGGCGAAGCCGGCGGCATCACCCAGCACATCGGCGCCTACCAGGTGTCCGTCGAGCACGACGGCGTCGAACGGCCGATCACCTTCATCGACACCCCGGGCCACGAGGCGTTCACCGCCATGCGGGCCCGCGGCGCGAAGGCCACCGACATCGCCATTCTGGTGGTCGCCGCCGACGACGGCGTCATGCCGCAGACCGTGGAGGCCATCAACCACGCGCAGGCGGCCGACGTGCCGATCGTGGTGGCGGTCAACAAGATCGACAAGGAGGGCGCCGACCCGCAGAAGATCCGCGGGCAGCTCACCGAATACGGTTTGGTGGCAGAGGATTTCGGCGGCGACACGATGTTCGTCGACATCTCCGCCAAGGAGGGCACCAACATCGAGGCGCTCGAGGAGGCGGTGCTGCTGACCGCCGACGCCGCCCTGGACCTGCGGGCCAACCCCGAGATGGAGGCTCAGGGTGTGGCGATCGAGGCACACCTCGACCGCGGTCGCGGCCCGGTGGCCACCGTGCTGGTGCAGCGCGGCACGCTGCACGTCGGCGACTCGGTGGTCGCCGGTGACGCCTACGGTCGGGTGCGCCGCATGGTCGACGAGCACGGCGACGACGTCGAGGAGGCGCTGCCGTCGCGGCCGGTGCAGGTCATCGGTTTCACGTCGGTGCCGGGCGCGGGTGACAACTTCCTGGTCGTCGACGAGGACCGCATCGCCCGCCAGATCGCGGACCGGCGCAGCGCTCGCAAGCGCAACGCCCTGGCCGCGCGGTCCCGCAAACGGATCAGCCTGGAGGACCTGGACTCGGCGCTGAAGGAAACCAGCCAGCTGAACCTGATCCTCAAGGGCGACAACGCCGGTACGGTCGAGGCGCTCGAGGAGGCCCTGATGGGCATCCAGGTCGACGACGAGGTGGCCCTGCGCGTCATCGACCGCGGCGTCGGCGGCATCACCGAGACCAACGTCAACCTGGCGTCGGCGTCGGACGCGGTGATCATCGGGTTCAACGTGCGAGCCGAAGGCAAGGCGACCGAGCTGGCCAACCGCGAAGGCGTGGAGATCCGCTACTACTCGGTCATCTACCAGGCGATCGACGAGATCGAGAAGGCCCTCCGCGGCATGCTCAAGCCGATCTACGAAGAGAATCAGCTGGGCCGCGCCGAGATCCGGGCGTTGTTCCGCTCCTCGAAGATCGGCCTCATCGCCGGCTGCATGATCAGCTCGGGTGTGGTGCGCCGCAACGCCAAGGCCCGGCTGCTGCGGGACAACATCGTGGTCGCCGACAACCTCACGGTGACCTCGCTGCGACGGGAGAAGGACGACGTGACCGAGGTCCGCGAGGGCTTCGAGTGCGGTATGACGCTGGGCTACTCCGACATCAAGGAGGGCGACGTCGTCGAGACCTACGAGCTGGTCCAAAAGGAGCGCGCCTGATGTTCGGGCGCTGCGCCGATGGCTGACCCCGCCCGGGCCCGTCGGCTGGCCAAACGGATCTCCACGATCGTCGCCTCGGCGATCGAGTTCGAGATCAAGGATCCAGGGCTGGACGGCGTGACCATCGTCGAGACCAAGGTGACCGCGGACCTGCACGACGCGACGGTGTTCTACACGGTGATTGGACGCACCCTCGACGACGAGCCCGATTACGCGGCCGCGGCGGCCGCACTGGAGCGGGCCAAGGGCGCGCTGCGCACGAAGGTCGGGGCGGGCACCGGGGTGCGCTTCACTCCCACCCTGACGTTCACCCGCGACACGACGGCCGACAGCGTGCACCGGATGGACGAGTTGCTTGCCCGGGCGCGCGCGGCGGACGCCGACCTGGCACGGGTTCGCTCGGGCGCCAAGCCGGCCGGCGACGCCGACCCGTATCGTGAGGTCGGGTCGCTCGCGGGACCACCCAGCGATACCTTCGACGCTGGAGACGCCGGTGACGACGATCAACTCGAAAACTGAGCTGGCCGGCGCCCCGATCGCGGGGGCGCGCGTCGACGTTGTCGGCGCCGTCGAGTTGCTGTCCGGCGCCGCGACGGTCGCGGTGGTCGCGCACGTCCATCCCGACGCCGACACCATCGGCGCCGGCTTGGCGCTGGCGTTGGTGCTGGACCGGTGCGGCAAAGACGTCGAGGTCGGCTTCGGGGCACCGCCGAGCCTGCCGGAGTCGCTGGCGTCGTTGCCGGGCTGCCACCTGCTGGTCAGCCCCGAAGACATGCGCCGCGATGTCGATTTGGTCGTGACGGTTGACATTCCGTGCGCCGAACGGTTGGGCCCGCTGAGCGATCTCGCCGATGGCAGCCGGCCGCTGCTGGTCATCGATCACCACGCCAGCAACGACATGTTCGGAACCGCGAACTTCGTCGAAGTGTCGGCGGATTCCACGACGATGATGGTCGCCGAGATCCTCGACACGTGGGGTCAGCGCATCGACCCGGACGTCGCGCACTGCATCTACGCCGGTCTGACGACGGACACCGGATCCTTCCGCTGGGCCAGCGCCTCCGCGCTGCGACTGGCGGCCCGCCTTGTCGAGATGGGCGTGGACAACGCCGCGATCAGCCGGACGCTGATGGACAGCCATCCGTTCGGGTGGCTGCCGCTGTTGTCGCGTGTGCTCGGCTCCGTGCAGTTGCTGCCCGACGCGGTTCGCGGCCGCGGGCTGGTGTACGCGGTCGTCGAAAACCGGGAGTGGGTCAGTTCGCGGCCCGAGGAAGTCGAGAGCATCGTCGACATCGTGCGCACCACGCAGGAGGCCGAGGTTGCGGCCGTGTTCAAAGAGGTCAGGCCGCAGGAGTGGTCGGTGTCCATGCGGGCCAAAGCCGACATGGATCTGGCGTCGGTTGCCGCCACGTTCGGCGGCGGTGGCCATCGGCTGGCCGCCGGCTACTCGACCACCGGCCCGATCGGCGATGTCGTGGCGTCGCTTCGCACGGCGCTGGGCTGACCCCCGTCAGAACACCGTCAGAAGGCCCAGCTTCCCGAGCGCTGCACGACGAACCCGTGTTCGCCGCTGGTGGTGTCCAGGCACGCGAGCAGGTTGTCGGCACCCACGGCGCACGTCACGCTGAGGTACGACAGCTTCTGGCCCACGCCCAACGGTTTGCCGCCGGACGGCAGGGCGGCGGGGTTGCCGTCGCAGCCGCCGTACGACATCCGGCTCAGTTCGTAGCCGGGTCCCTTGAAGCTCACCGCCCCCACTACGCAATCGCCCGGTCTCGGGCGGCCGCCCCCGGGGAAGGTGACATCGTCCATCCCGGGCATGTCGCCCGTGCACTTGATGTCCTGTGACGGCTGCGGCGGCGGCGCGGGCCCGCCGTAAAAGTCACACACCAGCGCGGACGCGGTCGAGAAACCTATGCGCGGCGTGCCGCCGGGGTGGGGGGTCGTGACGTAGCCGTCCGCCGACACCGGGGTGAAATTGTCGAGGTTCGGAAATCCCGGCGGCGGTTGCGCGGCGGCGTGCGGCGCGACCGCGACCCCGGCCGCGAGGGTCAGCCCGCCGAAAAGCCGCATGGCCGGGCCGACGACCGCACGCATCGAATCCTCCTGAACCTCTCGCCTGGTTGGAGGAATCTTGTCACAGCGTCCGCAGGTCGACGGCCATATGGAACGAAATGACGAGCTAACGCACCTGCGCCCGGCCGCGCTGCAGCACGGCGTCGCGGTTGGCGGCGATGTCGTCGCCGCTGGTCCGGAATTGTCTGGCCGCCATCGCCTCGAGCCACAGCCCCGTGCTGGTCTGCGACTCGTCGATCCGGTGGTAGGACGCCAGCAGGGCCCGCACAGCATCTTGGTTGTTGCCGACGATCGACGACGCCACCGCGCGAGCGCTGGTCAGCAGCTGGTCGTGCGGCACCACCTCGGTCACCAGGCCCGCGCGCAGCGCGTCGGCGGCGGACAGGAAGTCCCCGGTGAGGCTCATGCGCCGGGCCAGGCCGACGCCGACCTTCTGCGGCAACCGCACACTCAGCCCCCAGGTCGGCAGCAGGCCCACCCGGGCGTGCGTGTCGGCGAAGCACGCCTGCTCCGAAGCGATGAGGACGTCGCAGTACAGCGCCAGCTCCAGCCCGCCGGTGACGGCGGCGCCGTTGATGGCGCCGATCACCGGCTTGGTCATCGCCGGCCATCGCGGCGAGATGTCCGGCAGCGCCGAATGGCCGCCCAGCTCCTTGAGATCCAGCCCCGCGCAGAACACCGGATCGGCGCCGGTGACGATTACCACGTCGACGTCCTCATCGGTCTCGGCGTCGGCGAGGGCTGCAAAGAACCGATCCCGTAGCGCGGAGGACAGCGCGTTGCGGGATTGCGGCCGGTTGAGGGTCAGGGTGCGTACCCGTTCGTCAGTGTCGATCAGCAGGATGTCGTCGGTCATAGGGCAACGGTAGTCAGGCATGCGGCGATGTCGCTGCGAGGCGGGCGCAACGAGCGTCCTCTCCCTCGCGGGGGCTGTTGTGGCGGATGTGACAAGCGGCCTCCGCCTATCGTGGTTGGCATGTACAGGAACATCACCGATGCGCCGGCCGAGGTGATTACCCGGATGGCCCGATGACGCGGCCCGCGCTCAAGGAGTGGAGCGCGGTCGTGCACGCGCTGCTCGACGGCCGGCAGCGGGTGCTGTTGCGCAAGGGCGGCATCGGGGAGAAGCGGTTCGTGGTGGCTTCCCAGGAATTCCTGTTGTTCCCGACTGTCGCGCACAGCCATGCCGAGCGGGTGCGGCCCGAGCACCGCGAGCTGCTGGACACCGCGGCCGCCGACAGCACCGAAGACCACCTGGTGGTGCGGGCCGCGGCGAAAGTCGTTGCGGCGCTCGCGGTTAACCGGCCGGAATGTCTCGGGGCAATCGAGGACCTGCACATCTGGACGGCCGAGTCGGTGCGCGCCGACCGGCTGGACTTTCGGCCCAGGCACAAGCTGGCCGTGCTGGTGGTGTCCGCGATGCCGGTGGTCGAGCCGGTGCGTCTGCCCCGGGTGCCCGAGTACGAGGGGTGCACCTGCTGGGTTCACCTGCCGCTGCGTCCGGCGCTGGGGGCGCCCGTCCACGACGAGGCGGCGTTAACCGAGGTCGCCGCCCGGGTCCGCGATGCGGTCGGCTGACAAATCGACCGAGCCCACGGGAAGCAGCAGCCGGGAGCGGCCGTAGCGCACGGTGTGGGTCGCCGGCACGGACTGGCTGCCGGTGAGCACCGGTTCGCCGGTGCCGAGGTTGCGTGCGTACCGGGGGAACCAGCCGCCGGCGATCAGGAGGCGGATGTGTGAACCGGCTCGGAACCGGTGCGCGATCCCGTCGAGTTCGAGGCGCACGGTCTTTGTCGCGGCGCCCAACCGCCGGTAGCCGTCGCTGACATTTTTCGACCGGCCCTTGGCGTCGACCTCGCTGACCCGGACGAAAAGGTCGGCGTGGGGGTTGTCGGAGCTGTGCGTCAACTCGACGACCGGGCTCCCGTGGACGCACAGATCGTGGGTCAGGGTGGCGCTGGTGAAGGCCAGCACGTCGCTCCGCGATGCGAGCCGGCTGTCGTCGCGGTAACCTCCGTCGACCGACATCAGCGGCCCTCCGGTGGCGGGCGTGGGATCGGTGGGATCGTAACGAAACCTCGCCGGTTTCAGGCCCTTTAATCCGGTCGGCGCGGTCTCACCCAGGTAGCCGCCGGGTCGCAGGTACAGGGCCCGTTCGGTGGCGGCGGGCGGCCAGTCGGGCACGTTGCGCCAGCCCTGCCCGGTGACGTACACGCGGACCCTGCCGGGCCTGCGCAGGGTGGCGCCGCCCAGGTGGGCGTCCAACCAGTCCAGCGATTCTCGGGCGCTGGTGGGCAGCCCCTTGCCCAGCAGCTGGGTGTGCATCCAGGGGCCGATCGTGAGGGCGACGTCGACGCCCCGGCCGCGCAGGTGGCGGTATTGCTGCAGCGTCTGCCGGATGAAGACGTCCTGCCAGCCGCCGATCAGCAGCACGGGCACCCGCACGGAGTCCAGCGCCTGGTTGAAGCGCAGCGCATCCCAGAACGGATCGTCCGTGTCGGGGTGTTCGAACCACGATTCGAACCACGGCGCGCCCGCGCCCAGCAGCGCCCGCGCCGCGGCACCCACCGGCAGCGCACGGGCCGCCTCGGAAACCTTGCGGCGCGCCTGCATTTGGTGCAGGGCCGCTCTGATGCGCGCGGGTTCCTCCTGGTGCGCGACCAGATCGCACCAGCCCAGAAAGTCGTTGACCGTGAACGCGCCGGTACCCCACGCGGAGGCGGCGAAGTCGTGGGGGCCCGCGGTGATGACGGCCGCGGCCAGTTCCGGCGGCGGATCGTTGAGCAGCGCCCACTGGGTGAAGCCCAGGTACGACACCCCGATGGTGGCGAATCGGCCGGTGAACCAGGGCTGCTCACGCAGCCAGACCACGGTGTCGGTGCCGTCGGCGGCCTCGTTGACCATCGGCTCGAACGTCCCGCCCGACCCGAACGTCCCGCGCACGCTCTGCAGCACGACGTGATAGCCGCGGGCCGCGTAGGGCTTGGCGAACACGAGCGAGAACGGAAACGCGCGCCCGTAGGGTCCGCGGACCAGCAATGTCCCGGCGGGGCTGGGCGTGTGCGGCGCGTAGTGGTCGGCCACCAGGCGGACCCCGTCGCGCATCGGCACGTGCACGCGGTTGACGGTGTAATCCGTCGTTGGCGCCGGGAGTCCCAGCAGTCTGCCGAGGGCCCTACCGCCGATTCCCCTCAGGGGGCTCGACGTGGGCTGCGCGTATCGTGTTGACGCCGTAGTCACGGAGCCCAGGCCAGGAAGGCCATCGGGCCCCTAGAACTTGTAGTAGGGCGCGAGGTCATTGGCCCGTTGCAAATTGGTGGACATGCAGTCCACCTCGGGGTTGGAGTAGACGGTCGAGTAGAACAGCGACTGCTGGATCAGCCCATAGCTGGTCTTCAACGCAACCATGCACGAGTAATACCAGTAGCTGTTGTGGTAGGTCGGCTTCAACACCCAGTACTGCGCGGCGCGGTGGCCCTGGATCGTCGTCTCCAGGGCGTCCGCCGGCAGGGTCTGCTCATACGTACGCCAGATGATGGGCTCGACCGCCACCTGGTAATTGCCCGCGTCGAAGTGGCAGCGCAGCCCGTCCTCGTGTTCGGGCGGCGTGAAAGCCAATCCGAGCCGCTGAATCACGTCGAACGGGATGTCCTCGCATGCGTCGAACGGGCGCGGGTCCGTGGTCGCCACGATGGGGCTCTTCATGGTGGTTTCCAGCGGCTCGGCGGTCGACCGCAGCTCGACGGGCCTGATCCCGCCCGCTCCGCGCGGGGCCCCTTCCCAACCCACTGTGCCCCCGATGACCGCGGCGACGAGTGCACCGACCGCCCCGATCAGTCGCACATTGGCCAATACGACACCCCTGACGCCTCGGCGGTCTCTCTTGCCGGGAGTGTACAAGTCGTGTGCGCGCCGTCACAGGCGAACCTGAACTTGTTCTACCGCGGCGGGGGCTGCCCGGCCCGAATCGATAGTGTGGGTGTTCGTGGCCAGACGGGAATCGACGAGCGGCGCGCAGCCGACGCTGTGGGCGGTCTCCGACCTGCACACCGGTCACCTCGGCAACAAGCCGGTCACCGAAGCGCTGTACCCGGCCTCGCCGGACGACTGGCTGATCGTTGCCGGCGACGTCGCCGAGCGCACCGACGAGATCCGCTGGGCGCTCGACCTGCTGCGACGCCGCTTCGCCAAGGTGATCTGGGTCCCGGGCAACCACGAGCTGTGGACCACGAACCGCGATCCCATGCAGGTCTTCGGGAAGGCGCGCTACGACTACCTGGTCAACATGTGCGACGAGATGGGCGTCGTCACCCCCGAGCACCCGTTCCCGGTGTGGACCGAGCGCGGCGGGCCGGCCACGATCGTGCCGATGTTTCTGCTCTACGACTACAGCTTCTTGCCCCAGGGGGCGGCGAGCAAGGCCGAGGGACTGATCATCGCGCGGGAGCGCAACATCGTGGCCACCGACGAGTTTTTGCTCTCCTCCGAGCCCTACGCCACCCGCGAGGCCTGGTGCCGCGAGCGGCTGGCCACCACCCGCGCCCGCCTCGAACAGCTTGACTGGATGACGCCAACCGTCCTGGTGAACCACTTCCCGCTGGTGCGCGAGCCCTGCGACGCGTTGTTCTACCCGGAATTCTCGCTCTGGTGCGGGACCACCAAGACCGCCGACTGGCACACCCGCTACAACGCCGTGTGCTCGGTCTACGGCCACCTGCACATCCCCCGCACCACCTGGTATGACGACGTGCGCTTCGAGGAGGTGTCGGTCGGCTACCCGCGGGAGTGGCGGCGCCGCAAGCCGTACACCTGGCTGCGGCAGGTGTTGCCCGATCCGCAGTACCCGCCCGGCTACCTCAACGACTTCGGCGGTCACTTCGCCATCACCCAGGAGATGCGCCAGCAGGCCACCAAATTCCGGGAACGGTTGCGGCAGCGGCAGGCCCGATGACCGCGCGCACGCTGGTGTCATCGGTGCTGCCGGTGACGGTGGCCGACGATCTCGCGTCCGCGGAGTTGTATTCCGACCCGCCCGGCCTCGCCCCGCTGCCCGAAGAGGAGCCGTTGATCGCCAAGTCGGTCGCCAAGCGGCGCAACGAGTTCATCACCGTCCGTCACTGCGCCCGCCTGGCGCTGGGCGAGCTTGGCGTGCCGCCCGCACCGATTCTCAAGGGCGACAAGGGGGAACCGTGCTGGCCCGGCGGCGTGGTCGGCAGCCTCACGCACTGCACCGGCTACCGCGGCGCGGTGGTGGGACGGGCCGCGTCGGTGCGCTCGGTCGGCATCGACGCGGAACCGCACGACGTACTGCCCGACGGCGTGCTCGGCGCGATCGCGCTCGACGAGGAGCGCCACGAGATCGCCGCGCTGCCCGAGGGCCTGCATTGGGACCGGATTCTGTTCTGCGCCAAGGAGGCAACGTACAAGGCCTGGTTCCCGTTGACGCAGCGCTGGTTGGGTTTCGAGGATGCTCACATCGTGTTCGACGTCGAACCGTCCGGCCGGGGCAGCACCGGTGTGTTCGTGTCGAAGATCCTGGTCGACGGGGAAACCCCGTCCGGTCCGCCGCTGACCGCGCTGCGGGGCCGCTGGTCGGTCGACCGTGGGCTGGTGCTGACCGCCATCGTGCTGTGAGCGGAGGGCGCAGCGGGCCGGGGCTCGTCGTGGTCGACAAACCGGCCGGTATGACCAGTCACGACGTCGTGGCGCGCTGCCGTCGCATCTTCGCCACCCGCAAGGTGGGCCACGCGGGAACGCTGGACCCGATGGCGACCGGCGTGCTGGTGGTCGGCGTCGAGCGCGCCACAAAGGTTCTCGGCCTGCTGACGGCGACCTCCAAGTCGTACGCCGCCACCATCCGCCTGGGCCGGACCACGACCACCGAGGACGCCGAAGGCGAGGTGCTGCAGAACGTTTCGGCCGAGCACCTGACGGCCGAGGACGTCGCCGCCGCGGTCGCCGGGCTGCGCGGCGACATCGAGCAGGTGCCGTCGGCGGTCAGCGCGATCAAGGTAGACGGCCAACGCGCTTATCGGCTTGCCCGCGAGGGCCGCGACGTCCGGCTGCAGGCCCGTCCCGTGCGTATCGACCGGTTCGAGGTCCTGGACACGCGGCCGCGCAATGAGCTGGTCGACGTCGACGTGGAGGTCGACTGCTCGTCGGGGACGTATATCCGGGCACTGGCCCGCGATGTCGGCGCAGCCCTCGGTGTAGGGGGGCATCTGACCGCGTTGCGGCGCACCCGCGTGGGGCGCTTCACGCTGGCCGAGGCGCGCCCACTCGACGACCTTGCCGAGCGGCCCCGGCTGACCTGGACGCTCGACGAGGCGTGCCTGCTGATGTTTCCGCACCGCGAGCTGACCGCCGCCGAGGCCGAGGCGACCGGCAACGGCAGGCCGCTTTCCGCGGCCGGGATCGACGGCGTCTACGCCGCCTGCGGCGCCGACGGCCGGGTGATCGCGCTGCTGCGCGACGAGGGCCCGGGGACCAAGTCGGTGGTGGTGCTCCGCCCGGCGACGCTGTAGGCATACGCTGGGCGCGATCGTCTCCAGCCTGCCCGGAAGGTGCTCGCAGTGTCCAAGAATGGGTCCAACAAGGTTTACGTCGTCGGCGTCGGCATGACCAAGTTCGAGAAGCCGGGCCGCCGCGAGGGCTGGGACTACCCGGACATGGCGCGGGAGTCGGGGACGAAAGCGCTGCAGGACGCCGGTGCGGACTACCGCGAGGTCGAGCAGGGCTTCGTCGGCTACGTCGCCGGCGATTCGACGTCGGGGCAGCGGGCGCTCTACGAACTCGGCATGACCGGGATTCCCATTGTCAACGTCAACAACAACTGCTCGACCGGCTCCACCGCGCTCTTCCTGGCGGCACAGGCCATCCGCGGCGGCCTCGCCGACTGCGCCATCGCGCTCGGCTTCGAGAAGATGCAACCCGGCGCGCTGAGCGGCGGCGCTGACGACCGCGAACCGCCGATGGGCAGGCACGTCAAGGCGATGGCCGAGATCAACGAGTTCGCGCTGCCCGTCGCCCCGTGGATGTTCGGCGCCGCCGGCCGCGAACACATGAAGCAGTACGGCACCACCGCTGAACACTTCGCCAAGATCGGCTACAAGAACCACAAGCACTCCGTCAACAACCCGTACGCGCAGTTCCAGGAGTCCTACACCCTCGACGACATCCTGGCGGCGCGGATGATCTCCGACCCACTGACCAAGCTGCAGTGCTCGCCCACGTCGGACGGGTCCGGCGCGGCGATCGTCGCCTCGGAGGGCTTCGTGGAAAGCCACGGGCTCGCGGGCCGGGCGGTGGAGATCGTCGGCCAGGCCATGACCACCGACTTCGCGTCGACCTTCGACGGCAGCGCCAAGAACCTCATCGGCTATGACATGAATGTGCAAGCCGCACAACGCGTTTACGACCAGTCAGGGTTGGGTCCGGAAGACTTCCAGGTCATCGAGCTGCACGACTGCTTCTCGGCCAACGAGCTGCTGCTCTACGAGGCGCTGGGCCTGTGCGGGCCCGGCGAGGCGCCCAAGCTGATCGACAACGGCGACACCACCTACGGCGGGCGCTGGGTGGTCAACCCGTCCGGCGGCCTGATCTCCAAGGGGCACCCGCTGGGCGCCACCGGGCTGGCGCAGTGCGCCGAACTGACCTGGCAGCTCCGCGGCACCGCCGACAAGCGGCAGGTCGACAACGTCACCGCCGCGCTGCAGCACAACATCGGGCTGGGCGGCGCGGCCGTCGTCACCGCCTACCAGCGCGCCGAACGCTGAGGCGCACGCGACCATGATCGAGTGGTCCGACACCGACCTGATGGTCCGGGACGCGGTCCGTCAGTTCATCGACAAGGAGATCCGTCCGCACCTGGACGACTTGGAAACCGGCGCGATCTCGCCGTATCCGATCGCGCGCAAGCTGTTCAGCCAGTTCGGGCTCGATGCAATGGCCGCCGAGGCAGTCGAGAAGATGCTCGACCGCGAGCGGGCCCGGCCAGACGGCGCCGCTACCGGCGAAAACCCCTCTGAAGCAGGTGGTTTCGGCGGCATGGGCGCTCAGGCGTCGATGGTCGCGGTGCTGGTCTCCGAGATCGCCCGGGTCAGCATCGGGTTGCTGAGCACCGCGTCGGTCAGCCTGGGGCTGGGCGCGGCGACCATCATGAGCCGCGGCACGCTGGCCCAGAAGGAGCGCTGGCTGCCCGACCTGATGACGTTGAAAAAGATCGCGGCGTGGGCCATCACCGAGCCCGACTCGGGCTCGGACGCGTTCGGCGGCATGAAGACCTCAGTCCGGCGTTCCGGCGACGGAGACGGGGCCTACATCCTCAACGGGCAGAAGACATTCATCACCAACGGGCCGTACGCCGATGTGCTGGTGGTGTACGCCAAGCTTGACGAGGGCGATTCGTCGGCGGACAAGCGGAACCGGCCGGTGCAGATCTTCGTGCTCGACTCGGGCATGCCGGGGCTGACGCAGGGCAAGCCGTTCAAAAAGATGGGCATGATGTCCTCGCCGACCGGCGAACTGTTCTTCGACAACGTGCGCCTGACCCCGGATCGCCTGCTCGGGGAGAACGATCACCACGCCAGCGGGGACGGCCGGGAGAGCGCCCGCGACAACTTCGCCGCCGAACGGATCGGCATCGCGATGATGGCGCTCGGCATCATCAACGAATGCCACCGGCTCTGCGTGGATTACGCGAAGACGCGGACCCTGTGGGGCAAGAACATCGGCCAATTCCAGCTGATCCAGCTCAAGCTGGCGAAAATGGAAATCGCCCGGATGAACGTGCAGAACATGGTGTTTCACACCATCGAGCGACAGAGGGGCGGGAAACCGCTGACCCTGGCCGAGGCGTCGGCGATCAAGCTGTACTCGTCGGAGGCGGCCACCGACGTCGCGATGGAGGCGGTGCAGCTGTTCGGCGGCAACGGTTACATGGCCGAATACCGAGTGGAACAGTTGGCGCGGGACGCGAAGTCACTGATGATCTACGCCGGAAGCAACGAGGTGCAGGTCACCCACATCGCCAAGGGGCTGCTAGCCGATTGAGCTGACCCTCAGCGCACCGGGCGTGCGGAGTCAGGCCACCACCCAGATCGCCCGCGCGGCCGGGCTGCCCAGATCGACCGTGGTCTCGGCGCCGTCGGCCGATTCGATCGCCACCGACATCATGCCGGCGAATTCGCGGCGGGCGAGGACCCGCAGCTTGGAGTCGAGATTGATGCCGACGCCGGCGAGGTAGCGCAGCATCTCCGGGTCGGCATCGGAGATGCGAGCCACCGTCGCGGCGTCGCCGTCGCCGCACCCCCACAGCTGGCGGGCCGGCGGCGCGGGCACCTGCCCGTCGGAGGCGGGGATGGGGTCACCGTGCGGGTCGCGCCGGGGGAACCCCAGCTTGGCGTCGATGCGCGCCACGAGCCGGTCCGACACCGCGTGTTCGAGCACCTCGGCCTCGTCATGCACCTCGTCCCAGGCGTAGCCGAGCTCGTTGACCAGGAAGGTCTCCAGCAACCGATGGCGGCGCACCATTTCCAGCGCGGCCCGCCGACCCTTCTCGGTCAGGGTCACGGCGCCGTATTTCTCGTGGTCGACGAGTCCGTGATCGGCCAGTTTGCGGATCGATTCCGAGGCGGTGCTGGCCGACACCCCGATCTTCTCGGCCAGCATCTTGGTGCTGACCCGGTGCGGGGCCCCTTCCGGGGACCACTCCTGAGCATTCCAGATTGCCTTGAGATAGTCCTGGCCGACCGCGGTGAGACCGCCAGGCTCGTCGTCAGCCCTCACACCAAGAGAGTTTAGGCAAAGCCTGCCTGATCTGGCTCCGGTCACCGACAGCGGGCGTGGGGCCGTAGGCTTGCGATCGTGCAGCGGTGGCGCGGCCAAGACGAGATTCCCACGGACTGGGGCAGGTGCGTGCTCACCATCGGGGTGTTCGATGGTGTGCATCGCGGGCACGCCGAACTGATTGCGCACGCGGTCAAGGCCGGCCGTGCACGCAACGTGCCGACCGTGCTGATGACGTTCGACCCGCACCCCATGGAAGTGGTCTATCCGGGCAGCCACCCGGCGCAGCTGACGACGCTGACGCACCGCGCCGAACTCGTCGAAGAGATGGGCATCGACGTCTTCCTGGTGATGCCGTTCACCACCGACTTCATGAAGCTCACGCCGGACCGCTACGTGCACGAGCTGCTGGTGGAACACCTGCATGTGGTGGAGGTCGTGGTCGGTGAGAACTTCACATTCGGCAAGAAGGCGGCCGGCAACGTCGACACCCTGCGGCGTGCCGGCGAGCGATTCGGGTTCGCGGTCGAGTCGATGTCGCTGCTGACCGAGCACCACAGCAACGAGACCGTGACGTTCTCCGCCACCTACATCCGGTCCTGCGTGGACGCCGGCGACGTGGTGGCGGCCGCCGACGCGCTCGGCCGCCCACACCGCGTCGAGGGGGTCGTGGTGCGGGGCTACGGACGGGGCGGCGAGCTGGGCTTTCCCACCGCGAACGTGGCGCCGCCGATGTATTCGGCCATCCCGGCCGACGGCGTGTACGCCGCGTGGTTCACCGTGCTCGGGCATGGACCGGTGACCGGCACCGTCGTCCCGGGGGAGCGCTACCAGGCCGCGGTGTCCGTCGGCACCAACCCGACCTTCTCCGGGCGTACCCGCACCGTCGAGGCTTTCGTCCTGGACACCACCGCCGACCTGTACGGGCAGCACGTGGCGCTGGACTTCGTCGGGCGGATCCGCGGACAGCTGAAGTTCGACTCGGTGCGCGACCTCGTCGCCACGATGGGTAACGACACCGAGCGGGCGCGCGCGATGTTATCTGCGGGCTGATCCCGGTCACAACTGTCACATCAGTCTCTGCGCCGGGCGGCACCTGGTGGGTGCCCGTCCTTCCACAGCGGGACGGGAGTGACCCGTGTGGCGACAAGCCGCAGCCCGCACGCCCGCCGCGTTTGTGCCCGGCGCCTAAACCGCTGCTAAACTGCCGGACGACATCGGCGCGTGCTGCGGTTCGCGGTGGCCGCGCCCGCAATCACTGATCGCGGACCGATTGATGGAGACATTTGCGTGGCGCTGACAGCCGAGCAGAAAAAGGAAATCCTGGGCACCTACGGCCTGCATGACACCGACACCGGGTCCCCGGAGGCGCAGGTCGCCATGCTCACCAAGCGGATTGCCGACCTGACCGAGCACCTCAAGGTGCACAAGCACGACCACCACTCCCGGCGGGGGCTGCTGCTGCTGGTGGGTCGCCGACGGCGGCTGCTCAAGTACGTGTCCCAGGTCGACGTCGAGCGCTACCGCTCGCTCGTTGAGCGCCTGGGTCTGCGTCGCTGACCGGGGCCGCACCCGGCAAATCTTCCGCCCCGGAAGCGGGCCGACTCGGCCCGTGTAGAGTGGGGTCCGTTCTGGGCCGTTTCGGTCCGAGCAAACGGTGCGGTTCGCGCAGATCCGTGCGTGCCGTTCCAGCGTGTCACTATGCAAGTCCAGGGGAGCAGCCCGGTCTGTATCGGGCGGTCCTCGGTAGTGGCTGCCGGGCTCTCCGGATCTGGGGAAGGTCGGCCGCTTCAATCGATGGCCGTAGCCGTATTCAGGCTCGCTGTTCGGGAGCTGTCAGGGTGGCTCGCGGGCCCGCCGGGCCCGATGAGTTGGTTCGAAGCCCTCTGGTGCGCGTGACGCCGCGAAACAGCCGAATACCAGAGAGGCCGTACGGACACAGATGTCTGTATCTGAAATTGAAAAAGGCGTGTTCGAGGCGACCGCCGTCATCGACAACGGGAGCTTCGGCACCCGCACCATCCGTTTTGAGACCGGTCGGCTCGCTCAGCAGGCCGCCGGTGCCGTCGTCGCCTACCTCGACGACGAGAACATGCTGCTGTCGGCGACCACCGCCAGCAAGAACCCCAAGGAGCACTTCGACTTCTTCCCGCTGACCGTCGATGTCGAGGAGCGGATGTATGCCGCCGGCCGCATCCCCGGTTCGTTCTTCCGCCGTGAGGGCCGGCCCTCCACGGACGCGATCCTGACCTGCCGGCTGATCGACCGACCGCTGCGCCCGTCGTTCGTCGCCGGGCTGCGCAACGAGATTCAGGTCGTGGTGACGATCCTGAGCCTCGACCCCAACGACCTGTACGACGTGCTGGCGATCAATGCCGCGTCGGCCTCCACCCAGCTGGGTGGCCTGCCGTTCTCCGGACCGATCGGTGCCGTCCGGGTGGCGTTGATCGACGGCACCTGGGTCGGTTTGCCCACGGTCGAGCAGCTCGAGCGGGCCGTGTTCGACATGGTGGTGGCCGGACGCATCGTCGGCGAACAGGACGGCAAGCCCGACAGCGAGCATGACGTGGCCATCATGATGGTCGAGGCGGAGGCCACCGCGAACGTCATCGCGCTCGTCGAAGGCGGCGCCCAGGCGCCGACGGAAAGCGTTGTGGCCGAAGGCCTGGAGGCAGCCAAGCCGTTCATCGCCGCGCTGTGCAAAGCCCAGCAGGAGCTGGCCGACGCGGCCGCGAAACCCACCGGTGAGTACCCGGTGTTCCCCGAGTACGGCGACGACGTGTACTACTCGGTTGCCTCGGTGGCCACCGACGAGCTGGCCGCCGCGCTGAGCATCGGCGGCAAGGCGGAGCGCGACCAGCGCACCGACGAGCTGAAGGCCGAGGTGCTGGCGCGGCTCGCCGAGACCTACGCGGGCCGCGAGAAGGAGGTCAGCGCCGCCTTCCGTTCGCTGACCAAGAAGCTGGTCCGGCAGCGCATCCTGACCGACCATTTCCGCATCGACGGCCGGGGCATCACCGACATCCGCGCGCTGTCAGCCGAGGTCGCGGTGGTTCCGCGGGCGCACGGCAGCGCGCTGTTCGAGCGCGGCGAGACCCAGATCCTCGGGGTGACGACGCTCGACATGGTCAAGATGGCCCAGCAGATCGACTCGTTGGGGCCCGAGACGTCCAAGCGGTACATGCATCACTACAACTTCCCGCCGTTCTCCACCGGCGAGACCGGCCGGGTCGGGTCGCCCAAGCGGCGCGAGATCGGGCACGGCGCGCTCGCCGAGCGGGCCCTGATTCCGGTGCTGCCCAGCGTCGAAGAGTTCCCGTACGCCATCCGCCAGGTGTCCGAGGCCCTGGGCTCCAACGGTTCGACGTCGATGGGTTCGGTCTGCGCGTCCACGTTGGCGCTGTTCAACGCCGGTGTGCCGCTGAAGGCGCCGGTGGCCGGGATCGCGATGGGTCTGGTCTCCGACGACGTAGAGGTGGAAGGCGGAGGTACCGAGCGTCGCTTTGTCACCCTGACCGACATCCTGGGCGCCGAAGACGCGTTCGGCGACATGGACTTCAAGTGTGCCGGCACCAAGGACTTCGTCACCGCGCTGCAGCTGGACACCAAGCTCGACGGGATCCCGTCGCAGGTGCTCGCGGGTGCGCTCGCGCAGGCCAAGGAAGCCCGGCTGACCATCCTCGAGGTCATGGCAGAGGCCATCGACGCGCCCGACGAGATGAGTCCGTACGCGCCGCGGGTGACCACCATCAAGGTGCCCGTCGACAAGATCGGTGAGGTCATCGGCCCCAAAGGCAAGGTCATCAACGCCATCACCGAGGAGACCGGCGCGCAGATCTCCATCGAGGACGACGGCACGGTCTTCGTCGGCGCCACCGACGGTCCCTCGGCGCAGGCCGCGATCGACAAGATCAATGCCATCGCCAACCCGCAGTTGCCGACGGTGGGCGAGCGTTTCCTCGGAACCGTGGTCAAGACAACGGATTTCGGCGCGTTCGTGTCGCTACTGCCCGGTCGTGACGGCCTGGTGCACATCTCGAAGCTCGGCAGGGGTAAGCGCATCGCGAAGGTCGAGGACGTCGTGAACGTCGGCGACAAGCTGCGCGTCGAGATCGCCGACATCGACAAGCGGGGCAAGATCTCACTCGTCCTGGTGGCCGAAGACGATGCAGCGGAGTCGGCGGCGCCCGAGGCGCCTGCGTCCGCAGCACCAGCCGATGCCGCGACAGCCAGCAGCTGATCCCGGGCCGGCCCTGCGGCGCGGTAAGCAGGTGGTCGAGGCGCAACACAAGGCCGTCCGCCGCACGGCCCTGCCGGGCGGCCTGCGGGTAGTCACCGAGCACCTGCCCGCGGTGCGTTCGGCGTCGGTCGGCGTGTGGGTCGGCGTCGGGTCGCGGGACGAGGGCGCGACGGTGGCCGGCGCGGCGCACTTCCTGGAGCACCTGCTCTTCAAGTCCACCCCGACCCGCACCGCCGTGGACATCGCGCAGGCGATGGACGCCGTCGGCGGCGAGCTGAACGCCTTCACCGCCAAGGAGCACACCTGCTACTACGCGCACGTGCTCGACAGCGATCTGGAGCTGGCCGTCGACCTCGTCGCCGATGTGGTGCTCAACGGCCGCTGCGCCTCGGAGGACGTCGAAGTAGAACGTGACGTCGTCCTCGAAGAGATCGCCATGCGCGACGACGACCCCGAGGACGCGCTGGGCGACATGTTTCTGGGGGCGTTGTTCGGCGACCACCCCGTCGGCCGCCCGGTGATCGGCACCTCGCAATCGGTGTCGGCGATGACGCGGACGCAGCTGCACTCCTTCCACGTGCGGCGCTACACCCCGGAGCGGATGGTCGTCGCGGTGGCCGGCAATGTCGACCACGACGAGGTGGTCGCGTTGGTCCGTGAGCAATTCGGGCCGCACCTGGTCCGGGGCCGACAGGCGACGGCCCCGCGCAAGGGCGCCGGACGGGTGACGGGCCACCCCGGTTTGATGCTGGGCAACCGCGATTCCGAACAGGCCCACGTCTCGTTGGGCGTTCGGATCCCCGGGCGCACGTGGCCGCATCGGTGGGCACTGTCGGTGCTGCACACCGCGCTGGGCGGCGGCCTGAGCTCCCGGCTTTTCCAGGAGGTCCGCGAGTCCCGCGGTCTGGCGTACTCCATCTACTCCGCACTGGACGTCTTCGCCGACAGCGGCGCGCTTTCGGTGTATGCCGCGTGCCTGCCGGAGCGTTTCGACGAAGTCATGCGGGTGACCGGTGAGGTGCTCGAATCGGTGGCCCGCGACGGCATTACCGAGGCGGAATGCCGAATCGCCAAGGGGTCGTTGCGCGGCGGGCTGGTCCTCGGCCTGGAGGATTCCAGCTCCCGCATGAGCCGCCTGGGCCGCAACGAACTGAACTACGGCACCCAGCGCACCATCGAGCACACCCTGCAGCGGATCCACGACGTGACCGTCGACGAGGTCAACGCGGTGGCCCGCCGGTTATTGAGCCAGCGTTACGGCGCCGCCGTCCTGGGTCCCTACGCCTCCAAACGATCACTGCCCCAACAACTTCGGGCGATGGTAAATTAGCCGAATGGTACTCGGCTTCTGGGACATCATGGTGCCCATCGTGGGTGCGCCGATGGCCGGCGGCCCGGGCACCCCCGCGTTGGCCGCGGCGGTGTCCAATGCCGGCGGGCTCGGGTTCGTCCCCGGCGGGTATGTCAGCGCGGAGCGGCTCGCCGAGGACATTGCGGCGGCCCGCGCGGCCACCACCGGCCCGCTCGGCGTCAACCTGTTTGTGCCGCAGCCAAGCGTGGCCGACTGGGTGCAGCTGGACTACTACGCCGAGGAGCTCGAGGAGATCGCCGACTACTACCAGGTCGCGGTCGGCCATCCGGAGTTCGGCGGCGACGACGACTGGGAACGCAAGCTCGAGGTGGTGGCCGACGTGCGCCCGGAGCTGGTGTCGTTCACCTTCGGCGTGCCGGCGCCCGATGTCATCGGCCGGCTGGGTGCCCTGGGCCTGCTGGTGATGGTCACTGTGACGTCGGCCTATGAGGCCGGGGTTGCCATCGCCGCGGGCGCGGACAGCCTGGTGGTCCAGGGCCCGGATGCCGGCGGGCACCGCGGCACGTTCGCGCCCGACATGGACCCCGGCACCGAGTCGCTGCACGAGCTGATCGACCGGATCCACCGGGCGCATCGCGAGGTCCCGATCATCGCGGCGGGTGGGCTCGGCACCGCCGGGGACATCGCCGGCGCGCTGCGCAGGGGAGCGGTGGCCGCGCAGGTCGGCACCGCCCTGCTGTTGTCCGAGGAGGCCGGCACCAACCCCGCGCACCGCACGGCCATGAAGAACCAACTGTTCGGCAAGACGATCGTTTCCCGCGCCTTCTCGGGCCGGTACGCGCGCGGACTGGAGAACGAGTTCGTCCGGATGCTCGACACCGTGGCCCCGCTCGGTTATCCGGAGGTCAACCAGATGACGTTGCCGATACGCGAGGCGGCTGCGGCCATGGAGGACCCGAACGGGATGACCCTCTGGGCGGGAACGGCGTTCCGGGAGGCGCGCCCGGGACCGGTGGCCGACATCATCGCCGGTCTCGTCGATTGACGCCCGTGCCCGCACTGTCGCGTCGGCGAATGCTGTCGCTCGCCGTGTCCGCGTCCGCCCTCACCGCGTGCGGGCGCGCTGCCGCCCTGCCGGATACTGACCCGGGCGACCGGCTCGACGAACTGGAGCGGCAGTACAACGCGTATGTAGGGCTTTTCGCCACCAACATCGCAACGGGGCGCACCCTCGCGCATCGTGACGGTGACCCGTTCGCGATGTGTTCGACCTTCAAGGCCTACGCCGCCGCGCGGGTGCTACAGAAGGCCCAGCGTGGCGAATTGGATTTGCAGCAAGCCGTTTTCGTCGATCCCGGGACGCTGCTGCCCAACTCCCCGGTGACCGCCCCGCGGGCCGGTACCAGCATACCTTTAGCTCAGCTGTGCGCGGCGGCGCTGCAGCACAGCGATAACGCCGCCGCCAACCTGCTGTTGCAGGCGATCGGCGGGCCCCCGGCCATCACGGAGTTCGCCCGCTCCATCGGCGACGATCGCACCAGGCTGGATCGCTGGGAAACCGAGCTGAACACCGCGATACCCGGCGACCCGCGCGACACCAGCACCCCGCGGGCCCTCGGCGGCGGGATCCAAAACCTCCTCACCGGAACGGCTCTCGGCGAGCCGCAACGCCGCCAACTGGAGGACTGGATGCGCGGAAACGTGACCTCGACCATGCGGGCGGGCCTGCCGCCCGCATGGACCACCGCGGACAAGACGGGCACGGCGGACTACGGCAGCACCAACGACATCGGCGTCGCCTACGGTCCCGACGGGCAGCGCGTGCTGCTGTCGCTGATGACCCGCTCGCAGTCGGCGAACCAGAACGCCGACCCGTTGCGACCGCTCATCGCCGAGGTCACCCGCTCGGTGCTGCCGTGGCTCACCGGCGAAGGCTGAGGGTCAGGCCAGTACGCTCGACCAGTCGGTGAACGGCAAGTTCAGGTCGGTGGCCACCCGTTCGCACAGCAGCAACCCGTCGTGCGTCGAAACGCCTTTCGCCAGGGCGGGATCCGACCGGCATGCCGCCTGCCAGCCGTCATCGGCGATTTTGAGCACATACGGCATGGTCGCGTTGGTCAGCGCCACGGTCGACGTCTTGGGCACCGCGCTGGGCATGTTCGCCACGCAATAGAACAGGGTGTCGTGCACGGCGAACGTCGGGTGGTCGTGGGTGGTCGGGCGGGAGTCCTCGAAGCAGCCGCCCTGGTCGATCGAGATGTCCACCAGCACCGCTCCGCTCTTCATCTGTGCGACGAGCGAATTGGAGATCAGCGTGGGGGCTTTCGCGCCCGGGACCAGGATCGCCCCAATCACCAGGTCGGCGCGTTTGACGGCGCCCGCCAACTCGTACGCCGACGAATAGCGGGTGCTGATGTGGCCGCCGAACTCCGCGTCAAGCAGCCGAAGCTTGTTGATGTTGAGGTCGAAAACCATGACGGCCGCCCCCATGCCGCCGGCGACCCGGGCGGCGTTGTAGCCGGCCGTGCCGGCGCCGATCACCACGACGTCGGCGGCCTTGACGCCCGGCACCCCGCCCATCAGGACACCACGCCCGCCTTCGGTTCTCATCAGGTGATAGGCCCCGACCTGGGCGGCGAGCCGCCCGGCGACCTCGCTCATCGGGGCCAGCAGCGGAAGCGTCCCGTCGGCGGTCTGGACGGTCTCGTAAGCGATGGACGTTGCGCCGGAGGCCAACAGCGCGTCGGTGCATGCGCGTGACGCGGCCAGGTGCAGATAGGTGAACAGGACCTGGCGGTTCCGCAGCAGGCCATACTCGGGCGCTATCGGTTCCTTCACCTTGAGCAGCAGGTCGGCTTCGGCCCACACCTGTTCGGCGTCGCCGGCCAGTTGGGCGCCCGACGCCTTGTACTCCTCGTCGGCGATGGCCGAACCCTCTCCGGCGCCCGACTGCACGATCACCTCGTGGCCGCGGTGGGTCAGTTCGGCGACACCGGCCGGGGTGATGGCCACCCTGAACTCGTTGTTCTTGGTTTCGGTCGGAACGCCGACTCGCATTCTTGCCCCTGACGGTTGCGGTTCACCTCCAAGTGTGAAGAAAGCTGGGATGGGCTGCAATCCACCACGCACGCAAACCCGGGCCGCCGTTATTTGCTGGCTATGATCGTCGAATGACCGATCCGGATGTCGCGGCCACCGTCGAGATCGATGCCCGGCCGGACGTCGTCTATGGCCTGATCACCGACCTGCTGACACTGGCTTCGCTGGCCGAGGAAGCGGTGGCGATGGAGTGGCGCAAAGGCGATGCGGTTCGGCCGGGCGCGGTGTTCACCGGGCACAACGAGAACGGCGGTCGGCGCTGGAAGACCAAGTGCACGGTCACCGACGCGGATCCGGGCCGGCGTTTCGGGTTCGAAGTGCGCCATACCGTCGTACCGATCGCGCGATGGCAATACGACATCGAAGATGCCGACGGCGGCTGCCGGGTCACCGAAAGCACCTGGGACCGCAGGCCGGGCTGGTTCCGCAAGGTTGCCGGCAAGTCCACCGGTGTGGCCGATCGCCCCGCCGCCAACGCCGAACACATTCGGCTGACGTTGCAGCGGCTGAAGCAGCGCGCCGAGGCCGGGTAGCCCCTGCGCCGTATACTGCCAGCACTCGATGGGGAGGGGGCGCGATGTTCACCGTCGACGACCGGGCCGCGGGTCCACCCTCGAAAGTTGGAGCGTCGTTGGACCACGAGCGCCTCGTCCTCGAGGCGCGCGACGTCGACTTCGACTGGGCGACGCTGCCGTTCCACTACGTGCCGGGGGAGCCGTTCGTCACCCACGTCCTCAACGTCCTGCACACGCTGCTGCCCGCCGGCGAGGAGTTCTTCGTCGAGGCGTTCAAGAAGGCGCTGCCGCTGATCAAAGACGATCAGCTGCGGCTGGACGTCCAGGGCTTCATCGGCCAGGAGGCGGTGCATTCGCAGGCCCACGCGAGGGTGCTCGGTCACTTCGCCGCCCGGGGCGTCGACGTGACCCCGTACACCGACCAGATCAGGTGGATGTTCGAGAAAGTGCTCGGACCCAGGCCCGGGTGGAGCCCGCGGCGACAGCACAGCTGGCTGCTGGAACAGGTCTCCCTGGTGTCGGCGATCGAGCACTACACCGCCGTCCTGGGCGAGTGGGTGCTGAACTCGGCGGCGCACGACGCCATCGGCACCGACCCGGTGATGCTGGACATGCTTCGCTGGCACGGCGCCGAGGAGGTCGAGCACAAGGCGGTGGCCTTCGACACGATGCAGCACCTGCGGGCCGGGTATTGGCGGCGGGCACGCGCCCAGCTGGTCGTCGGCCCGGCCATGGTGCTGCTGTGGATCCGCGGGGTTCGATTCCTGTACTCGGTGGATCCGTGCCTTCCGCCGGGGACCAAGCCGCGCTGGCTGGACTACTTCCGGGCGGCACGCCGGGGCCTGGTGCCCGGCCCACTGCGGTTCGCCCGAGCGGTCGGCGACTACTACCGCCCGGGTTTCCATCCCTCGCAGTTGGGCGGCCTGGGTCTGGCGGTCGACTACCTGGCCGTCTCGCCCGCCGCGCGCGCTTCGCACTGACTTAGCACTGACGTATGCCGATCACCTCGACCATCACCGCCCCGGACGGCGTCTCGTTGGCCGTGCACCGATACACCGACATCGACCCGCAGCGCCCAACCATCCTGGCAGTACACGGTTTTCCCGACAACCACCACGTGTGGGACGGCGTGGCCGACCAACTCGGCGGTCGCTACAACTTCGTGGCCTACGACGTGCGCGGGGCCGGCGAATCCTCCCGTCCGGCAACCCGATCCGGGTACGCCTTCGTGCAGCTGGTGTCGGACCTCCGTGCGGTGATCGACAGCCTTGGCGTCGGGCGGGTCCACCTGCTCGGCCACGACTGGGGCTCGATCCAGACCTGGGCGGCCATCACGGACGAGTCCGTGATGGGCCCGGCGATGGGGAAAGTGGCCTCCTTCACTTCGATCTCGGGACCGCACCTGCGGTACGCCGGCGCCTTCCTGCGGTCGGCGCGCACCGCCCGTGCCCTGGGTCAGGTCGCCCGGCAGCTGACGTCGTCGGGGTACATCGGCTTCTTCCTGTGCCCGGGCCTGCCGGAATTGGCGTTTCGCTTGCGCGTCGGCGGGAAAGTCGTTGAAGCCGTTGAACGCATCGGCCGCTCGAGCACCCGCAGCCAACGCCGCGCGACGCCGCGGTCCGTCCGCGACTATCTGAACGGGCTGAACCTGTACCGGGAAAACATGCCGGCGCCGATGCTGTCACCCGGACCGCGACTGCCCGAGACCACCGTCGCGGTCCAGGTTCTGGTGCCGCGCAAGGACATCTTCGTGACGCCCGCCCTGCAACGCTTCACCGGAGCCATTCCGGCCGGCGGAAGGGTGGTCCCGATCGAGGGCGGGCACTGGGTGGTGACGTCGCGCCCCGATGTCATCGCCCGGCTGACAAGCGAATGGGTCGACCGAAACGCCGGCGGCGTGGCGAGTTCGGGCGCGCCGGCGGTGCGGATCGCGCCGCGCGAGGTGCGCGGCGCGCTGGCGCTGGTTACCGGAGGGGGCGCGGGCATCGGCAGGGCCACCGCGGTGGAGCTGGCCCGGCGCGGCGCCCGCAAGGTGGTGATCGTCGACCGCGACCTCAAGGCGGCCAACGAAACGGCCGATGCCGTCCGCGCGGCGGGCGCCGAGGCCGCCGTCCACCAGGTCGACGTCAGCGACGAATTCGCGATGAATGACCTTGCAGCGCAGGCGCTCAATCAACACGGCGTGGTCGACATCCTGGTGAACAACGCGGGCATCGGGATGGCGGGCCGATTCCTGGAAACCAGCCCGGCGAACTGGGACGCCATCATCGGGGTCAACGTCCGCGGCGTCATCGCCGGCAGCAGGGCGTTCGGGGCGCAGATGGTCGAGCGCGGTCAGGGCGGAACGATCATCAACGTGGCGTCGGCGGCGGCGTTCCTGCCGTCGAAATCCATGGTGGCCTACAGCACCACCAAGGCGGCGGTGCTGGGGTTCAGCGAGGCGTTGCGGGCCGACTTCGCCGACGAGGGCATTACCGTCACGGCCGTGTGCCCCGGATTCGTCAACACCAACATCGCCAAAAACACCATCTACGCCGGCATGACCGCCGAACAGCAGGAACGGGCGCGCGAGAAAGCCGACAAGGCGTACCGGCGGCGCAACTTCACGCCCGAGGCAGTGGCGAAGGCGATCGTGAAGGCGGTCGGAACCGGGCCCGCCGTGGTGCCGATCGCCGCCGAATCCCGGATCGGCTACGCGATGCGGCGCATCAGCCCGTCGCTGATCCGCATGTTCGCCCGCGTCGATATCCGGCAGACATAGAGCGACTATGCCGGAAAGCATTTGGGCCAGTCGTCCCGCCGACCTCTACGGCCGGCGGGACCGCGATCGCCTGGGAGCGGTGTTGTGGGGCCTCCGCGTGTTGACCGAAGGGTTCGCCTCGATCTCGCGGTGGAACCCGTCGCGGGTCACGCCGGTGCGGCGCACGCAGAGCGCAGTAGTCATCAAGCGTGAACTCGTGGCCCCCGACGTGGTGGCGTTGACGCTGGCCGATCCGGACGGCGGATTGCTGCCGTCGTGGACCCCCGGCGCCCACATCGATGTGGCGCTGCCGTCTGGACGACGCCGGCAGTACTCGCTGTGCGGTCCGCCGGGGCGGCGCACGGACTATCGCATCGCCGTCCGCCGCATCCCCGACGGCGGCGGCGGATCGATCGAGACACATGAGGCTTTCGACGCCGGTGACACATGTGAGTTCGAAGGCCCGCGCAACGCGTTCTATCTCGGCACTGCCGAGCGTGACGTGCTGTTCGTGATCGGCGGCATCGGGGTGACGCCGATCCTGCCGATGATCCGTGCGGCGCAGCGACGCGGAATCGACTGGCGCGCAGTGTATGCCGGCCGCAGCCGCGAGTACATGCCGTTCCTCGACGAGGTCGTGTCGGTGGCCCCGGATCGGGTGACCGTGTGGGCCGACGACGAGCACGGCGGCTTCGCCGGCGTCGACGACCTACTGGCCGGTGCCGGTCCGACGACGGCCGTTTACGTGTGCGGGCCGAGCGCCATGCTGGAAGCCGTGCGTCTGGCCCGCGACGAGCACGCCGACGCCCCACTGCATTACGAGCGGTTCAGCCCGCCGCCGGTCGTCGACGGCGTTCCCTTCGAAGTGGAACTCGCCCGGTCGCGGCAGGTGCTCGGCGTTCCGGCGAATCGGTCGGCGCTTGACGTGATGCTCGATCACCACCCGACGACGCCACACTCGTGCCGGCAAGGCTTCTGCGGGACCTGTAAGGTGAGACTTCTTGCGGGACAGGTCGATCACCGGGGCCGCATTGCGGTGGGCGATGACGAGATGCTGATCTGCGTGTCCCGGGCGCGCTGCGGCCGGATCGTCATCGACGGGTGAGCCGGTAGCCGACGTGGGCCACTTTGACACCGGGCAGTGGCTCCCAGTCCAGGGTACGGCCGTCCGCGCAGAACCGGTTCTTTTCGTAGAAGCGGTGGGCCTTTGCGTTCCGCTCGGCGCACCACAAGATCACGTCACCCGAAGGATGTGCGCTCAGCACCGTATCGAGCAGTCGGCCGCCGACGCCGTGCCGTTGGCGATCGTCCGCGATGTACAGCGCGTCGATTTGAATCGACTCAGGTTCGGCCTCGTCCGGCCCGAAGATCGTCACACCGATTGTGCGCCCACCGGATTCGGCGACCCACATGGCCCACCCGCGGCGGCTCAGGTTTTGCGGGTAGGTCTCGGCGACCCAGCGTTGCGGCGGGCCCAGGATGTCCAGCAGGGGCTCTATCAGTATTCCGGCCCAGGACCGTCGCCACACCGCATAGTGCATCTCGGCGACGCGGGCGAAGTCGTCCGGCGTCGCCGCACGGATCGTGATGTCGCTGGATGTCACGCGTTCAAGGCTAGAGACCGCAGGGTCATTTGACGTGGGACTGCTCCAGATACGCGGCCAACGCGTTCGTCAGGCCCCGCCTCGCCATGTCCAGATCGGCATACGAGCCGAGTTGGCGCTCCGACACCAGTCCGCGCATGGCGCCGGGGATGAGGGCGGCCACCTCGCGCACCCGGCCGGGATCGACGTCGAGACCGGCGAAGGCGTTCTGGCAGGTCTCCAGCCAGCTCTTGCCCCAGGAGAAGAGTTCGGCGGCGGTTCGCGGGTAGAGACGCTCGAGCTCCTCGGGATCCCGGGGCAGCGCGGCCCGCAGGTTTTCGATCGCGCGTGAATCCGGCGACGCCAGGCCGCGGTAGAGGGTGTCGATGATGGCGCCGACGCGCTCGCGCAGGGGTGCGTCCGATCGCACCGGCGCGGAGAACGTCTCGGCGCGCCGCTCGGCCGTGCGGTGCAACACGGCGGCCCAGAAGCCGTCGGTGTCGCCGAACTGGTACTGGACCGCGCCCCAGGTGGCGCCGATCTCCTTGGCGATGCGGTTGGCCGATACCGCGCCCGGCTCGCCGGAGGCGAGGGACTTCAGCGCGGCCTCGAGCATGTTCTCGCGGGTCGCGTGACCACGCCGATTGGGGCGCCGGTTGGGGCGCGGCCCGGCGACCGTGGGCCTGGTCACCCGCGGAGCCTACCACTTTCATAGAGGGTACTGTGATTGTGCGGCTTCGCCGCCTATATTCGTACGCGTGGAGGACACCACACATGGCTAAGCCGCCGTTGTCGATGAAACCGACCGGCTGGTTCCAGGTCGCCTGGTCCGACGAGATCGGCGTCGGCGACGTCCACAAGATGAAGTACTTCGACCAGGAAATGGTCGCCTGGCGGGCCGAGTCCGGCCGGCTCACGGTGATGAACGCCTACTGCGAACACCTCGGCGCGCACCTGGGCTATGGCGGCAAAGTTGTCGGCGAGGTGCTGCAGTGCCCATTCCACGGCTGGCAGTGGAGCCAGGAGGGCCGCAACGTCTGCATCCCGTACCAGGATCACCCCAACCGCGGCAGGCGCATGCGCACCTACCCGGTCGTGGAACGCAACGGCTCGGTCTACATCTGGCACGACGTGCAGCGTCGCGAGCCGTACTTCGACGCGCCGGAGGTGTTCGGCGCGTTCGAAGACGGCAGCAGCGCGCACGATTACTACCCGCAGCAGAGGTTGTACCGCGAGCGCCTGGAGCTGCACCCGCAGTACGTCCTCGAAAACGGCGTCGACTTCGCGCATTTCAAATACGTGCACAACACCCCGATCGTCCCGGTCTTCACCCGCCACGACTTCGCCGACGCGGTGTCCTTCGTCGACTTCACGATCACCTTCGAGGGTGACGACGGCCAGAGGATCGAGGACGTCAACAGCGGCGTGGAGGCCATCAACGGCGGGCTGGGCATCGCGGTCACCAAGAGCTGGGGCATGGTCGACAACCGCACCATCTCCGCGATCACCCCGGTCGACGAGTCCACCTCCGATGTCCGATTCATGGTCTACATCGGCCGGGCGCCGGGCAAGGATCCGGCCCGGGCCGAGCTCAAGGCGCGCGAGTTCGGGCAGGAGGTGATCCGCCAGTTCAGCCAGGACATCGAGATCTGGGCGCACCAGCGCTACTCGGACCCACCGGCGCTGGCCACCGACGAGTACGCGGGCTTCACCGCAATTCGCAAGTGGGCCAAGCAGTTCTACCCCGACGGCCTCGGCGGCAGCACCGCCGAAGTTCACGCATCCCAGAAAGGCTGACCGGAATGAATGCACCCGCTCGACCGATCCGCGTCTTCCAGGCGGCCACCGGGAACGTCGGCAAGGAGATGATCAAGCGCATCGCCACGCAGCCGGACCTCGAGTTGATCGGCGTGCACTGCTATTCGCCGGAAAAGGTCGGGCGCGATGCTGGTGAGCTCGCGGGCATCGAGCCCAACGGGGTGACGGCCACCGGCACCATCGAGGAGATCATCGCGGCCAAGCCGGACGTGCTCACCTTCCACGGCGTGTTCCCCGACGAGGACCTCTACGTCAAAGTGCTTGAGGCGGGCATCAACATCGTCACCACCGCCGACTGGATCACCGGCTGGCACCGCGACACCAACCACCCGCACCCGTCGGGCAAGCCGGTGACCCGGTTGCTGGCCGAGGCCTGCGAGAAGGGCCGCGCGACCTTCTATGGCACGGGCATGAACCCCGGCGTGAACCAGATCCTCGGGGTGGTGTGCTCGGCCGACGTCGCCGACATCGAGAACATCACCACGATCGAGTCCGTCGACGTCTCATGCCACCACTCCAAGGACACCTGGATCGAGGTGGGCTACGGCCGGCCGGTCGACGATCCGGAAATCCCTTCCAAGCTGGAGAAGTACACCCGCGTCTTCGCCGACAGCGTGCTGATGATGGCCGACTGCTTCGATCTGCACCTCGACGAGGTCAAGTTCAGCTACGAGCTGGGCGCCTGCACCAAGGACGTCGACCTGGGCTGGTACACGCTGCCCAAGGGATCGCTGGGCGGGAACTACATCAAGTACCAGGGTATGGTCGACGGGGTTCCGCGGGTCGAGACGCACCTGGAATGGCAGATGACCCCGCACACCGACCCGAGCTGGAATATCAAGGGCTGCTACATCACCCAGATCCTGGGCGACCCGTGCATCTACAACAAACACATGATCTTCCCAAAACCCGGCGTGGACCTGTCCAACCCCGACAACTTCGCCTCTATCGGCATGACCGTGACCGGCATGCCCGCGCTCAACTCGATCAAGTCGGTGGTGGCGGCGCCGCCGGGACTCATCACCAGCGCCGACTTACCCCTGCGCGGGTTCGCCGGGCGGTTCAACATCTGACTGGAAGTCAGGGTGCTTCGTCGTCGTCGAAAAGGCGTTCGGGGTGGTGATAGTCGTTGGTCCGCGCACCGCGATCCAACTGCGGCGGTGGAATCCACTCGGTGGCTTTCTCAGGTGCTGAACCAAAGCGTTCTGCTTGAGCCAGAAGTTCTCTTCGTCGAGCGAGAAAGGCGGCCCAAGCTCCTTCTATTCGTTCTACGCAACGACGATGGACGGCAAGAGCCTCGACACTCGTCACGGCAGTGCTTCCATAACTGGGGGCGACATTACGCCTGGAGGGTCGCTCGCTGCAGGGTCCGAAGATCAGGCGGTCGGTCGAAGTGGGCGACGTGCCCTACCCTTGCCCTTGGCTTCCAGGATGGCCTTGAAGCGTGTGTCAATCTGGACGATCTTGTCGCCAATGTCATGGTAATGACGATCTCGTTCCGTCCATACTCTCAGGTGGTTCTGCCTCTCGCGGGCCAAGCTCTCCTGTAAGGCCTTACTCGCCTCAAATAGGGAATTGAAAGCTTGTCGGAACTCAGTACTCGATACGAAGCTGAAGAGTTCTGCTGTCTTCTCGGCCTGAGATCCAGCCATAGCTGACGACCGGTATGTCTCGATGACCATACGCCGCATGACTTCGGCAAGAGCAACTGCTCGTTCGGGCTCGACGACGACGACATCATCGATTACAGCAAGATTTTTGAGTCCCCGCGGAAATCGTCGACTAATGAGAACCGAGTATGGCGTGTCATGCTGCGTTGCCTCCGACTTCATCTGAGTAATGAAGCTGTTGCTCCACTGCGAGGTGTCCTTGCATTCGTAGATGATGAGGCCCGCCTCGACGAGGTCTCCGTCTGTGCGGAACCGCACGCGTTGGAAAATGTCTGCACCTCGCTGGCCACGCCTGGTCCGCGTGATGTCGTCGTCGGGGAATGCGCGGACCAGGCGAGCCAGGATCTCTTCCTCATTAAAGTCGCCACGATCACCAGCAGACAGTCGCTCTAGTCGCCGCTTCAGCTCTGAGTTCTGTTCTTGCACTTTCTCGAGCGTCGACTGAAGCTGCTTTTCTTGCTTTCCGTACTTGAGCTCAAGTCTTTCTCGCTCGTCTGCGAGCTTCTTGCCGAGCTCGGCTTTGACTTTCGCGTCCTGGTTCTTCTGAAGCTCAAGCAACTGGGCCTGCAGGCTAGCAACCTCTTTGGCGCTGTCCTGTCTTGCCAACTCGAGCTGCTTCGCCGCGTCCGCCTCCAGGGACTTCTTGGCCTCCTTTATCTTCACTTCCGCGCGTGCCTCAGCCTCAGCTTCGAGGTCACGGCGAAGCCTTGCCTCATACGCCGCTTTTTTGTCGGCGAGATGATCAATAGCTTGTTTGTTGAGAAGTGGCTGACCACAGAAGGGACAGTCCGTCGGTCTGGATGCCGAGTCAGGCGTCCTGGCTCTAGAGATTGCAGCCATCGGAAATTCTCCTTCTTGGGACCGCCCCACGGCAGTCGATTGCCAATTCTCAAACCCAGTCTGGACCTCCGCATAGGGCCAATAGTCACGGGTTACCGGCAGCGAGCCCACCACCTATAAGGACGCGCCCACTTGCGCAACCTCTCGCGGGTTAGCCCGCCCAGCAAGGATCCGACTCGCAGCCATGACTGCCCCCGACGAGATCCGCCATTCCACCAGCCAGGCTGCCAGTCCGCAGAGCTCGATCGGGTGCCGAGGTCACCGACGACGATTAGCACCCGTCAGCTCCGCAAAGCCAGCGTCGCCTGTCGGACCTCGGCGTAGGGTTCCTCGGCGTGGGGTGGCTTCGCAGAAACAAGAATGAACGTCCAGTCCGCCAAGAGGCAGTTCATCAACGTCCTCCACAGCCGCTGTATCTAGACGGCGGCGCATCGTGGAAGGCCTACACCGGACCGGATGACGCCCACCAACTTGGCCGACTGCCCGTCGACTCGGAAATTGTGGTCGAAGCCGTCCCAGAGCCGAACAATCGGAATGACCCGACAGCAGTAGCGCTGCTTTATCAAGGATTGCGAGTCGGCTACCTGTACCGATCTCTGTCGAGGAGTCTGTTCGGCGCGATCAGAGCTGCGAATGCAGCCGGTTATCACGTCCTGCTGCATGCGAAAAGGATCAGCAGCTCCAGCAATTCGGTTCGAGAGGTCCGAGGCTCACTGGAGGTCCGAGCAGCACTGGCGGCCGACCTTTATTACTGGCTAAACCTGCCGCCACAAGAACGTGGAAACGAATATTTCGAGCTTGCTTGGATAAAGACCGACTATCAGGACTTCTATCAGGACCGCCGGAAAGCATTGCTAGGAAACAACGATTCCCTTATCGTCCCGTGCACCTTTTCCACCGGCAGTCGTCCAACAAACCCATACGGGTATCAACCACCGCCGCATAAGACGCCCAAACATCCAGACATTGGGTCCTTTGCCGACGTCCATGCAGCCGGGCATCACATCGGGGAGCTACGGACATCAATGAAACGGCGCTCCGATGAAGGGGTGCTCCAGATTCTCAGCGGTTGCCACCACGGCATGGCGCGTCTGCAGCAGTGGCCCGACAATATCGAATTGCGCGTTTGCATCGCTGATCGGAACGGCCGCCTTCCGAAATATACGGCGCCGTTCTTGTGGCAATCCGAGCGGCGAGAGGCCAACCTCGCGAGGCTTGGCACGGTCTGGGCCGAAATCGACGCCGAGAAGGTCGACGGCCAGCCGCTTGGTCACTGCAAGACCGAGGTTGCAGACCTAAAACGGGTCGGCGATCTTGACGGCGCGATTGTCCTTGCGATGAAGATGGTTGACGCCGCCGAGGAGGGGGCGGCGGTTGCCAATCGCGCTCCGCACGCCTGGGTAACCCTGGAGGCGGCGATCATATTGCGAAAGCTCAAAGACAAACAGGGTGAGATCGCAGTGCTCGAAAGATATCTCCAACACTGTCCGCCCGGTCAGGCAGACGCCAAAATCACTGAACGGCTTGACAAGCTCCGCTAGTCAGCGCACTGGCGAGCCGGAAATTCAGCCGCGAGCCCGCCGACGGCCGCCCGCGGAGTGCTCCACCGCCACCGGCTCACCGCGCTGGCGCCGCTGCGCCCGTCGCACCACAATCATGTCGGCCGCGCCAGCCAATCTTTCCCCACGCAACTCAGCCAACTCGTCGATCTCGGCCATGATCAGCCTCAACTGCGTCACCAGCACCGTGTACTCACGGTCGTTACGGCACGCATCGAGCCGATGCGCGACCGCTTCCCGCAACTCACGCAGCGTGTGCAACCGGTCACCAGTCGAGTTACCTTCGAACGAGCAAACTTGGCCCGAAAGTCCCTAGCAATGGTGATCGCTGAGGTGAAACGTGAGAGTATGTGGCGTGTTCCCCGTGAATGAGTCCGGCAGGTTTTAGAGTCCTGTGGCCCGATGTCGGGCTGAAAGGGACGATGAATAGATGGCTGGTCGGAAGCGGCATTCCGCGGAGGACATCGTGCGCAAGCTGCGCCGCGCGGACGAACTGACCGCGGCGGGTAAGACCGGCGAGGAGATCGCCGCCGAACTGGGCGTGTCGCCGGCAACGCTGTACAACTGGCGCCGCACCTACGGCGGGATGGACACCGACGCCGCCAAGGAGCTCAAGGAGTTGCGCGAGCAGAACGGCCGCCTAAAGCGGTTGCTGGCTGAGGCCGAACTGGAAAAGGACGCACTGCGCGAGGTGGCCACTGGAAAATTCTGAGCCCAGCTGCCAAGCGCCGCGCCGTCGACATGCTAACCGCCACAAGGGGCATGTCGGAACGGTTGGCGTGCAAGGCGGTTGGGCTGGCCTGTTCCACCTATCGGCGCCTGCCACTGGCGCAGACCCCTGCCGATCCCGACGCCGAGATGCGGGCTTGGCTGCGCGCCCACGCGATCAAACATCCTTGCCATGGGTTCCGGCGTGCCTGGGCGGCGTTGCGCTACGACGAGCGCCGTGAGGTGAACAAGAAGAAGGTGCATCGCCTCTGGCGCGAGGAAGGCCTGCAGGTGCGGGTGCGTAGTCCGCGGAAACGGGCCGGGGTGTCCTCGATCCTGTCGATCGACGCTGATGCCCCCAACGTGGTGTGGGCGATCGATTTCCAGTTCGACTCCACCGTCGACGGCAAGGCGATCAAGATCGCGACGTTCATCGACGAGCACACCCGCGCCTCCCTGCTGCACGTGGTGGAGCGCTCGATCACCGCCGAACGTATCGTCACCGAGCTCCAAGCGGTGTTCGCCGCCACCGGCGGCACCACCCGGATCAGGCTGCCCCCAGCTTCACCGTCCCGCTGCGACAGGATCGGCGGAGGAGGTCTCCCCACCTCCTCTCGAACTCACAGCGCCTTACGGCGCACTCAACGGCGGTCGAAAATTGACCCCTTTTCGACGTCGACACGGGGTCATTTTTCAGGCGACGCCGACAGGACATCGCGACTTTCGCGGATCGGCCACCGCCCGAAGCTGGACCGGGTAGTCAATTACTCATGCGCTTGTGTGGTCACGAAACCCGGATTGCTCTCGACAAAGCAGCCGAGCTGGGTAGGGACAAGCGAACGATTCTTTTGGTAACGCGGGGTGCAGATGAAAATGCCAGGTGACACAAAGGCACATACTCGCGACATCACGCTCGATACCTACCGCTACCTGCGTGGCGGCATGGCGGTCATGATCGTCATGCTCGGCACGGCCGTGATCGGCGAACGGCTGACGGCAGCCTGCTGGCAAACCTCGATCAGCGCCTACTACTTCACCACCGCACACAGCATCTTCATCGCAGCGCTCTGTGCCCTCGGCGTGCAATTCATCGTCTACAAGGGCAGCAGCGACACCGAGGATGTCCTGCTGACTCTCGCAGGCATCTTGGCGTTCATCGTCGCCATGGTCCCCACCACCCGACCAGTCTTGCTGTGCGGACGCTACAGTCTCCCGGCCGATTACGACGTCAAGCACGCAATCACGAATAATGTGTGGGCCGTCGTGATCGCTCTGGTGATCGCTCGCGCGGTGTCGTGGTGGCTCTACCGAAGCACGAACACCATCCGGCCCAAGAGCGTGTTGGGCACGGTGTCGATGTACCTGCTGCGGGCAATCATGGCCGTAAGCTTTGTCTCATTTATTTTCTTCCAAAACCGCTTCGATTCGACTGCACACGGCATTGCCGCCGTGATCATGTTCCTGGCGATCATCACCACCGTGGTCACCACGGCATTCCTCGTCAGCCGTCAAGATGACGCCAAATCTCCACACCGGCACCTGTATTACGTGCTCTACCAGGCCATTGCTGCGGCGATGATCGTGACGTTGATCGCTGTTGTGGTGCTGCACTTGGCCCTTGACAGCTGGAACCACTGGGTCATCGTTGTCGAGACCGCGCTGATCCTGGAGTTCACCGTCTATTGGGTCATCCAAACCATCGAGCTATGGAGAACTCCCAACCGATTCGAACTCCTTCCCGATGCCGATCAGCCCCAGCTCGCGCAACGACGGCGCACGCGAGGCCCCGCCGGCTTGCTGTCGGAGGTCGTTAGGTTGACAAGACCGCCGGTCCAAGAGCGACTTCTGACCGCGCTCTAGAGTAACCAGGGGACGACGAGACTCGTTGTGGTGCGGGCAAAAACAGAGATTTACGGCTTCGTTGGCGTCTCGATCACCGATGGTGTCGAGGTGGCTGGTGTCGAGGCCGGGTCTCGTCGTCGATATCGACAGCGAGGCGCTGTTCGACGGCGTCTGCTTTGGGTGTTTCGTAATCTACTCTGAAGCTCTCGGTGTCCGTCATGATCGCATCCCCTCCCTATCTTTTCGGCACGGCGCGCCACGGCCGGCCAGGCGAGCATGAAACTGCTTCTCCCGCCCGTCAGCCGTTGAGATTCACCAACATCCGGTCAACTGGAAAACGTACCCACCTGCGTACCCGCCGAGACGTCTTCGCTGCAGCGCCATGATCGACGACGGTCCAGAACGTGAGCAAGAAGGAGGGAGCTCGGGGGTCAGCGGGCGGGGGGCTTGGCCCGCTCGCCGAGGCGGGCGCGCAGGTCCTCCTCGAAGGCGATGACCTCGGGGCTGAGCTTCTCGGCCCGCAGGCGCTCCAGGTTCGGGTAGCCCGCGTCGCGCTCGGCGTCCCACTCGTCGGCGAACTTGCCCGACTCGATCTCGCTCAGCACCTCGCGCATCACCCCGGGGACGTCGAGGCCATCGTAGCGATCCGCCCGCGACATCTGGCCGTACTGGCTGGTCGGCGAGTGGTAGCGCATCTGCCTGGCGTAGCCCTCCAGCCGCAACAGCCGGTAGCTCCGCTCGATCTCACCCGAGAGCATGAGCTCGGTCATGATCGCCTCGAGGGGGATGCCGGCCCCCGAGATCACCGCGACGAAGCTCATGGAGACCCGGGCCATGGCCGGCGCGAGCACCTGCTCCACCGCCAGGTCGAGGACGGCCTCCTGGCGCGGCGTCATCTCGATGGCACCTTGGCGCAAGCCGCCGACCGCCCGTCCGACGGCCAGCGTGCGGGCCAGCGCGGTTCCGGTGTTGTCCTTCTGGACACCGAGCGCGGTGATGAACCCCACGCCTTCCACGTAGCACTCACGCACCTCAGGACCCAGCATCCGGGGAGCGACCATGCCGACGTCGCAGTCGGGGTCGATCCGGTCGAAGGCCACCGCGTAGCCCGAGGCCAGCACCCACAGCGCATCGGGCTTAGGCGTGATGGGCAGCTCGGGGATGACGTCGTCGGGGATGAGGGTGCAGATCACGTCGCACTCGCTGGCCGCCTCGATCTCGTGGGCCGTGAAGCCCTCGGCCTCGGCCTGATCCCGGGAGGCGTCGGCCCGGGTGAAGACCTCCACCGCGAGGCCCGAGTCACGCAAGTTGAGGGCCCACGAGCGGCCCTGGTTGCCGTACCCGACCACAGCAACCCTCTGCCCGTCCAGCACCGACAGGTCAGCGTCGGACTCGTAGTAGATCTTCGTCATCGGAATCCCCTTTGCACCGGTGCGACGGGATGCACGTCCCGTACTGCTCATCGACCGACTGGTACACACATGTTTGGGCACGAAAGTTACCCCGCCGGTCCGTCTGGGTCATTCTGTTTTGGGACATCCGAAGTGCTTGGCAAGCCTAACCTCTAACAGCGCCGGTCAACCGAGCTGGTATGACTGGCGTGCGAGCTGGAAGAAAACTGACCTGTGCTGGTGTCTTGGCAGGTGACTCCCGTGTTCTCCTTGACTTCGCAGGTGATTGCGCCCGGCGGACAGGGGAGTGTCGTACTGCTGTGTCGGACATACCCAATACTTTGGGTGGCAGTCCGGTTCAAGATGAAACCCGTTGCGTGAAGCGGACTTTATTGGCTCAACGACCTCGTCGACAAGATGGGGCGAGCGCCTGGGAGAGGGCACGGCAGTGTCGGTGGGCCCCAATAGGATCGGACACATGCGGCTCATAACCGTCGCCGCGCGCAAAGCGCTCACCGCGGTCGCCATGGCAACCGTTGCGCTGGCCGTGACGTGCTGTGGCTGGCCTGCCTTTACCGCTTCCACAGTGCTGCGCGCACACGCCGCCGATGCGAACTATCAATTGATTCAGGAGCCCGACGCAGGCTACTCGCCCATCATCGGTCTTATCAGCGGCGCGGCCCGCTCGGTACACATCACCATGTACGAGTTCACCGATCCCGCCGCCGTCGACGCACTCATTGACGCGCGCCGCCGGAACCCGAACCGATACAGCCCCCACAGGTTCGAAGTTACAAACTGGGAACCCTCGGTCGAACTTGGCTTGCGGCGTCACGCGGTTGCCACCAACGCGGCGCAGGTGTGTGCCACGATCGGCCACCACACGCCGTTCGTCCGTCTGGCGATGAGCGCAAGGTAGAGGCCAAGGAGTGTGGCGCCGATGACGTACGCCACGACGTCGCCGTGCCTGGATGTCACCGGCGCCAAGTGCCACAGTCCGAACCACACGCTGGGCCACACCACCCCATACCACCGGCGGCCACCGAACAGCCGGAGGTACACGCCGCGCCACAGTAATTCCTCGAAGAACCCGTTGCCGAGCGCCGTCACGATCAACAGCACCAGTACTACCGGGGTCGATCGGTGGTACGCCACTACCCCGACCGCGAGCCGGTCGATCGCCACGATTGCCGCGGATACTCCGACTAGGGCCAGTGTCAGGCGGTCCGCACGGCGGGGCCAGACCAGTTCCCGTACGGTTCGCCAGCCCAGCATCCACACCGAGAACACGGCCCCCCAAAGCAGCCAGTAGGCTGCCAGCCCGACGGCCCAGCCGAGGTAGCCGTCGACACGTTCGCCGAACAGATAACCGGTGAGCCAGAAGGTCGGGTACATCACCGCAAGTACTGCCGGCGCCGCCACGATCGCGATGCGCTGCTTGCGGTCGAGGGACACCTTGTGCGGCGATCGCGGCCTATCCGGCGGAGAGCGTGTCATGTCCCCACGCCCTCATTTCCGGTGCGGCGAGTCGAGAGTCGATGGCCATTGGTTGTGCTGCTCGGCTAGGTTTCAGACGTTGATCGATCACCGAAACCCCCCGAAACATCCAGACGGACACTTCACATCGAATCCACTTCGGTGTTACGGGTACAAGACCCGACCGGTGGTAGCCGGCGCGGATCGTGGGCGCCTGGCGACAGTGAGATGTTGGCGATCCGGCCCGTGCAGCCGACGTTCCTGTCCCGGCCGAAAGCACTGCCAGCCATAAGGATTGGTTGGACTGCCCCCGATGGCCGGCGCCGGGTCGATCCTGCAGGTTCGACAACCCCACTGCCTGCGGCGCAGGCGGTAGTGGCTGTTGTCGTTCGATCTGCGGCACGTGTAAAGCAACGTGTTCTGCGGAGGGTCTCCCTGGGTCGGGCGTCCGTGGCAGCGCCACCGTGGCACGGTAGCCGCCTATCAGGTCATTTCGCCCCGTGCTTGACCAGCGGCTCGGCCTGCTGCGAGGTTGGGGCGTTCTGCTTCTTTTCGTGCAGCCACAAGAAATCCTGGTTTCCGTGACCCCGTATCGCCATCCGCCTCCATGCTGGCCATACCCGCTCCGCACCTGCGACTTTCTGCGCGGGGGCGAAGCCTCGGGCGCGGGAGCCTCGTGTCCGTCGAAACCGCCGAACGAGAGTAGGTGGCAGTCAGGTGAGCCGTGTACCGGTGCCCGAATCAGGGATGTCCCCGACGCCCCCGATTGCTCGCTCGCCGC
>JARLGR010000155.1 GCA_031292665.1 Mycobacterium sp. | reverse complement strand
GAATACCGGGCGAAATTGGCCGCACTCGGGTTGCGGCATTCGGTCGGGCGGACCGGTCAATGTTGGGATAACGCGCTCGCGGAATCGTTTTTTGCGAGCCTGAAGAACGAGCGGGTGCATCACATAGTGTACACGACACGGAAGAAAGCCAAAGCTGATATTGCTAAGTGGATCGAACTGTTCTACAATCACAGACGAATTCATTCCGCACTCGGCTACCGGACACCGCACGAAGTCCGCGCCGAGTACCTGAATTCACAGCTCGCCGCGTAAATGGACACGAAATCCGCAGTACGGAAAACGCGGGGCAGCCCACCACCAGATACGACATCGCCATCCTCCAAATCCGGCTACCACCGAACCCCCGGCAGAAACACCCTACCGCCGTCCCACCCATTCGGCGTTTCAACCAAACGCCCACCCCTCCCGCTACTAGCAAAACGCCGAAATAGTTCGACGAAGAAACTTTCGAGGAATGACGGTCCAATAGCTGCTGGGCCACACGTCACCAGTCACCACAGCCATCTACACCAAAGTCAGCGACGAGTCCATGCGCCGAGCGGCAATGGCCGCATCGGTCAGTAGCGAACCAGTCGCTTAACCCTGGGCAATCTCACCGCCAGGCAGCTGCGGGCACGGGATGGGGGCTAGTCATGTTGGCCTCTCCCTATTTTCAGGCCCCAGCACGCGCGGCGCGCAGGCGGGCAAGCTCATCCATGTCGGGCTGGTCCGGCTCAACCTCCACCCCCCAGTCGGGGTACCACCAGCCAACGACACCTCCTTGGCCAACCCGTAAATCTGGGCGTGCTGGCCTAATAGCTTGCGGCACAACTCCGCTGAGCGGTGATTCCCGTCCAACGCGCGCCCCCAATGCGCGCGAAACAGCCGCTCGCTGCGCTCCTGGTACACGGCGAAGGCCTCATCGGTCAACAGCCCGCGCCGTTCAGCCGAGGCCGCCAACTCCCGCGCCACGATGTTGCCGACGCTCGTAGGAGACCGCAACCCCACCACCGCGCCGATGTCCCGGTAGCTCAACCCGGCCAAGAACAACCGAACCACCCGAGCATCACGCCGAGCCCGTTCACCAGCAGCTCTCATGTGTCCAGTCTCCCCCATCCGACTGTCGCGCCGCGTGTATGGCATTGCCGCATGTCGCACCGTACCGGCGACACCCAAGGGGTCGGAGCGATTATCTGTCCAGTCCAAATCGGGGGGGTATGTCCACTGCGGGTGGGGAGTGGCGGCCGGACCCGCTGGTCGCGCGGGACACCCACCCCCCTACCCTGTGGAGCGCGCGCGGGTGCTGGTGAAAGCGGCGTTTGTGACCGTGGGCCAGGTGACCGTGGCGGCTGGGGCCGTGGTGTTCGCGACCGTGGTGTGGCTGACCGTGGTGGCGCGACCACGGTGGTTGGGGGAGTTCTGCCTTGTGCCCGTTATTTCACGTATCTTGCACGGGTTTGTGTTTGCGCTGGTCAAGCGGTGCCCCCGGCAGGATTCGAACCTGCGGCCTTCTGCTCCGGAGGCAGACGCTCTATCCCCTGAGCTACGGGGGCGCGACGACGTTCGTTGGTTGCGCCATGGGGCTTGAACAAGCACGGATAGACTAGCGCATCGCGACGACTGCTCGGCCACCGCAATGGATTCGGGGCGGAAGCACCCTAGCCCATAGGATGGACGTTCGTGACCCCCGCCGACCTGGCTGAGCTGCTCAAAGCCACCGCTGCCGCGGTGCTTGCCGAGCGTGGGCTCGACGCCGCGGCGCTGCCGCCGATGGTCACCGTGGAACGGCCGCGCAACCCCGAGCACGGCGACTACGCCAGCAACCTGGCGCTGCAACTGGGCAAGAAGGTGGGCGCCAACCCTCGCGAGCTCGCCGGCTGGGTCGCCGACGCGCTGACGCAGGCCGGCGGCATCGCCTCGGCGGAGGTGGCCGGGCCGGGCTTCATCAACATGCGCCTGGAGGCGTCGGCGCAGGCCGTGATCGTCGGCAACGTCGTCGACGCCGGCGACGAGTTCGGCTTCTCCGACGCGCTGGCGGGACAGAAGGTCAACCTCGAGTTCGTGTCGGCCAACCCGACCGGCCCGATCCACATCGGCGGCACGCGCTGGGCGGCCGTCGGCGACGCGTTGGGGCGGTTGCTGTCCACCCAGGGCGCCGACGTGGTGCGCGAATACTATTTCAACGACCACGGCACCCAGATCGACCGGTTCGCAGCCTCGTTGATCGCCGCGGTCAAGGGCGAACCCACGCCTCCCGGCGGCTATGCGGGGACTTACATCAGCGACATCGCCGCGCAGGTGCTGCATAAGGCGCCCGACGCGCTGAGCCTGCCGGATGCCGAGATGCAGGAGACCTTCCGGCAAATCGGCGTCGACATGATGTTCACCCACATCAAGGAGTCGTTGCACGCGTTCGGCACCGACTTCGACATTTACACCCACGAAGGCTCGATGCACACCAGCGGCCGGGTCGAGCAGGCCATCGCCCGGCTGCGGGGAACGGGCAACATCTACGAAAAGGACGGCGCAACCTGGTTGCGCACCAGCGCTTTTGGTGACGACAAGGACCGCGTCGTGGTCAAGAGCGACGGCAAGCCGGCCTATATCGCCGGTGACATCGCCTACTACCTGGACAAGCGGCAACGCGGCTTCGACTTGTGCATCTACATGCTCGGCGCCGACCACCACGGATACGTCGCCCGGCTCAAGGCCGTCGCCGCCGCGTTCGGCGAAGACCCGGCCACCGTCGAGGTGCTCATCGGGCAGATGGTCAACCTGGTCCGTGACGGCCAGCCCGTGCGGATGAGCAAGCGCGCCGGAACCGTGCTCACGCTCGACGACCTGGTCGAGGCGATCGGGGTCGATGCGGCGCGCTACAGCCTGATCCGCTCGTCCGTGGACACTCCGATCGACATCGACCTGGCGCTGTGGTCGTCGGCGTCCAACGAAAACCCGATCTACTACGTGCAATACGCGCACGCCCGGCTGTCCGCGCTGGCCCGCAACGCCGCCGAGCTCGGCCTGATCCCCGACACCAGACACCTCGACCTGCTCACCCACGACAAGGAGGGTGCGCTGCTGCGCACCATCGGCGAGTTTCCGCGGGTGCTGAAAACGGCTGCTTCGCTGCGTGAACCGCACCGCGTCTGCCGTTACCTCGAAGACCTCGCCGGTGACTACCACCGGTTCTACGACTCCTGCCGGGTCTTGCCCCAGGGCGACGAGCAGCCCACCGACCTGCACACCGCGCGGCTGGCCCTGTGCCAGGCCGCCCGCCAGGTGATCGCCAACGGGCTGACCATCCTCGGCGTCAACGCCCCGGAGCGAATGTGAACGTCCATCCCGCCGGCCCCCGGCACGCCGAGGAGGCCCGTCACGCCGAAAGCCCGCCGCGGCCGCAATCCCCCGAGGACTTGCTGCGGCTGGCGCCGAACGTGTGGCCGCGCAACATCGCTCGCGACGACACCGGCGTGGCCACCGCCGCCGGAGTGCCGGTAACACACCTTGCCCGCGAATACGGCACTCCGCTGTTCGTCATCGACGAGGACGACTTCCGTTCGCGGTGCCGGGACATGGCGTCGGCCTTCGGCGGCGGGCGCAACGTGTACTACGCGGCCAAAGCCTTCCTGTGCAGCGAGATCGCGCGCTGGGTCAACGAGGAAGGCCTGTCTCTCGACGTGTCCACCGGCGGGGAACTGGCTGTCGCGCTGCACGCCGGCTTTCCGCCGGAGCGCATCACCTTCCACGGCAACAACAAGTCCGTCGCCGAATTGACCGACGCGGCCAAAGCCGGTGTGGGCCATGTCGTTGTGGACTCGATGACCGAGATCGAGCGCCTGGACGGGATCGCGGGCGATGCGGGGGTCGTCCAGGACGTGTTCGTGCGTCTCACGGTGGGAGTCGAGGCGCACACCCACGAGTTCATCTCGACCGCGCACGAGGACCAGAAGTTCGGGCTGTCCATCGCCAGCGGCGCGGCGACGGCGGCGGTGCGCCGGATCTTCGCCACCGATCACCTGCGACTCGTCGGGCTGCACAGCCACATCGGTTCGCAGATCTTCGACGTCGACGGCTTCGAAGTCGCCGCGCACCGCGTCATCGGCCTGTTGCGCGAGATCGTCGAGGAGTTCGGCGTCGACAAGACCGCGCAGATCGCGACCGTCGATCTCGGAGGGGGCCTGGGTATCTCGTACCTGGCGAGCGACGACCCGCCCCCGGTGAGCGAATTGGCCGCCAAGCTGAGCGCGGTCGTCAGCAAGGAATCCGCGGCCGTCGGGCTTCCCACCCCCACGCTGGTGGTCGAACCCGGTCGCGCCATCGCCGGACCGGGCACCATCACGCTGTACGAAGTCGGCACCGTCAAAGACGTCGACATCAGCGCCAACGCGCACCGCCGATACGTCAGCGTCGACGGCGGCATGAGCGACAACATCCGCACCGCCCTCTATGACGCGCAGTACGACGCCCGGCTGGTCTCCAGGACCAGCGACGCACCCGCGACATTGGCCCGAATCGTCGGAAAGCATTGCGAGACCGGGGACATCGTCGTGCGCGACACCTGGGTGCCGGGCGACCTGCAGCCCGGCGACCTGCTCGGGGTGGCCGCCACCGGCGCCTACTGCTATTCGCTGTCGAGCCGTTACAACATGGTCGGGCGGCCCGCCGTGGTGGCGGTGCGCGCTGGACGCGCCCGCCTCATCCTGCGCCGCGAAACGGTCGACGATCTGCTCAGTCTGGAAGTGAGGTGAACTGTGCCCCTTGACGAAAAACCCGTCGGCGTAGCTGTACTCGGTTTGGGCAACGTCGGTAGCGAAGTTGTCCGCATCATCGAGGACAGCTCCGATGACCTCGCGGCTCGCATCGGCGCGCCGCTGGTGCTGCGCGGCGTCGGAGTGCGCCGCGTCGCCGCCGACCGTGGCGTTCCGATCGATCTGCTCACTGACAACATCGAAGAACTCGTCTCGCGCGAAGACGTCGACATCGTCATTGAAGTGATGGGGCCTGTCGAGCCGTCCCGCAAGGCGATCCTGTGCGCGCTCGAGCACGGCAAGTCGGTCGTCACCGCGAACAAGGCGCTCCTGTCCACGTCCACCGGGGAGTTGGCGCAGGCGGCCGAAAGCGCACATGTCGACCTATATTTCGAGGCGGCCGTAGCGGGCGCCATCCCGGTCATCCGCCCGCTCACCCAGTCGCTGGCCGGTGACACGGTGCTGCGGGTCGCCGGCATCGTCAACGGCACCACCAACTACATCCTGTCCGCGATGGACAGCACCGGTGCCGACTACGACAGCGCGCTCGCCGACGCCAGCGCACTCGGTTACGCCGAGGCCGATCCGACCGCCGACGTCGAGGGCTACGACGCCGCCGCCAAGGCCGCGATCCTGGCATCCATCGCCTTCCACACCCGGGTGACCGCCGATGACGTCCACCGCGAGGGGATCACCAAGATCACGCCGGCCGACTTCACCTCCGCGCGGGCGCTGGGCTGCACCATCAAACTGCTGTCCATCTGCGAGCGCATCACGGGAAACGATGGCCAAGAACGGGTTTCGGCCCGGGTCTATCCGGCGCTGGTGCCTTTGTCGCATCCGCTGGCCACCGTCAACGGAGCGTTCAACGCCGTCGTGGTCGAGGCCGCGGCCGCGGGGCGGTTGATGTTCTACGGCCAGGGTGCCGGCGGCGCGCCCACCGCGTCGGCGGTGACCGGTGACTTGGTGATGGCGGCCCGCAACCGGGTGCTGGGCAGCCGCGGGCCCAAGGAGTCCAGATATGCCCAACTGCCCATCGCGCCCATGGGATTGATCTCCACGCGCTATTACGTCAGCATGAACGTCGCCGACACACCCGGTGTCCTGTCCACGGTGGCAGCCGAGTTCGCCAAGCGCGATGTCAGCATTGCCGAGGTCCGCCAGGAGGGCGTGGCGGACGAGGGTGGGCGGCGCGTGGGAGCGCGAATCGTGGTGGTGACCCACAGCGCCACGGATGCCGCGCTGTCCGAAACCGTCGACGCGCTAACCGATTTGGACGTCGTGCGAAGCGTCGCCAGCGTGCTGCGACTGGAAGGGAACACCCTATGAGCGTGCCGCGGACGGCCACCCACCAACCGTGGCCGGGGGTGATCGAGGCCTACCGCGACAGGTTGCCGGTCGCGGACGGCTGGACTCCGGTCACCCTGCTCGAGGGCGGCACCCCGCTGATCGCGGCACCCCGACTTTCGGAACGGACCGGTTGCAAGGTCCACCTCAAGGTCGAAGGCATGAACCCCACCGGTTCCTTCAAGGACCGGGGGATGACGATGGCGGTCAGCGAGGCCGTGGCCCGCGGCCAGCAGGCCGTGCTGTGCGCGTCCACCGGAAACACCTCGGCGTCGGCCGCGGCGTACGCCGCCCGCGCCGGCATCACCGGCGCGGTGCTGATACCGCAGGGCAAGATCGCCATGGGCAAGCTGGCGCAGGCGGTCATGCACGGCGCCAAGATCGTCCAGATCGACGGCAACTTCGACGACTGCCTGGAACTGGCCCGCAAGATGGCCGCCGACTTTCCCACCATCTCGCTGGTCAATTCGGTCAACCCGGTGCGCATCGAGGGTCAGAAGACGGCGGCGTTCGAGATCGTCGACGCGCTGGGGTCCGCACCGGACGTGCATTCCCTACCCGTCGGCAACGCGGGGAACATCACCGCGTACTGGAAGGGCTATCGCGAGTATCACCACGGGGGCGTCATCGACACGCTGCCCCGCATGCTGGGCACCCAGGCGGCCGGCGCGGCACCCCTGGTGCTCGGGAAACCGGTCAGCCACCCGGAGACGATCGCCACCGCGATCCGCATCGGCGCGCCCGCGTCGTGGACGGCTGCGGTCGAGGCGCAACAGCAATCCAACGGACGCTTCCTGGCCGCCACCGACGACGAGATTCTGGCCGCGTACCACCTCGTTGCCGAGGCCGAGGGCGTTTTCGTGGAGCCCGCCTCCGCGGCCAGCATCGCCGGTCTACTCAAGGCCGTCGACGACGGGTGGGTGGCCCGTGGCTCGACGGTCGTGTGCACCGTGACCGGCAACGGGCTCAAGGACCCCGACACGGCGCTGAAAGACATGCCGACCGTGTCGGCATTACCCGTCGACCCTGTCCTCGTGGTCGAGAAGCTGGGGCTTGCGTGAATGGACAGGAAAGCCTGGTGGTAACGCCGACGCTGCCCGCCGGGCTGAAAGCCACCGCCGTGGTGTCGGCGTCGAGCGCCAACCTGGGCCCGGGCTTCGACAGCATCGGCCTGGCGTTGAGTCTGTGCGACGAAATCGTCGTCGAGACAAAAGAATCCGGCCTGGAGGTGGTCGTCGAGGGGGAGGGCGCCGGCCAAGTGCCGCTGGGCCCCGACCATCTGGTGGTGCGCGCCGTCGAACGAGGGCTGCAGGCCTTAGGGGTAAGCGCCGCGGGGCTGGTGGTGCGCTGCCGTAACGCCATCCCGCATTCCCGCGGTCTGGGCTCGTCTGCGGCGGGCGTGGTCGGTGGCTTGGCTGTTGTAAACGGTCTTGTCGCACAGACGGATTCGACACCGCTGACCGACGCCCAACTGATCCAGCTGTCCTCGGAGTTCGAGGGCCATCCCGACAACGCCGCGGCCGCGGTGCTCGGCGGCGCGGTGGTTTCGTGGGTCGACTGCACCGGTGAGCGGCCGGACTACTCGGCGGTGCCGCTGCGGGTGCACCCCGACATCCGGATGTTCTGCGCGATTCCCGAGGAGCGGTCGTTGACCGCCGATACTCGGGTGCTGCTGCCCAGCCGGGTCAGCCACGAGGAAGCGAGGTTCAACGTCAGCCGTGCCGCGTTGCTGGTGGTAGCCCTGACCGAACGGCCGGACCTGCTCATGGCGGCCACCGAAGACGCGCTTCACCAACGCCAACGAGCCCCGGCGATGGCCGCGTCGGCGGAATATTTGCAGCTGTTGCGGCGTCATAATGTCGCAGCGACGCTTTCTGGGGCTGGTCCCTCCCTTATCGCACTGACCACAGAGCGGGAGTTGCCCGCAGAAGTGGCGGAGTACGGTGCCGCAAAGGGGTTTACCATCGCCGCGATGACCGCCGGCGAAGGAGTTCGCTGGAGCCCGGGAGTCACGGTCCTCGGTTAATCCACAGCGCGGCCGGAGGGTTTGCTTGCTTCCCGCCAGGATGCAGGCTATCCTCGGAGCCGTCCAGCAATCGCAGCATCTGCATACTGCATTGCCGCTAGGGCAACCACCAATTCTTCTCGTGGACGAGGTTTCGCCGTACTCTCCGCCGCTCCAGGCGATCACCCGTTGCAGAGTCGATGATTGGGCGCACTCGGCGATTCCGCTGAATGCAACGACCCCCCGTATGACCTGATCAGCGGGGGAAGAAAGGAAATCCGTGACTGATACGGACCTGTTCACGGCTGGCGAAAGCACTGACAGCGACCAGCTGTCCAATCCCGTGACCACAGACACACCCGGCGTGAAAACCGATGCCCCGGTTGGCTCCCTGTCCACCATGGTGCTGCCCGAGTTGCGCGCGCTGGCTAATCGAGCCGGCGTCAAGGGGACGTCGGGCATGCGCAAGAACGAACTGATCGCCGCCATCCAGGAGATCAGGGGTAGCTCCAACGGCGCCCTCGCTAACTCCGGGGCCACCGCTGATGTGAGGGAGAGCGGCGCCTCCGACAAGAGCGCCGAAGCAGCGCCGGATGCACCCGCCGCGCAAGAAGACGAGAACAATTCGACGACCGAGGCGCCCGGCCGGGAACGACGCGGTGCCTCCCGCGAAGCGGGATCGGCCCGTACGGCGGACCGGGCCCAACGCGTCGGCTCAAGCGGCCGCGAGGGCCAGGCCAACGACCGCCAGGGCCGCCAGCAAGACACCAAGACCGACGAGCGCGGACAAGACTCCGGCAGCGACCAGGGCGGCGACCAGCAGAGCTCCGGTGGCCAGCAGTCCCGGGGCGGCGACGACGACGGCGAGGGCCGTCAGGGCCGGCGGGGACGCCGGTTCCGCGACCGCCGGCGCCGGGGTGAGCGATCCGGCGATGGCGCCGACGCCGAACTGCGCGAGGACGACGTTGTTCAGCCGGTCGCCGGCATCCTTGACGTCCTCGACAATTACGCGTTCGTGCGCACTTCCGGTTACCTCGCCGGTCCGCACGACGTCTACGTGTCGATGAACATGGTGCGCAAGAACGGCCTGCGCCGCGGCGACGCGGTGACCGGTGCGGTTCGGGTGCCCCGCGACGGCGAGCAGCCCAACCAGCGGCAGAAGTTCAACCCGCTGGTGCGCCTGGACAGCGTCAACGGTGGCCCCGTCGAAGACGCCAGGAAGCGGCCCGACTTCAGCAAGCTGACGCCGCTGTACCCCAACCAGCGGCTGCGGCTGGAAACCACCACCGAGCGGCTGACCACGCGGGTGATCGACCTGATCATGCCGATCGGGAAGGGCCAGCGCGCGCTGATCGTGTCGCCGCCCAAGGCGGGCAAGACGACCATCTTGCAGGACATCGCCAACGCGATCACCAAGAACAACCCGGAATGCCACCTCATGGTCGTGCTCGTCGACGAGCGTCCCGAGGAGGTCACCGACATGACGCGCTCGGTCAAGGGCGAGGTGATCGCCTCGACGTTCGACCGGCCGCCGTCGGACCACACGTCAGTCGCCGAGCTGGCGATCGAGCGGGCGAAGCGGCTCGTCGAGCAGGGCAAGGACGTCGTGGTGCTGCTTGACTCGATCACCCGGCTGGGACGCGCCTACAACAACGCGTCGCCCGCGTCGGGCCGGATCCTGTCCGGTGGTGTCGACTCCACCGCGCTGTACCCGCCCAAGCGGTTCCTGGGCGCGGCACGCAACATCGAGGAAGGCGGGTCGCTGACCATCATTGCCACCGCGATGGTCGAGACGGGTTCCACCGGTGACACGGTCATCTTCGAGGAGTTCAAGGGCACCGGTAACGCCGAGCTCAAGCTGGACCGCAAGATCTCTGAGCGGCGGGTTTTCCCGGCGGTCGACGTCAACCCCTCCGGTACCCGCAAGGACGAACTGCTGCTGTCGCCCGACGAGTTCGCGATCGTGCACAAACTGCGCCGGGTGCTGTCGGGCCTGGATTCGCACCAGGCCATCGACCTGCTGATGTCGCAGCTGCGCAAGACGAAGAACAACTACGAGTTCCTGGTGCAGGTGTCCAAGACGACGCCAGGTTCCATGGACAACGACTAGGGGTGGGCATCCCGCCCCACCGCGACACAATACCCCACGCACACGACCCGCCGGGCGACGTCGCAGTGGCTTATGTTTGGGCGCCTCGCCGCTGCCGGGAATGAGCGGGCGCTGCGGTGTGTTTTGGGGGGATAGCGGTTGACCTGGCATAATCGATGCCCGACTACCCCGGGACGGCGCCGGATCCAGCACGGGGTCGCGGGCGACAAACGATCGAAGAGGACAGCATGAAAACTGACATCCACCCCGAATACGCGGAGACCACGGTCGTCTGCGGTTGCGGCAACACGTTCCAGACGCGCAGCACCAAGCCGGGCGGCCGCATCGTCGTCGAGGTTTGCTCGCAGTGCCACCCCTTCTACACCGGCAAGCAGAAGATCCTCGACAGTGGTGGCCGGGTGGCCCGCTTCGAGAAGCGGTACGGCAAGCGCAAGGCCGGAGCTGCCACAGAAAACGCAGAAAACACCGAAAACACCGACAACTAGCTGGCTTGCCGACGCCCGAACTGTGCGCCAATCGCACGGGCCGGGCGTCGGTTCGCGTTTACGGGAGCGGCGGGCAGGAGGTGGGACATGACGCAACCGGTGCAGACGATTGACGTGCTGCTGGCCGAACACGCCGAGCTCGAACGTGCGCTGGCCGACCCCGACCTGCACAGCAACCCCGCCGAGGCGCGCAAAGCCGGCCGCCGGTTCGCCCGACTGGCCCCGATCGTCGCCACCCACCGCAAACTGGTCTCGGCCCGTGGAGATCTGGACACGGCACGTGAACTGGCCGTCGACGACCCGTCGTTCGCCGACGAGGTGACGCAACTGGAAACGCAGGTGGCCGAGTTGGACACCCAGCTCACCGACATGCTGGCACCGCGCGACCCGCATGACGCCGACGACATCGTGCTCGAGGTGAAATCCGGTGAGGGCGGCGAAGAGTCGGCGTTGTTCGCGGCCGACTTGGCCAGGATGTACATCCGCTATGCCGAGCGGCATGGCTGGACGGTGACCGTCCTGGGCGAGACCACCTCGGACCTCGGCGGCTACAAGGATGCGACGCTGAGTATCGCCAGCAAGGGCGACACGGCCGACGGGGTATGGTCGCGCATGAAGTTCGAGGGCGGGGTGCACCGCGTGCAGCGCGTCCCCGTCACGGAATCCCAAGGCCGCGTTCATACTTCGGCGGCGGGCGTGCTGGTCTACCCCGAACCCGAGGAAGTCGGCGAGGTGCAGATCGACGAGTCCGACTTGCGCGTCGACGTCTACCGCTCGTCGGGGAAGGGCGGCCAAGGAGTCAATACCACCGACTCGGCAGTGCGGATCACCCACCTACCCACCGGCATTGTCGTCACCTGTCAGAACGAACGGTCCCAGCTGCAGAACAAGACCCGGGCGTTGCAGGTGCTGGCCGCCCGCCTGCAGGCGCTGGCCGAGGAACAGGCGCTGGCCGACGCGTCGGCCGACCGGGCCAGCCAGATCCGCACCGTGGACCGCAGCGAACGGATTCGCACCTACAACTTCCCCGAGAACCGGATCGCCGACCACCGAATCGGTTTCAAGGCCCACAATCTCGATCAGGTGCTCGACGGCGATCTGGACGCGTTATTCGATGCGCTGAGCGCCGCCGACAGGCAGTCCCGGCTGCAACACACATGAATCCGCTGCGGCGCGCGATCGACTGCGCTGCGGCGCGGCTCGCCGAGGCGGGGATCGACTCGGCGCGTTCCGACGCCGAGCAGCTGGCCGCTCACCTGGCGGGAACCGAGCGCGGTCGGCTGGCCCTGCTCGAGGCGCCCGGCGACGAGTTCTTCGGTCGTTACCGCGACGTCGTGGCCGAGCGGTCGCGACGAGTGCCCTTGCAGCATCTGATCGGGACCGCGGCCTTCGGGCCGGTGGTGCTGCGTGTCGGTCCCGGCGTGTTCATCCCGCGGCCGGAAACCGAGGCCCTCTTGGCCTGGGCCGTGGCGCAACCGCTTCCGGCGCGGCCCCTGATCGTCGACTTGTGTACCGGCTCCGGCGCGTTGGCGGTGGCCTTGACCCGGCACCGGGCCAACCTCGGACTGGAGGCGCGGGTCATCGGTATCGATGATTCCGAGGCGGCCCTCGACTACGCCCGCCACAACGCCGAGGGCACGTCCGTGGAACTCCTGCGCGCCGACGTCACCAGGCCAGACCTGCTGTCCGAGCTGGACGGACGGGTGGACCTGGTCGTGGCCAACCCGCCCTACGTGCCCGACAGCGCCGTTGTGGGACCGGAAGTGGCCGAACATGACCCGCATCATGCGGTATTCGGGGGACCTGACGGCATGGCGGTGATCCGACCCGTCGTCCGCCTGGCCGGGCGGTGGCTGCGCCCGGGCGGCCTGCTCGCCGTCGAGCACGATGACACGACCTCGTCGCACACCGTCGAATTGATCGCGAGCACAGGGCTTTTCAATGAAGTCCGCGCCCGGCGAGACCTGGCCGGCCGGCCGCGGTTCGTCACGGCCCGCCGCGGACACCACCCGTTTACCGGGGAGCCAGGCCGTGACTGAGGTCTTCGACTGTGCCGACCCGGAACGGCGCGCACTCGGAATCGCCTCGGCGGTGACGGCGCTCAAGGGCGGCCGACTGGTTGTCATGCCCACCGACACGGTGTACGGCATCGGCGCCGACGCGTTCAACGGCGCGGCGGTGGCCGCCCTGCTGTCGGCAAAGGGCCGGGGTCGAGACATGCCGGTGGGCGTGCTGGTCGGCTCCTGGCACACCATCGAGGGCCTCGTCTACACCATGCCCGAGGGGGCCCGCGACCTGATCCGCGCGTTCTGGCCCGGCGCGCTGAGCCTCGTGGTGGCGCAGGCGCCGTCGTTGCAGTGGGATCTGGGGGACGCCCGCGGCACGGTGATGCTGCGGATGCCGCTGCACCCGTTAGCCATCAAACTGCTGCGTGAGGTGGGGCCCATGGCGGTGTCCAGCGCCAACGTTTCGGGCGGTCCGCCCGCGGTCAACGCCGACGGGGCGCGCGGCCAACTCGGCGACCTCGTCGACGTCTATCTCGAAGCGGGACCGTCCCAGCAGCAGGCCGCCTCCACAATCGTCGACCTCACGGGGGCGACCCCGCGGATCCTGCGGGCAGGTCCGGTGAGCGCCGAGCGGATAGCCGAAGTGCTCGGCGTCGAGACGGCGCTGCTGACCACCTAGCCATCAGCGCGGTTGGTCCGGTCCCAGGCCGGTGCAGTAGGGTCTCGAGGTGTCCAGCGGCCCACCCACTGATCTAGCTCGCCTTGCAGGTGGATTGCTCGCCCTCTCCGATCGCAGCGCCGGTGTCCCGCTGCGCGAGCTGGCGCTGGTCGGTCTGACCGCAGCGATCGTCACCTACTTCGTGACCGGGCCGGTACGGGTGCTCGCCACCCGCCTGGGGGCCGTCGCGTATCCGCGGGAACGCGACGTGCACGTGACGCCGACCCCACGGATGGGCGGGCTCGCGATGTACGTCGGCGTGGTCTCGGCGGTCTTCCTGGCGTCGCAGCTCCCCGCGCTGACCCGCGGGTTCGTCTACTCGACTGGCATGCCCGCGGTGCTTGTGGCGGGCGCGGTGATCATGGGCATCGGCCTCATCGATGACCGCTGGGGGCTCGACGCGCTGACGAAGTTCGCCGGTCAGATCACCGCGGCCAGCGTCATGGTGACCATGGGTGTCGCCTGGAGCGTCCTGTACATCCCATTCGGCGGGGTCGGCACCATCGTGCTGGACCAGGCCTCGTCGATCCTGCTCACCCTGGCCCTGACCGTGTCCGTCGTCAACGCGATGAACTTCGTCGACGGACTCGACGGGCTGGCCGCCGGGCTGGGGCTGATCACCGCGTTGGCGATCTGCATGTTCTCGGTCGGCCTGCTGCGCGACCACGGCGGTGACGTGCTCTTCTATCCGCCCGCCGTGATCTCGGTGGTGCTCGCGGGGGCCTGCCTGGGCTTCCTCCCGCACAACTTCCACCGAGCCAAGATCTTCATGGGCGATTCCGGCTCGATGCTGATCGGCCTGATGCTCGCCGCGGCCTCCACCACGGCGGCCGGCCCCGTCTCCCAGAACGCCTACGGCGCCCGCGATGTGTTTGCTCTCCTGTCGCCGTTCCTGCTGGTGGCGGCGGTCATATTCGTTCCGATGCTCGATCTGCTGCTGGCGATCGTGCGCCGCACCCGCGCGGGCCGCAGCGCGTTCAGCCCCGACAAGATGCACCTGCACCACCGGTTGCTGCAGATCGGCCATTCGCATCGCCGGGTGGTGTTGATCATTTATCTGTGGGTGGGCATCGTCGCGTTCGGCGCCGCCAGCACGATCTTTTTCAACCCCCGCGCTACCGCCATGGTGATGCTGGCCGCGATCGTGGTGGCCGGCGTCGCGACGTTGATCCCGCTGCTGAGCCGCCGCGACGACTACGAAGAGGACGACTACGACACGCGGTAGTAGGAGCGTCTTTCGTGTGATACGCTGCAGGTAGAACCCCCAAAACCCGCCTCGCAGGGTGCCGACTGACCGGTCCAACGGGCGACCGTCCGAGCGCGCTGCGGGTAGGCCGGCGCCGGGAAGTACCCCTCGGGTGATACCGCTCTGACGTGCGATACGCTCGGCGGGCCACCGATCAGTCGGTCGTGGGGTTCCCGTTACGCCAACCTGGGATTGAGGTGCTGCAGTGACGACACCAGCGCAGGACGCGCCGTTGGTGTTCCCCTCTGTTGCTTTCCGTCCCGTTCGGCTTCTGGTGATCAGCCTCGGCATCACCGCGGTGGCCGTGCTGGCCGCCGGGTTGTCCGGTCGCCTCATGCTCGGAGTGTTCTTCGGCGTCGGGCTGCTCCTCGGTTTGCTCAACGCGCTCCTGGTGCGTCGGTCCGTCGAGTCGATCACGGCCGGGGACCATCCGCTGAAACGGAACATGGCACTCAACTCGGCGTCCCGCCTGGCGATCATCACCGTCCTCGCGTTGATCATCGCCTTCGTGTTCCGGCCCTCCGGTTTGGGCGTGGTATTCGGGCTGGCGCTATTCCAGGTGCTCCTGGTCGCGACGACCACGCTGCCGATCTTGAAGAAGATCCGCTCCGGAGAGGGTGCAGTGTCGGTGGCGCCTTCTTCCACAGGACAGCCGGGGGACTCGCAAGGGGCGGACGAAAGGAGCCCGGGGGATGACTGACATGGTCTTGGCCGAGTCGCAAATCGAGGTCGGTCAGCACACCACGGCGACCTGGCTCGGCATGACCGTCAACACGGACACGATCCTGTCGACCGCGATCGCCGCGGTGATCGTGATCGGGTTGGCCTTCTTCCTGCGCGCGAAGATCACCTCGACGGGCGTGCCCGGCGGGGTGCAGTTGTTCTGGGAGGCGATTACCGAGCAGATGCGCAGCCAGATCGAGAGCGCCATCGGCATGCGAATCGCCCCCTTCGTGCTACCGCTGGCCGTCACCATCTTCGTGTTCATCCTGATCTCCAACTGGCTGTCGGTGCTTCCGCTGCAATACACCGACAAGTCCGGGCATACCACCGAGCTGCTGAAGTCGGCGGCCGCCGACATCAATTACGTGTTGGCGCTGGCCCTCTTCGTGTTCGTCTGTTACCACGTGGCGGGCATCTGGCGCCGCGGCATCGTCGGACACCCGCTCGCCGTGCTCAAGGGGCATGTGGCGTTCCTGGCGCCGATCAACCTGGTCGAGGAGCTCGCCAAGCCGATCTCGTTGTCGCTCCGACTTTTCGGCAACATGTTCGCCGGCGGCATCCTGGTCGCGCTGATCGCGCTCTTCCCGCCCTACGTCATGTGGTTGCCGAACGCGATCTGGAAATCGTTCGACATGTTCGTCGGCGCGATCCAGGCCTTCATTTTCTCCATCTTGACGATCTTGTACTTCAGCCAAGCGATGGAGATGGAAGAACATCATGACTGAAGCCGCCACGGTTTGGCCCCGACCACGCATCAGTACAGGCGCCTGGTAGACCGCTACCAGATAGCCACCACATAAAGGAGGAAAGAATGGACCCCACTATCGCTGCCGGTGCCCTCATCGGCGGTGGCCTCATCATGGGCGGCGGCGCGATCGGCGCCGGTATCGGTGACGGTATCGCGGGTAACGCGCTGGTCTCGGGTATCGCCCGGCAGCCCGAGGCGCAGGGCCGGTTGTTCACGCCGTTCTTCATCACCGTCGGTCTGGTCGAGGCCGCCTACTTCATCAACCTGGCGTTCATGGCGCTGTTCGTCTTCGCCACCCCGGTCACCTAACTCGTCGTGATGGGCGACGCGACTTTCATTGTTCTGGCCGCGGGTCAGGGTGGCGAGGGAGGCAAGGGCGGCGGCAGCAATTTCCTCGTTCCCAACGGCACGTTCTTCTTCGTGCTGGCCATCTTCCTCATCGTGCTTGCCGTCATCGGCACGTTCGTCGTGCCGCCGATTCTGAGGGTGATGCGCGAACGGGACGCCATGGTCGCCAAGACCCTTGCCGACAACAAGAAGGCGGCCGAGCAGTTCGAGGCCGCCCAGGCCGATTACGAAGAAGCCCTCAAAGATGCCCGCGTGCAGGCGTCGTCGCTACGCGACAACGCCCGCGCGGAAGGCCGTAAAGTGGTGGAGGACGCGCGCGCCGGTGCCGAGCAACAGGTGATGTCGACGTTGCAAAACGCCTCCGAGCAATTGAAGCGGGAGAGGGACGCCGTGGAATTGGATCTGCGCGCCAACGTGGCGGGCATGGCGGCGACGCTGGCCGGTCGGATCCTCGGCGTCGAGGTCGCCCCCGCCGCGGCTGGGTCCTCCGGGGGGTCCTCCACCGGTAAGTCCGGACGGTAACAGCGCATGTCGACTTTCATCGGACAGCTGATCGGCTTCGCGCTGATCGTGTTTGTGGTGGTGCGTTACGTCGTGCCGCCGGTGCGTCGTTTGATGACGGCGCGGCAAGAGGCGGTGCGCCAGCAGTTGAAGGACTCCGCCGCGGCGGCCGACCGGCTCACGGAGTCGACGACCGCTCACAGCAAGGCCGTGCAAGCCGCCAAGTCGGAATCCGAACAGGTTGTCGAAGAGGCGCAGACGGACGCGGGCCGCATCACCGAGCAGTTACGGGCCCAAGCCGACGTCGAGGCGGAACGCATCAAAGCTCAAGGTGGCCGCCAGGCAGACCTGCTGCGGACGCAGCTGAGCCGCCAGCTGCGCCTGGAACTCGGTCACGAGGCCGTCCGCCAGGCGGGAGATTTGGTGCGCGGCTACGTTGCTGACCCGGCACAGCGGGCGGCCACCGTCGACCGGTTCCTGGAAGACCTCGAAGCCATGGCGCCGGAACCCGCCGACGTTGAGTATCCGCTGTTGGCGAAGATGCGCTCGGCCAGCCGGCAGGCGGTGATGAGCCTGGCGGAGCGGTTCGGCGACATCGCCAAAAACCTTGACATCAAAGCCCTTTCCACTCTCTCCAGCGAGCTGGTATCGGTAGCCCAGCTGCTGGACCGCGAAATCGTCGTCACCCGGTATCTCACCGTCCCTGCCGAAGACGCGGGGCCCAAGGTGCGGTTGATCGAGCGACTGGTAGCCGACAAGGTCGGTGACGCCGCGCTCGACGTCCTGCGAATGGCCGTCTCGGAGCGGTGGTCGGCCAACTCGGACCTCATCGATGCCATCGAACACGTGTCGCGCCAAGCGCTGCTCGAAGTCGCCGAACGGGAGAACAAGGTCGACGAGGTCGAAGATCAGCTCTTTCGGATTTCCCGCATCCTCGACGCACAGCCGCAGCTCGCGATCCTGTTGGGCGACTACGCCGTTCCTGCGGAAGGGCGAGTCGGCTTGCTACGCAACGTGCTTGACGGCGCCACCGGGCGGGTCAACCCGATCGTCGCGGCGCTGCTTACCCAGACCGTCGAGCTGCTCAGAGGCCAGAACGCCGACGAGGCCATCCAGTTCCTGGCTAAGGTTGCGGTGGCCCGCCGCGGCGAAATCGTCGCGCAGGTCAGCGCGGCAGCCGAACCGAGCGATGCCCAGCGCACTCGCCTCACCGAAGTGCTCGGCCGCATCTACGGTCATCCGGTCGCGGTGCAGCTGCAGATCGACGCCGACGTGCTGGGCGGCCTGGTGATATCAGTCGCCGACGAGGTGATCGACGGGACACTCTCGTCGCGTCTGGCCGCGGCCGAGGCACAGTTGCCGGACTGACCACGAACCACAACCCGACGCGAACAAGATCAAGTAGGAAGACGAAAAGCCATGGCCGAGTTGACAATCTCCGCTGATGCCATCCAGAGCGCCGTCGAGGAGTACGTGGGCTCCTTCACCTCCGACACCTCCCGCGAGGAGGTCGGTACCGTCGTCGATGCCGGCGACGGCATCGCGCACGTCGAAGGTTTGCCCTCCGTCATGACCCAGGAGCTACTCGAATTTCCGGGTGGGGTCCTCGGCGTCGCGCTCAACCTCGACGAGCACAGCGTCGGCGCGGTGATCCTGGGTGACTTCGAGAACCTCGAACAGGGGCAACAGGTCAAGCGCACCGGCGAAGTCTTGTCGGTGCCCGTCGGCGACGCGTTCTTGGGGCGGGTAGTCAACCCGCTCGGCTTGCCGATCGACGGGCGCGGCGACATCGAGACGGAGACGCGGCGCGCGCTGGAGATCCAGGCGCCGTCCGTGGTGCAGCGCCAAGGTGTGAAAGAGCCGCTGCAGACCGGGATCAAGGCCATCGACGCGATGACCCCGATCGGCCGTGGCCAGCGCCAGTTGATCATCGGCGACCGCAAGACCGGCAAGACCGCCGTGTGCGTGGACACCATCCTCAACCAGCGGCAGAACTGGGAGAGCGGTGACGAGCGCAGGCAGGTGCGCTGCGTATACGTTGCCATTGGGCAGAAGGGCACCACGATCGCCGCCGTCCGCCGCGCGCTGGAAGAAGGCGGCGCGATGGACTACACCACCATTGTCGCGGCGCCCGCGTCGGACTCCGCCGGCTTCAAATGGCTTGCGCCGTATACCGGTTCGGCGATCGCGCAGCACTGGATGTACGACGGCAAGCATGTGCTCATCGTTTTTGACGACCTGAGCAAGCAGGCCGAGGCGTACCGCGCCATCTCGCTGCTGCTGCGCCGCCCGCCCGGCCGCGAGGCCTACCCGGGCGACGTGTTCTACCTGCACTCCCGGCTGCTGGAGCGCTGCGCCAAGCTCTCCGACGAGCTCGGCGGCGGCTCGCTGACCGGTCTGCCGATCATCGAAACCAAGGCGAACGACATCTCCGCCTACATCCCGACCAACGTCATCTCGATCACCGACGGGCAGTGCTTCCTGGAGTCCGACCTGTTCAACCAGGGTGTGCGGCCGGCCATCAACGTCGGTGTCTCGGTGTCGCGCGTCGGCGGCGCCGCACAGATCAAGGCCATGAAGGAAGT
>JARLGR010000154.1 GCA_031292665.1 Mycobacterium sp. | reverse complement strand
TTCGGGCGCGTTGACCGACCAGGAGTTCGAGGACGAGAAACGGCGAATCCTCGAGGGGAACTGAGGCTGAGGGTGCCGCGAGCGTAGCGCTGGGGCGGAAATCCGCGGCGCCGAATTTCGCCGTGACGTTACGCTCGCCTGCTCAGGGGCCGCTCAGGGGCCGCTCAGGGGCCTCAGTGGCCGCGGGCCACCCACTCCTCGTAGTGCACGATCTCCTCACCGATGGTGGTGCTGTCGCCGTGGCCGGTATGGACGACCGTGTCGCCGGGCAGCGTGCCGAGCCGCTCGGAGATCGACTGCAGGATCGTCGGGAAGTCGGAGTAAGAGCGTCCCGTCGCGCCCGGGCCGCCGGAGAACAGGGTGTCGCCGCTGAACACGACACCCAACTCCGGGGCGTACCAGCACACCGACCCGGGGGAGTGGCCCGGGGTGTGCAGCGCCTGCAGCTCGGTGCCGGCGACGCGGAGGGTGTCACCGTCAGAGATGGTGCGGAAATCCTTGTCCGGGTGGGTCATCCGCCACAACACCTCGTCGCCGGGATGCAACAGCACCGGCGCCTCCAGCGCCGCGCCGAGGTCGGGGGCCACAGTGACGTGGTCGTTGTGGCCGTGCGTGCACACCACCGCGACCACCTTGCGCCCGCCGACGGCCTGCAGGATCGGCTCGGCGGTATGGGCGGCGTCGAACACCACGACCTCGGAGCCGTCGCCGACGATCCAGATGTTGTTGTCGACTTCCCAACTGCCGCCGTCGAGCTCGAAGGTTCCGTGGGTGACGACGTGTTCGATGGGGGCCATCAGAGCATCACCACCGAACGCAGCACCGTGCTGCCGTGCATCCTGTGGAATGCCTCCTCGACGTCGCCCAGCCCGATGCGCTCGCTTACGAACTGCTCCAGCGGAAGCCGCCCCTGCAGGTACAGGTCGATCAGGGTGGGGAAGTCGCGCTCGGGCAGGCAGTCGCCGTACCACGACGACTTCAGCGAGCCCCCGCGGGAGAAGAAGTCCACCAGTGGCATGTCCAGGCGCATGTCGGGGGTCGGAACACCAACCAGCACAACGGTTCCCGCGAGGTCGCGCGCGTAGAAGGCCTGCTTCCACGTCTCCGGCCTGCCCACGGCGTCGATCACCACGTTGACGCCGAACCCGTCGGTGAGGTCCTGGATGGTCTCGACGACGTCGAGTTCGCGGGCGTTGACGGTGTGGGTGGCCCCGAACTTGCGGGCCCACTCCAGTTTCGTGTCGTCGGTGTCGACCGCGATGATGCGCCTGGCCCCGATGAGCGCGGCGCCGGCGATCGCGGCGTCGCCCACGCCGCCGCACCCGATCACCGCGACCGTGTCGTCGCGGGTGACGCCGCCCGTGTTGATCGCCGCACCCAGGCCGGCCATGACACCGCACCCCAGCAGGCCGGCAACGGCCGGGTCGGCCTCGGGATTGACCTTGGTGCACTGGCCGGCGTGCACCAGCGTCTTGTCGGCGAACGCCCCGATGCCCAGCGCCGGTGTCAGCTCCGTGCCGTCGGTCAGCGTCATCTTCTGCGTGGCGTTGAAGGTGTCGAAACAGTATTGCGGCCTGCCGCGCTTGCAGGCCCGGCACTGGCCGCAAACGGCGCGCCAGTTCAGGACCACGAAGTCGCCCGGCTCGACCGCGGTCACACCCGGGCCGACCGCCTCGACGGTGCCGGCGGCCTCGTGGCCGAGCAGGAACGGGTACTCGTCGTTGATGCCGCCTTCGCGATAGGTCAGGTCGGTGTGGCAGACCCCGCAGGCGATGATGTCCACCAGGGCCTCGCCGGGCCCCGGGTCCGGGACCACGATGTCCACCAGTTCGACGGGCTCGCCCTTTTTTCGTGAAATCACTCCGCGCACTGTCTGACTCATGCGCACCAACCTACTGGGGGCCGCCATACACCGCGCGGTTGGTGTCGACCCATCGATGGGCTTGTAGTGGCGACTTGCCGACCCCGGACGCAGGCTCGGCGCGAATGAGTGCGGTGTAGCGTCGCTCAGCGTGACGGCACTCGAGACTGCCGAGGAGTTCACCGGGCGAATCGTCGCGGCCCTCGACGGCGCCGGCCTGGCGCTGCTGTTGAGCATCGGCCATCAGACCGGTCTGCTGGACACGATGGCCGGGCTGCCGCCCTCGACCAGCGCGCAGATCGCCGAGGCCGCCGGCCTCAACGAGCGCTACGTCCGGGAGTGGCTGGCCGGCATGACCACCGGGCGCGTCGTCGACTACGACCCCGGCACGGGCTGCTACGCGTTGCCGCCGCACCGCGCGGGTGTACTGACCCGCGCGGCCGGGCCGGACAACCTGGCCCTGGTGGCCCTGTTCATTCCGCAGCTCGCGGAAGTCGAACAGCAGATCATCGGCTGCTTCCGCGAGGGCGGCGGGCTGCAGTACAGCGAGTTCCCGCGCTTTCATGCGCTGATGGCCGAGCAGAGCGGTGTCGTGTACGACAGAGCGCTCGTCGACGCCGTGCTGCCGTTGGTCGACGGCCTGGTCGAGCGCCTGCGCGCCGGAGCCGACGTGGCCGATTTCGGCTGCGGCAGCGGGCACGCGATCAACGTGATGGCGCGGGCGTTTCCAGCCAGCCGATTCACCGGCATCGATTTCTCCGCCGAGGCGATCGCGGCCGGCGCCCAAGAGGCGGCCGACCTCGGCCTGGCGAACGCCGCCTTCGAAAGCCACAACTTGGCGCGGCTGGAGAAGGTGGCCGCTTACGACGTCATCACCGTATTCGACGCCATCCACGATCAAGCGCAGCCGGCCCGCGTGCTGGAGAACATCTGTCGCGCGCTGCGGCCGGGCGGGGTCTTCCTGATGGCCGACATCAAGGCCTCGAGCCGGCTCGAGGAGAACATCGGCGCGCCGATGAGCACCTACCTCTACACCACCTCGCTGATGCACTGCATGACGGTGTCGCTGGCCGCCGACGGCGCCGGACTGGGCGCGGCGTGGGGAACGCAACTCGCCACGTCGATGCTCGCCGACGCGGGATTCGGCGACGTGCGGGTGGCCGAGATCGACTCCGACCCGCTGAACAACTACTACATCGCCGGGAAGTGATGGCCGCTCTCGACGCCGTCAACGACTGGCCGGTCCCGGCCGTCTCCGCCGCGGTGATCGGACCGAGCGGGATGCTGGCCGGCCACGGCGACACCGGGCGGGTGTTCGAGCTGGCGTCGGTGACCAAGCCACTGGTGGCCCGGGCCGTGCACGTCGCCGTCGAAGAGGGCGTCGTCGACCTCGACACCCCGGCCGGCCCGCCCGGCGCCACGATCCTTCACCTGCTGGCGCACGCGTCGGGCCTGGCGATGCACTCCGATCAGGTGCTGGCCAAGCCGGGCACCCGGCGGATGTACTCCAACTACGGCTTCGCCGTGCTGGCCCAGACCGTTGAGCGCGAGTCGGGGATCGACTTCGGCCGCTACCTCGCCGAGGCGGTGTGCGAACCCCTGGGCATGGCGGCAACCCGCCTGGACGGCGGCGCGCAGGGGGCCGGGTTCGGGGCGACCTCGACGGTGGCGGACCTGGCGGCGTTCGCCGGGGACCTGCTACGGCCCGCGACGGTCTCGGCGCAGCTGCACGCCGAGGCGACGACGGTGCAGTTCCCCGGCCTGGACGGCGTGCTGCCCGGATACGGCGTGCAGCGGCCCAACGACTGGGGGCTGGGTTTCGAGATCAGGGACGCCAAGTCGCCGCACTGGACGGGGGCGCGCAACTCCGCCCGGACATACGGCCATTTCGGCCAGGCGGGCGGCTTCATCTGGGCAGATCCCGACGCTGACCTGGCGCTGGTGGTGCTGACAAACCGCGATTTCGGCGCATGGGCGCACGGGCCGTGGCCTGCCCTTTCGGACGGGGTGATCGCCGAATTCGGATTGTGAAAAATGCACACTAGCGCAACATGGGTATCACGAGGCACAATAGACACGCACGACACACAAATTTAGATACATCCTGCTGCGGATCCACCAGGTCGTTGGGGAAGACGTCCCTCGTGGAACCAAAGGAGCAGGAAATGCGTGCGTCGAATCAATTCGCCGACGTGACGAGCGGCGTGGTGTATGTCCACGCCTCGCCCGCGGCGGTGTGCCCGCATGTCGAGTGGGCGTTGTCGTCGACCCTGCAGGCCAGGGCGAACCTGGTGTGGACGCCGCAGCCGGCGATGCCCGGACAGTTGCGCGCGGTCACCAACTGGGTGGGGCCCGTGGGCACCGGCGCCAGGCTGGCCAATGCGCTGCGCTCCTGGTCGGTGCTGCGGTTCGAGGTGACCGAGGACCCCAGCCCGGGAGTCGACGGCCAGCGGTTCAGCCACACCCCGCAACTGGGGCTGTGGAGCGGGGCGATGAGCGCCAACGGCGACGTCATGGTCAGCGAGATGCGGCTGCGCGCGATGATGGACCAGGGCGCCGACATGCTGGCCGCGGAATTGGACTCGGTGCTGGGCACGGCGTGGGACGAGGCGCTCGAGGTGTACCGCGAGGGCGGTGACGCCGGCGAGGTGGCCTGGCTGAGCCGGGGCGTGGGCTAATCCGGCGCGGGTCGCAGCACCTGCAGCGCGCCCGGAACAGCGGAGATCTCCGCTGGCAGCTGGCACGCGAAGTCGCCGTCAGCGTAGACGTTGATCCCCGGGCATTCGACCTGGATCGACGCGGCGCGCGCCGTGGTCACCTCGTCGAGGTTGACGTGCGTGCCCTTGATGACGGTGGGGAACAGGCGGACCAACTTCGTCCGTGACGCCTCGTGCACCATGGTGATGTCGAGCAGGCCGTCGGAGCGGTCGGCGTCGGGACAGACCAGCAACCCGCCGCCGTAGCTGCGGGTGTTGCCGAACGCCACCAGTGTCAGGTCGGCGTCGATTTCCCGGCTCCCGTCGAGCACCATCCGGAACGGCAGTGGCCGCAGCCGGGACAGTTCGGCGAGCATCGCCAGGTAGTAGCGCAGCCGCCCGTGGGGCCAGCGCATCCGGTTGGCGCGGTCGGTCACCAGGGAATCGAACCCGGTGGCCGCCACGGTGCCGAACCACTTCGCGAACTTTTCGCGGCCGCCGCCGCCCTGAATCCGGCCCAGGTCAACGGTTTCGCTCCAGCCGTCGACGACGATGTCCGCGGCGGCCTCGGGATCCTTGGTGGGGATGCCGAACTCGCGGGCGTGGTCGTTGCCGGTGCCCGCCGGGACAATGCCCAGCGGGACGCCGGTGCCCGCGAGCACCTGCAGCGCGTTGGAGATGACGCCGTCGCCCCCGGTCGCCATCACCGCGTCGGCGCCCTTCTCCAGCGCCGCGCCGACCAGGTAGCGCGCGTCCTGCGCGTCGTCGCCGATGATCTCGACGACCTCCACACCGCGACGGTGCAGCCGGGCTATCGCGAGCTGTGCGGCGCCGATGGCGGCGCCGTGCCCCGAGGCGGGGTTGGTCAGCGCGATCACCTTGCCGATGTCGCGGCGCCGCGGGGTCACGGAATCAGCTTGCCAGGGTTGAGGATTCCGGCGGGGTCCAGCGTCGCCTTGACCGCGCGCAGCACCTGCACGCCGAGTTCGCCCACCTCGTCGCGCATCCAGGGCCGGTGGTCGGCGCCGACGGCGTGGTGATGCGTGATGGTTCCGCCGGCGGCCACGATCGCGTCCGACGCGGCCTTCTTGGCGGCCCGCCACTGCTCGACCGGATTTCCCCGCTGCCCGGCGACGACGGTGAAGTACAACGACGCGCCGGTGGGGTAGACGTGCGAGATGTGGCACATCACGAGCGCGGGGGTGCCGCTCTTGCCCAGTGCGTCGGTAAGCGCTTGCGTGACAGCGGCTTTCAGCGTGGGGACGTTGGACCAGTGGGTGGCGGTCTCGAGTGTTTCGCAGAGCGCGCCCGCCGCCAGCAGCGAGTCGCGCAGGTACGGTGCGCCGAACCGGCCGCGCTCCCAGGCTTGCGCCGGCTTTTCGCCCAGCGACGTACCGCCTTGGGCCGCGAGCAGGGCGCCGGTCTCGGCGTGCCGGCTCTCGACGTGTTCCTTGGTGCCCTCGAACACCGTGATTCCAAGGCAGCCGCCGGTGATCTGGGTGTCGCCGATCGACTCGGTGGTGGCCAGGTTGACTCCGGTTTCGACCTCGTCGGAGAGCCGAAGGACGGTGGGGCCGGTGGCGTTCTGGGTGATGGCGCGCAGGGCCGCGGCCCCGGTTTCGAAATCGGGGAAGGACCACGCCTCGTAGCGGACGGCTTCGGGGATGCGGTGCACGCGCAGCCGCACCTGGGTGATCACGCCGAAGGCGCCCTCGGAGCCGAGGAGCAGCTGGCGCAGGTCGGGGCCGGCGGCCGATTCGGGTGCGCGGCCCAGGTCGATGGTGCCGACCGGGGTGACCATGCGCAGCCCGCGAACCATGTCGTTGAATCGGCCGTAGCCCGCCGAGTCCTGGCCGGAGGACCGGGTGGCCGCGTAGCCGCCGATGGTGGCGTATTCGAAGCTCTGCGGGAAATGCCCGAGCGAGAAACCCTTTTCGCCGAGCAGGCGTTCGGCGTCCGGCCCGGTGAGCCCGGCGCCGAGAACGGCCTGACCGGACACCTCGTCGAGGGAGATCAGCCGGTCGAAGCGCCGCAGATCGAGCGAGACCACGGCCCGGAAGCCGCCGCGGATGGGATCCAGACCACCGACGACGCTGGTGCCGCCCCCGAACGGGACCACGGCGATGCGGTGCTCCGAGCAGTAGCGCAGGATCGCGGCGACGGCGTCGTCGTCGCCGGGCAGCAGGATCGCGTCGGGCGCGTCCTGGACGCCGGTGTCCTTGCGTCGCAGCAGGTCGAGGGTGGACTTGCCGCCGGCGCGCAGCAACCGATCGGGGTCGGCCGTGCGGCAGTACTCGACGCCGACGATCCCGGCCAGTGCGCTTTGGTCTTCTTGCGACAGCGCCGACGGCCGCAACCGCACCTGCTCCGGCTGCAGTTCCGGCGCGCCGGAATCTTCCACGCCCACCGCTTGTTTGAGCAGCGCCCGGATCCCGTCGGAGAGCGGTTTGGCCGCCGCGGGATCCCCCCACGCGTTCCATTTCATCGGGGGGAGGAGTGCGTCGCGCTTCGTCATGCGTTACAGTATTACACATGCTGTCAATCAGTAACGCAGAATCGGACACGGCGGACCGCATCCTCGCCGCGGCGGCCAGTTGCGTGGTCGATTTCGGCGTCGAGCGGGTGACCCTTGCGGAGATCGCCCGACGGGCGGGGGTGAGCCGGCCGACCGTCTACCGCCGCTGGCCGGACACGCGGTCGATCGTGGCGGCGCTGCTGACCCGGCACATCAACGACGTGATGCGCGACGCGCCGCTGCTCGGCGACGACCGGGAATCCCTTGTGCGCCAGATCATTACGGTGGCCGATCTGCTGCGCCGCGACAACCTGGTGATGTCGGTGCTGCACTCGGAGCTGGCGCCCATCTACATCACCGAACGCCTCGGGGCCAGCCAGCAGATGTTGATCGACGCCCTGGCCGAGCGGCTGCGCGTGGCCCAGCGCCACGGCAGCGTCCGGGCCGGTGACCCGCTGCAGCTGGCCACCATGGTGCTGCTGATCACGCAGTCGACGATCCAGTCGGAACGGATCGTCCGGCCGATCCTGGACGCCGACTCGCTGGACGCCGAGCTCGCCCGCGCCCTGAACGGATACCTGTCGTCATGACCCTCAATGCCACGCAGCGCGCGGCCGACCTGACCGCACTCGCCGACGGCGAGCCGGTGGACGTCGTCGTGATCGGCGGCGGCATCACCGGCGCCGGGATCGCCCTGGACGCCGCGTCGCGGGGCCTGCGGGTGGCGCTCGTGGAAAAACACGACCTGGCGTTCGGCACCAGCCGCTGGAGTTCCAAACTGGTGCATGGCGGTCTGCGCTATCTGGCGACCGGCAACGTGGGCATCGCCCGGCGCAGCGCCCTCGAGCGCGGAATCCTGATGACGCGCAACGCCCCCCATCTCGTTCACGCGATGCCGCAGCTGGTTCCGCTGCTGCCGTCGGTGGGACGCGCCCAGCGCGCGCTGATCCGCACCGGGTTCCTCGCCGGCGACGCGTTGCGGGTGCTCGCCGGTACGTCATCGTCGATTCTGCCGCGATCACGGCGGGTTTCGGCGCAGCGCGTCGTGCAGATGGCGTCGACCGTTCGCCGCGACGGCCTCGACGGCGGCTTTCTCGCCTACGACGGGCAACTGATCGACGACGCCCGACTGGTCACCGCGGTCGCACGCACCGCGGCACAACACGGCGCCCGGATTCTCACGTATGTCGCGGCATCCGAAGCCACCGGCACCTCGGTGCGGTTGACCGATCAGTGCACGGGACAGTCGTTCGATGTTTCCGCGGGCGCCGTTATCAACGCGGCCGGGGTGTGGGCGGGCGAGATCGACGGTTCGCTGCGGTTGCGGCCCAGCCGCGGGACCCACCTCGTGTTCGACGCCGGTGTCTTCGGCAATCCGACTGCGGCACTTACCGTTCCGATTCCCGGTGAGCTCAACCGGTTCGTGTTCGCCATGCCCGAGCAACTGGGTCGCGTCTATCTCGGGCTCACCGACGAGGCCGCTCCGGGTCCGATCCCGGACGAGCCGGAACCGTCTTCCGCGGAGGTTGCGTTCTTGCTCGACACGGTGAACACCGCGCTGGGAACCGCGCTCGGGACCGCCGACGTGATCGGCGCCTACGCGGGTCTGCGGCCGCTGATCGACACCGGGGAAGGACGCACCGCCGACGTGTCGCGTGAGCATGCCGTCGTCGAGTCGGAGTCCGGCGTCATCAGCGTGATCGGCGGGAAGCTGACCGAATATCGCTACATGGCGGAAGACGTCCTGGATCGCGCCGTCAGCCTGCGGCGGCTGCGCGCCGCACGATGCCGGACCCGCGATCTGCCGCTGATCGGCGCGCGGGGGGCTGCCGGCGGTTGGCCGGCGTCGCTGGTGGCGCGGTACGGCGGCGAGGCGCCCGACGTTATCGCGTGCGCCACGTGCGAGCGCCCGACCGAGCCGGTCGCCGAGGGCATCGACGTGACGCGCGCGGAGTTCGAATTCGCGGTGACGCACGAGGGCGCGCTGGAGGTCGCCGACATCGTCGACCGGCGGACCCGCATCGGGTTGGTGCCACGTGACCGCGAGCGGGTGGTCTCGGTGGCCGAGGAGTTCCTGGGGCGCTTCGGCTAAGTCACGTCTGCCACACGGGCCTGTGGCCGGGGGGATGCCTCGATGTGCCCGCCTTCGCGCGACAAATGGGCCGCGTCGAGCGTTGTCGCGGAGAGGCGGGCACATCGTCGCTTGGGTCGGCGCAGAGACTGGTGTGGCCAGTGTGACGACGCGAAAGATTCTGAGGTTAGTCTCGGGAAAGAGCGGGAGGAGGCCGGCGATGAAGACACAAGTTCCCGTGCTCATCGTCGGCGCCGGGGCCGCCGGTTTGGCCACGTCGGCGTTGCTAGCCAAGCATGGAGCCCGTTCGCTGCTGGTCGAGAGGCGCCGCGAGATCTTCATCTACCCGAAAGCCCGCAACCTCAGCTTCCGCAGTCTGGAGATTCTGCGCGGACTCGGCCTTGGCAACCAGGTGCACGCGGTGGCCGAGCGCGTCTCCGCCATGAAGGTCAAGCCCACCCTGAACAGTCCGCAGGAGAAACCGGCCCTTGACGTCGACGCAATCTTTGCGGGCCTGGACCGGCTCAGCCCCGAGCCCGCGGCGCAGTACTGCCCGCAGAGCAGGCTTGAGCCGATCCTGCTTGCCGACACACGCCGCCGCGGCAGTGCGGTGCGCTACGGGACGGAAGTTGTGTCGCTCGAATCGGACGAGGCGGGTGTCACCGTCGTGGTGCGCGACCGGGACTCAGGGGAGTCCGAAACCGTATGTGCCGACTACCTCGTCGCCGCCGACGGCGTACACAGCCCGATCCGGAACTGGCTGGGCATCAGCACGTCCGGCTACGGCGCACTACCGATATACGTTGTGTTCGTTTACTTCCGGGCACCCTGGACGAAGTTCGTCGCGCACCTGTCCGACGGCGATGCCGTGCAAGTGAAAAACGCCGACGTGGACGGCATTTTCCTCGTGGTCGACGGCCAGCTGGGGATGTTCATCACCATGTATTTTCCCGCCAAAGGAGAGACGCCGAAGCAGTTCACGCCGCAGCGGTGCCGCGAGGTGCTCACCAAGGCGATCGGCGAGCCGATCGACATCGATATCATCGAGGTGGCGGCGTGGCAGCCCTACGAACAGGTGGCGAACCAGTTCCGTTGTGGGCGAGCATTTTTGGTAGGCGATTCGGCGCACACGATGCCACCGTTCAAGGCCGGGGGGGCCAACACCGCCATCCAGAGCGCACACAACCTGGCTTGGAAGCTCGCCGCCGTCATGGACGGGACCGCCGGGCCCGCGTTGTTAGACACCTACTACGCCGAGCGTCACCCGGTGGGCCGATTCGCCGCCCGTCAGTCGCTGACCGGCCCGACGCTCGCCGTGCTCCCGTTGAGTGACGACCGGCCGAAATTGCCGGCCGAGGAAGAGTGCTCGATGTTCGAGCTGCTCATCGGATACCGGTACCGCTCCGCGGCCGTGGTGACCGGCGAGGTCCCGGCCGATCCGGACGCGCTGCAGCTCGTGGGGGAGTTGCGCGGCCAACCCGGCACGCGTTTGCCGCACGCGTGGGTAGCGGACGGTGTTTCCACGCTGGATCTGCTGGGTCCCGGTTTCACCGTGCTCGCCGGCGACGAGCGCTGGCGTGCCGCGGTGACGTCGGCGTCTGCGGCCCTCGGTATTCCGCTCACCATGCACTGTGTCGGCGATGCGATCGCCGGCCTCCCGCCCGAGGGAGCGCTATTGGTCCGTCCCGATGACTTCGTCGGCTGGCGTTGCGACGAGTTCCCCGGCGACCCCGAAAACGAACTACGCCAAGCTCTTTCGGCGATCCTCTGCCGGTGATGAGCAGACGCAGAATCGCACCGCCCCGGCCTCTTCCGTGCGACTTTGTGTCTGCTCGGCCGTCGCTAGCCGGCCATGCGCGCCCGGCGTAGTTGGATTGCAATGCGGTTCGCGAGGAGGTCCGGTTCCTTCCTCACGTCATGGACGACTATGGGAATGATGGTCCAACCGAGTTCCTGGATCTTGCTCCACCTGGTCTTATCTCGGAGCATCGCGTCACGCCCCGCATGCCAGTCAATGCTTTCGTATTCAGCAACCACACGTTCATCTGGCCAAGCGAAGTCGACTCGCCACACTTCGCCATCAGGGCCGTAGATCGGATATTGGAGCTCGGGAGGCGGTAGCCCGTGATCGATCATGACGAGCCGTGCCTCGCTTTCCATGGCCGATTCGGCACGTCCGTCGGCGAACGCCAATAGTTCACGCACTGCCACGATGCCTCGATGGCCCCGTTGTTCGCCGACGGCGCTTGCCAATTCACTGCGGGTGCAACGCATAGAGCGCAATGCGGCATCGAGTGTTGCCAACGCGCGGGGGCGGCGCAATTGCCTTCCAACCTCCACCGCCGTCCATGCTGGTGCGGTCGCCAATCGGCCTGCTATGCGTTGCAGCGGGGCGCCGGTACGTTGGTGGACTATCAGACCGACTGTAGGGCGCAACCTTACGCCCGGATCCAGCACATGGACGGCGCTGGTGTCTTCGACATCGAAGCCATACAACTTTGCAGCCGTTCCCATGCACACGACGGATTCTCGCCCCAGGAAGATGTCGAGCGCCGCCAAGCGGCCCAAGAGACTTGGCTCGTGGGCTGCGTAGACGCCGAACCACACTCGGATAAGGCCACGATTTCTGACTTGAACGTCGAGCTTCTGACGAGTCATGACTGTCAGCAGTTGGGCGGTTGTGGCGAAGCCACCGCCGTTCCGCAGGACCGCTGCCACGTCTGATTGCACGGCGAAAGCATGCGGAGGCAAACTCGCATCGACCAGTCACCGCTGGGGATAGCTGCTGCGAGCAGACGCAGAATCGCACGCGGGAACCCCGCGGAATGCGATTTTGCGTCTGCTCGCGCTAAAGGGGGGGCCTGCCGCGCCGAAAGACTACAGCGGGATGTTCTTGTGGCGCCCGCGCCGGGCGGGTGCCTGAGCCAGCGCCTCGCTGATCTTGCTGCGGGTGTGCGCCGGGTCGATCTTCTCGTCCACGACGCCGATTTCGATCGCGCTGTCGACGCCGCCGGCGATCCGCTCGTGCTCGGCCGCCAGCTCGTCGTGCAGCGCTTCGCGCTCGTGGTCCGGCGCGGCGGCCAGCTTCCGCTTGTGCAGGATGCCGACGGCGGCCTTGGCGCCCATCACCGCCACCTCGGCGTCCGGCCAGGCGAACACCTTGGACGCGTTCAGCGAGCGAGAGTTCATCGCAATGTAGGCCCCGCCGTAGGTCTTTCGAGTGACCAGCGTGACCCGCGGAACGGTGGCCTCACCGAACGCGTGCAGCAGCTTGGCTCCGCGGCGCACCACGCCACCCCATTCCTGATCGACACCGGGCAGGTAGCCGGGAACGTCGACGATGACCACCAGCGGAATGCCGAACGCGTCGCAGAGCCGCACAAAACGCGCTGACTTCTCTGCGCTTTCGGAGTTCAGGCAGCCGCCGAGGCGCAACGGGTTGTTGGCCAGCACGCCGACGGTGCGGCCGGACAGCCGGCCCAGCCCGACCACCATCGACGGTGCCCAGTTGGCCTGGAACTCGTCGAACGGCGTCTCCTCGTCAAGAATCGCGGTCACGATCGGATGCACGTCGTAGGCCCGGCGGGACGATTCCGGCAGCAGCGCGTGGATATCGGTGTCCCCGGCCTCGGCCTTGCTGCGGTCGAAATGCCCCTGCTGGCAGAACAATCCGACCAGCCGGCGACCGCGCTGGTAGGCGTCGAGCTCGTCGTCGGCGACGATGTGGCATACCCCGGACTTCTTGTGGTGGGTTTCCGGGCCACCGAGCGAGGCCATGTCGACGTCCTCGCCCGTGACGCTGCGCACCACGTCGGGCCCGGTGACGAACACCCGGCTTTCCGGCGCCATCACGATCACATCGGTCAGCGCCGGACCGTAGGCGGCACCGCCGGCGGCGAAGCCGACCACCACCGAGACCTGCGGAATGTAACCCGACGCGCGGATCATGGCCTCGAACACCGTTCCGACCGCATGCAGCGCCCGCACGCCCTCGGCCAACCGGGCCCCACCGGAATGCCAGATCCCGACGATCGGGCTCTGCTCCTCGATGGCGGTGTCGTAGGCGTTCACGATGTGCGCACACCCCTCGACGCCCATGGCGCCGCCCATCACGGTCCCGTCCGTGCAGAAGGCGATGGTGCGCATACCGTTCACGGTGCCCGCGGCCGACAGCACCCCCGAGCGGTCACGCTCGTGCAGTAACTCAATGCTGCCGTCGTCGAAGAAGTTGCCCAGGCGCAACAGCGGGTCGCGGGGGTCGAGCGACTCGCCGACCGACTCGGGGGCAATGGCTGTCATCGCGGGTCTCCTGTTCCGAGGTTGCTCAGTACCGCCCGAAGGCGAGTGCGACATTGTGCCCGCCGAATCCGAACGAGTTGTTGATCGCGTACTGGTAGTTGCCCGGCCGGGGCTGGCCCGCGACCACGTCAAGATCGATCTCCGGGTCGAGGGTTTCCAGGTTCAGTGTCGGCGGGACCACCTGGTCGCGCAACGCGAGCACGGTCAGGATCGACTCCACCGCACCGACCGCACCCACCGAGTGGCCCAGCGCCGCCTTGGGCGCGTAGACCGCCGCGTTGCCGCCGTGGGGCCCCAGGGCGTTGTTGATCGCCCGGCCCTCGGCGAGGTCACCCACCGATGTGCCGGTGGCGTGCGCGTTCACGTGGTCGATGTCGCTCGGAGCCAGGCCCGCCAGCTGAATCGCCCGGCTCATGGCGTGCCCGGCGCGCAAGCCGTTGGGGTCGGGGGCCACCATGTGGTACCCGTCCGAGGTGATGCTGGCACCCATCACCCTGGCCAGGATGTTGGCGCCGCGGGCTTTCGCGTGCTCCTCGGTCTCGATCACCATCAGCGCCCCGGCCTCACCGAACACGAAGCCGGTGCGGTCCTTGTCGAACGGGCGGCACGCGCCGACCGGGTCGTCGTTCTTGGTCGACATCACGATGCGCATCTGAGCGAACGCCGCGATCGGCACCGCCTCGATCCTGGTCTCGACACCACCGCAGATGGCGATATCGGCCTCGCCGAAGACGATGTTGCGCCAGGCCTGGGCGATGCCCTCGGAACCCGACGCGCACGCCGACACGGGGGTCAGGACCCCGGCCTTCGCGTGCCGTTCCAGCCCCACCGCCGCGGAGGCGCCGTTGGGCATGTACTTCTGCACCCCGAGCGGGGAGACGGCCTTCATCCCACGAGCGCGCATGTCGTCGTAGCTGAAGACCATTTCTTCCGACGAGCCCAACCCGGTGCCGATGGACACCATCAAGCGGTTGGTGTCCACCTCGGGCGAGCCGGCGTTCTCCCACACCCGGCGACTCAGAACGGTGGACATCCGCTGCAGGTAACCCGTGCGGCGCAGCTCGACGCGCGTCAGCTGGCTGTCGAATTCCTCCAACAGGTGTCCGCCGATACGGACCGGCAGGTCGAACTGCTCGACGAACGGGTCGTCGAGCACGCGGATGCCACTTTGGCTGTCCAGCAACAACTTCCAGGTTGCTTCGACATCCGTTGCCAGTGCGGTAGTCATGGCAATGCCGGTGACGACAACGTTCGGGAGCGTCTTCCCGGTAACCAGCTCTGTCATGGGTCTTGCGAAAGTTCCTTCCGTGCTTAGTAACGCCCGAAGGCGAGCGCCACGTTGTGACCACCGAACCCGAACGAGTTGTTGATTGCGTAACGGAATTCACCGTAGCGGGGTTCGCCCGCAACGACATCAAGGTCGATCTCGGGATCCGGGGTCTCGTAGTTCAACGTCGGTGGGATGACACCGTCCCGAAGGGTCAGCACCGTGAGGATGGATTCCAGCGCGCCCACTGCTCCGATGGAGTGGCCGAGCGCCGACTTGGGCGCGTACACAGCGGCGTGCTCGCAACCGGCGACCCGGATGGCGTTGGCCTCCGCGGAGTCACCGATCGGCGTCGCCGTCCCGTGCGCGTTGACGTGGTCGACGTCCTTGGCGGACAAGCCCGCCAGTTCCAGCGCGCGCGTCATTGCGCGTCCGGCACGCACGCCGTCGGCGGCCGGGGCCACCATGTGGAACGCGTCCGAGGTGATGCCGGCCCCGAGCAGTCGGGCCAGCGGCTTGGCACCACGCGCCTTCGCGTGCTCCTCGGTCTCGATGAGCATCAGGGCCCCGGCCTCGCCGAACACGAAGCCGTCGCGGTCCTTGTCGAACGGCCGCGACGCGCGCTCGGGCTCGTCGTTGCGGGTCGACATGGCCCGCATCATGGAGAACGCCGCGATGGGCAGCGCCTCGATGGGTCCCTCGACGCCGCCGCAGACGGCCACGTCGGCGTCGCCCATGACGATCTGGCGCCAGGCGTGAGCGATCGCTTCGGAGCCCGACGAGCAGGCCGACACCGGAGTCATCACCCCGGCGCGGGCCCCTAGCTGCAGACCCACCACCGCCGCGGCGCCGTTGGGCATGATCATCTGAACGGCGAGCGGCGACACCTTGCGGGGGCCACCCTCGTTCATCAGGTCGTAGCTCTCGATGACCCGCTCGGCGCCGCCCAGACCGGTGCCGACCACGACGGCGAACCGGTCCGGATCGACCTCCGGGCTGCCTGCGGACTCCCACAGCTGACCGCTCAGCAACTTGCTCATCCGCTGGACGTAGGACATGCGCCGCAAGTCCAGCCGGCCCATGTGGTTGTCGACCGACTCCTTGAGGTGGCCACCGATCTTGACGGGCAGGTCCCACTTGGTGATGAACTCGTCTTCGAGGACGCGGATGCCGCTCTCGCCGGCCAACAGACCCTTCCACGTGCTCTCGATGTCCGGCGCGAGGGACGTCGTCGCCGTGACGGCGGTTACCACAACGCTGGGGTAACCGCCATTAGCAGTGGAAGGCTTGGTCACTTGCTGTCCGCTTCCAGCCTCGCCTGGACGTTGGCGACGGCGTCGGGGTTATCCGTCTCCAGCTTGGCGCGCAGCGCCTGGGCGGCCTCGGGGTTCTCTTCCTCGAGCTTCTGGATGTAGGTGACGACGTCACCGACGGTGCGCAGACCGGCGAGGTCCTCGTCGGGGATCTTGACGCCGTACTTGTCCTCGGTCTGCACGGCGATCTCCACCATCGAGAGCGAGTCGATATCCAGGTCGTCGACGAACGACTTCTCCGGGGTGACCTCGGACGGCTCGATACCGGTGACCTCTTCGATGATCTCGGCGATCCCGGCGATGATTTCTTCCTGACTGACGGGCACAGCGTTTCCCTTCGTAATGTGTTGTTTGTAAATCGATTGAGCTATATGGACTTGTACTGGACGCGTCCGGCGGTTAAAGCTCAGCCAACGCGTCCAGGTCTGCGGGTGCCTTGACGGCATGGGTCGTAACCCCCCGAAGTTCGCGCTTGGCGATACCGGTGAGAGTCCCCGCGGGGGGGAACTCCACGACCGCCCTCACTTCGTGCTCACGCAGCGTCGCGGTGCACAGATCCCAGCGCACCGGCCGGATCAGTTGAGCGACCAGCGTCTCCATCGCCGCGGCCGCCGTCGCGACGGGCTTCCCGTCGCAGTTGGACAGCAGCGTGGCGGTGGGCTCGGCGGTTTGCACCGCGGCCGCCGCGGCGGCGTAGCGGTCCAGAGCCGGAGCCATGTACTTGGTGTGGAAGGCGCCGGCCACGCCGAGTGCGCGCACCCGGGCCTTGGCCGGTGGGTCTTCGGCAAGCTTCGCCAGCGCGTCGAGCGGGCCGGCGGCCACGATCTGCCCGGCGCCGTTGCGATTGGCCGGGAACAGGTCGAGCGCCTCGAGACGTTCGAGTACCTCGGCCTCGTCGCCGCCGAGCACCGCGGACATCCCGGTCGGCTCGATGGCGCACGCCTTGGCCATCTCGGCGCCGCGGGTGGCAGCCAGCGCGACGGCGTCGTCGGCGCCCATCACCCCGGCGATCGCGTAGGCCGCGATTTCGCCGACGGAGTGACCCGCGACAATTATTTCTCGGCCACGGTCCGTCCCGTCGAGAAGCCCGCGCGTGGTCATCTCCTGGTGGGCCAGCAGCGTGGTCGCGACGACCAGGGGCTGGGTGACGGCGGTGTCGGTGATCTCTTCGGTCGACGCGGTGGTGCCCAGTCGCACGAGGTCGAGGCCACTGGCCTTCGACCACACGGCGAGCTGGTCCGCGGCGCCCGGGAGATCGAGCCACTGCGACAGCATCCCCTCGGTCTGCGAACCCTGTCCGGGCGCGAGAAATCCGATCACATGTTTAAGAGAACACTGTGGAAACGGTTTTGGCGGGTGTAACACATTATGAACCTGGTCTTAGGTTTTTGTGTACTACCTACAAAATAGCTCCCTAAGCTACGCGTTTGATACCGTCCCGCGATCTGTTGCGTGAGTCACTATCGCCCGGATTGCCCGAGGGCAGCGCCGTTGACCGGCACCGGAACCGGGATGGTCACGCCGGCGCCGAAAGCGGCGGGATAGTTGAGTTGGCCCACCGTCGAGGCCACACGCAGCACATATGCGTCGCGCGGGTCGGTGGGATCGCGCCCGGTGAAGTCCGTGATCCGCTTGAGCCGGTAGCGCACCGTGTTTGGATGAACGAACAACTTTCTGGCACAAGCCTCAATGGCGCCGCCACAATCCAAGTACGCGTCGAGCGTCTCGATCAGCGTCGGCCCCGCACCGGCCAGGGGCCCCATGACGTCGGTATGCAGCGCCACGACGGCCGACGCGTCCCCCATCAGCGCGCGTTCGGGCAGCAGTTCCCGGGCCTGTACCGGCCGCGGGGCCCCCCGCCAGCCGGCGACGGCGTTCATCCCGGAGATCGCCTCGCTGGCGCTGTGGTAGGCCGCGGTCAGCATCGGCGCGGTGGGGCCGATGACGACGGGGCCGTCGGAGAAGGCAGTCAGCAGTTCGCCGAGGAATTTGTCGGTGGGCGACAACTGGCCGGACACGATGGCCACCAGCCACGTGCCGTGCACGTCGGTGAGGGCGGCCCGCCCGTGGTGAGCGGCGGTGTCGCGGACCTGCTGACTGGCCCGCTGGCTGCCGCCCTGACCGTTGGGGCCGTCGCGGTCGGGCGCCGGTATGCCGACCACCACCGTCGCCGGCGCCGTTGTGTCCCAATTGAGCGCGGCCGCCCGGGACAGCAGCTCGGGGCCGGTGTCCCCGCGCACCACCGCGTCGACGACGCTGGCCTCCATCCGGCTGTCCCAGGTGCCGCGCGCTTCGGCCGCGTCCGCGTACGCCGAGGCCGCGGTGAACGCCAGGTCCCGACTGTACTTGAGAATGCCTATCGTCAGCGCCGTCAGCTGCTCCTCGGACCGGGCCAGCAGTGGCACCACTTCCTCGAAGAACTCCATCGTGACCCGCACCATGTCCACGCTGTGGCGCAGGGCGATGCGGCGGGTGAGGTCCTGGGGCACCAGCTCGAACGCCTGCGCGGTGTGGCTCACGTTGCTGTGCGGGTCGTGCATCCACTCGACGAAGTTCACGACGGCGGTCTGCACCACCAGGGCCACGCTGGCCCGCTGGGACGCTTCCAGGTCGGCGAAGAAAGGCAACCGCTCCTGCATCGCCGAGACCGCTTCGGTGGCCAGCCGGCCGGAGTACTGCTTCAACCGGCGCAGCAGCGACTCGGGCACCTTATCCAGCTGTTCGAGCGGCGACCGGGGATGCTTGGCAAACGGACCAGCGAAGGGGTTGTCGTTCACCCCTAAAACCTACGCCACTTTTCTGGAAGTATCCGCTAAAGACGGGCGGGGTCGGACGGTGGCTTACGGCCGGTTGCAGGCCGAGCGTGAAGCTGGCCGCACATTCGCCGACGACCGTGAAGCTGGCCGCACACTCGTCGCGCGGGCAGACCGTTACGTCGCGGTGCCCGAGTCGGACGGCTGCCCCGAGGCGGCCTGCACGTCGTCGATCCGGTACTGCCGGGCGGCCGCCACCGGCACCGACGGGTCGATCTCGCCGTCGCGCGCCAGCGCCTCCAGCACCGCGACCACCTGCGACTCGGCGTCGGTGTTGAAAAAGCGCCGCGCGGCGGGACGGGTGTCGGAGAAGCCGAACCCGTCGGTGCCCAGCGTGACGTAGGTGCTCGGCACCCAGGGGCGGATCTGCTCGGGGACGGCGCGCATCCAGTCCGACACGGCGACCACCGGCCCGGCTGCGTCGGAGAGGACGTGGGTCACGTACGGGACACCCGCCGGCCGGTCGGGGTGCCGCAGCTTCTCCTTCTCGACGGCCACGCCGTCGCGGTTGAGCTCGCCCCAACTGGTCACCGACCACACGTCGGCGGCGACGTCCCACGCCGCGGCGAGCATCTCCGCCGCCTGCAGCGCCGCCGGCATCGCCACCCCCGAGGCCAGCAGCTGCGCCTTGCTGGCGCGTTGCTCGGTGGCGGTGCGGTAGCGGTAGATGCCGCGCAGCAGGCCCTCGGGATCGAAGTGGTCCGGTTCGGGCGGCTGCGGGTACGGCTCGTTGTAGATGGTGAGGTAGAAGTACACGTTCTCCGGGTTGTCCCCGAACATGCGGGCCAGCCCGCTTTCGACGATGTAGGCGATTTCGTAGGCGAACGCCGGGTCGTAGGACACCACCGCCGGGTTGGTGGCGGCGATCAGCAGCGAGTGGCCGTCGGCGTGCTGCAGGCCCTCGCCCGTCAGCGTGGTGCGGCCCGCCGTGGCGCCGAGCAGGAAGCCGCGCGTCATCTGGTCGGCCGCGGCCCACAGGCCGTCGCCGGTGCGCTGGAACCCGAACATCGAATAGAAGATGTAGATCGGGATCATCGGCTCGTTGTGCGTCGCGTACGACGTGCCGGCCGCGATGAACGCGCCCACCGAGCCCGCCTCGTTGATGCCCTCGTGCAGGATCTGCCCGTTTACGCTCTCCTTGTAGGCCAGCATCAGGTCGGCGTCGACGGCGGTGTAAAGCTGGCCGAGGCGGTTGTAGATCTTCAGCGACGGGAACCACGAGTCCATCCCGAAGGTGCGTGCCTCGTCGGGGATGATCGGCACGATCCGCCGGCCAATTTCCTTGTCCCGCATCACCTCTTTGAACGTGCGCACGGTCGCCATGGTGGTGGCGACCGCCTGGTTTCCCGATCCCCTCCTCAGCGCGGCGTAGATGTCGCGGCCGGGCAGCCGCAGCGCCTTGGTTCTGGTCCTGCGCTCCGGGACGAACCCGCCCAGGGTGCGCCGCCGGTCGAGCATGTACCGGATCTCCGGGGCCTCGGAGCCCGGGTGGTAGTAGGGCGGGAGGTAGGGGTCCTCCTCCAGTTGGGCGTCGCTGATCGGGATGCGCATGGAGTCGCGGAAGTATTTAAGGTCTTCCAGCGCAAGCTTTTTCATCTGGTGAGTGGCATTGCGGCCCTGGAAGTGGGCGCCCAGCGAGTAGCCCTTGATGGTCTTGGCCAGGATCACCGTCGGCTGGCCTTTGTGGTCGGCGGCGGCGCGGTAGGCGGCGTAGACCTTGCGGTAGTCGTGGCCGCCGCGCTTGAGGTTCCAGATCTCGGAGTCGGTCATGTTCTCGACCAGCGCCTTGGTGCGCGGGTCGCGGCCGAAGAAGTGGTCGCGTACATAGGCGCCGTCGTTGGCCTTGTACGTCTGGTAGTCGCCATCGGGGGTGGTGTTCATCAGGTTCACCAGGGCGCCGTCGCGGTCGGCGTACAGCAGGGTGTCCCACTCGCGCCCCCACACCACCTTGGTCACGTTCCAGCCCGCCCCGCGGAAGAACGACTCCAGCTCCTGGATGATCTTGCCGTTGCCGCGGACCGGGCCGTCGAGGCGCTGCAGGTTGCAGTTGATGACGAAAGTCAGGTTGTCCAGGCCCTCGAGCGCCCCGACGTGCGCGAGACCGCGGCTTTCGGGCTCGTCCATCTCGCCGTCGCCGAGGAAGCACCACACGTGCTGGTCGGAGGTGTCCTTGATGCCCCGGTCATGCAGGTAGTGGTTGAACCTGGCCTGGTAGATGGCGTTGAGCGCGCCCAGGCCCATCGACACGGTGGGGAATTCCCAGAAGTCGGGCATCAGCCGCGGGTGCGGGTAGGAGGGCAGCCCGCCGCCGGGGTGGCTGTGCTCCTGCCGGAAGCCGTCGAGTTGGTCGGTGGTGAGCCGGCCTTCCAGGAAGGCGCGCGCATAGATGCCCGGGGACGCGTGGCCCTGGATGAACACCTGGTCGCCGCCGCCCGGATGCGATTTGCCGCGGAAGAAGTGGTTGAAGCCCACCTCGTAGAGCGCCGCGGAGGAGGCGTAGGTCGAAATGTGCCCGCCCACGCCGACTCCCGGACGCTGGGCCCGGTGCACCATGATGGCGGCGTTCCATCTGATGAACGCCCGGAAGCGACGTTCGACGTCCTCGTCGCCGGGGAACCACGGTTCCAGTTCGGTGGGGATGGTGTTGACGTAGTCCGTCGACGTCAGCGACGGGATGGCGACCCGCTGCTCGCCCGCCCGTTCCAGCAGGCGCAGCATCAGGTAGCGCGCACGGGCCGGCCCGGAGCGCTCCAGGAGTTCGTCGAACGACTCCAGCCACTCCGACGTTTCCTCGGGGTCGATGTCGGGCAGATAGGACGCCACGCCCTCGCGGATGACCCGGACGCGGTCGGGTTCGCCTGCGCTGCTGGGGGTTTTGGCCAGATCGTGGCGCGCGAACTCGGTTGTCAACGAACTACTCCTGTAGTCGACGGTGCTGGTGGTTTCGTCCTAACCCTCTATCGTGCCGCACGGCCGTCCTGAGCGCTTACCCGCGGTCTGGCCGGCGACGGCGGTTCACCTGGGCGACACCGTCCCGGTGCGTACCGGGACGGCCGGATCGCTACCCGGTAACGTCAAGCCGTGCTCATCGGATGGCGTGCCGTCCTTGCGGGGGATCTCCCGAAGCGAGGCGCTCTGGGGCTCGGTTGTGTGGCGGTGGCGCTGATAGGCATCGTCGGGTGCACCACCGTCACCAACGGCACGGCCACGCCCGACACCAGGGTCGCCCCGGCTTACCGGCAGTCGGTGTCCGCGTCGGTGTCGGCCTCGATGGCGACGTCGAGCGTCCGGGAGTCCCAGCGTCAACAATCGCTGACCACCAAGGTGGTCCGCACGTCGTGCGATTCGCTGGCGACCACCAGTAAGGAAGCGATCGACAAGGTGAACGCATTTGTCGGGGCCTACAACGCGGGTCGCAACACCGGGCCCGCGGAAGGCCCGGCGATCGACGCGCTCAACAACAGCGCCTCAACGGTTTCCAGCAGCTCCAGCGACGCACTGTCGCAACAGCTGAAGGACGCGTTCAACGCCTACGTCGACGCTGCCCACGGGGTGGCCAACGCCATCGGCACGCACGCCTCGACGTCGGAGTTCAACCGGCGCGTCGACCAACTCAACGACACCAAGACGAAAGCGCTGAAACTGTGCCTGTCGTCGTTCTGAGGGGCCCCAGGAGGGACGGGTGTGAACCCGCTTCTGGCTGTGCGACGATATTCCCCATCGCACAGCGCGCGCGGATGGTTTAAGGAGGCTCCACGGTGGTCGCGGCGGATCACGCCCCGAGCTACGCTCGCAAACTGGGCATCCAACGAGACCAAGTCGTCCAGGAATGGGGCTGGGACGAGGACACCGACGACGAGATCCGCGCGGCGGTCGAGGAAGCCTGCGGTAGTGAGTTGCTCGACGAGGACAGCGACGAGGTCATCGACGTGGTGCTGCTGTGGTGGCGCGACGGCGACGGCGACTTGGTGGACACCCTGATGGACGCCATCAGCCCGCTGGCCGAGGACGGCGTGATCTGGGTGCTGACGCCCAAGACAGGCAAGCCGGGCCACGTGCTGCCCGCCGAGATCGCGGAGGCGGCCCCCACGGCCGGCCTGATGCCCACCTCGTCGGTCAACCTCGGCGACTGGAGCGCCAGCCAACTGGTGCAGCCGAAGTCCCGGACCGGGAAGCGTTGATGCTGGACGTCGGCGCGCCGGCTCCCGACTTCACCTTGCGCGACCAGAACCAGCAGCGTGTCACCCTGAGCTCCTACCGGGGCGCCAAGAACGTGCTGCTCGTGTTCTTCCCGTTGGCGTTCACCGGAATCTGCCAGGGCGAGCTGGACCAGTTGCGCGACCACCTGCCCGATTTCGAGAACGACGACAGCGTGGCGCTGGCCATCTCGGTCGGCCCGCCGCCCACGCACAAGATCTGGGCGCTCGAGAGCGGGTTCACGTTCCCGGTGCTGTCGGACTTCTGGCCGCACGGCGAGGTCAGCCAGGCCTACGGCGTCTTCAACGAAGACGCCGGCTACTCCAACCGCGGCACCTTCGTCATCGATCGGTCCGGCATCATTCGGTTCGCCGAGATGAAGCAGCCCGGTGAGTCCCGTGACCAACGGCTGTGGACCGAAGCACTGGCGGCTGTCAAGGCCTGAAGTTTTGGGCACGTGGCCCGAGGGCGTGTAGCCTGCCCGGGGCACGGGCGCGTAGCTCAGTGGTAGAGCTCTGGTTTTACACACCAGCGGTCGGCGGTTCGATACCGTCCGCGCCCACCAGTGTTTGCGCGAGCGTAACGCCGCGGCGAAAATCCACCCAGCCCGAATCTCGCCGTGGCGTTACGCTCGCGATTGTTCGACGGCCTGCGCGCGATGCGTTCACAGTGTTAACCCAGCGTGCGCCTAGCTCCGCCTCATAGAACGCGTGTTGGGTCAGACCGTTGCTACCCAACCGAATTGCGCGTCCGAACCTGTTGCGAAATGGACTCCGAGTTCGTGGGACGGCGATACGATTTGCTATTCGGTGATCCTCGGGCGGTCGCCGTGTCAGCCGGAGGTCGAAATGTCCTTTGTAATCGCGGCACCGGAATATGTGACGGCGGCGGCCTCGGATTTGGCGAATGTCGCTTCGACGATTAGTGCGGCCAACGCAGCGGCGGCGTCCCCGACGTCGGAGTTGCTGGCCGCAGGCGGCGATGAGGTGTCCGCGGCCGTCGCGTCGGTGTTCGGCGCGCACGCGCAGGCCTATCAGGCGCTCAGCGCCGAGGCGGCGACATTTCACCAGCAGTTTGTCCAGCTGCTGAATTCCGGTGCGAGTTCCTACGCCCTTGCCGAGGCCGCCAATACCGATCCCCTGCAGAATCTGCTCAACGCGATCAATGCACCCTTCGAGACGCTGCTGGGACGTCCCCTGATCGGCAACGGCTTCAACGGCACCCCCGGAACCGGCGCCAGCGGCCAGAACGGCGGGTTGCTGTGGGGCAGCGGCGGGTCCGGCGGGTCCGGCGCGCCCGGTCAGAACGGCGGGAGCGGCGGGAGCGGCGGGCTTGTGTTCGGCAACGGCGGCCCCGGCGGGGCCGGTGGGGCGGCCATCGGCAGCGGCCAGGCCGGCTTTGGCGGCAACGGGGGCAACGCCGTACTTTTCGGCAGCGGCGGCCGCGGCGGGAC
>JARLGR010000153.1 GCA_031292665.1 Mycobacterium sp. | reverse complement strand
GCGCAACGGCGGCGGCGGGAGGCGTGGCTCCCACGTCGGCCGTCAGCCCGGCCCCCAGCGCGGCGTCCGCGGTTTTCGTGGCGGTGGCCCAGCCCGGGGCCAGCGCGAACATGTCCGACGCGGCGGCCGGGAAGTTCTGCGCCCACCCGATCGGGGTGCCGGCGACGGAGTCGGCGGAGGACAGACCGGGCAGCGACTGCGCCGGCGTGACGCTGGTCGCGACCTGGTTGGCCATCTCGGTCAGTCCGTACGATCCGGCGTTGGTGCCGAGGGTGCTCACCAGCATCTGGTGAATCGCCGCCGCTTGGGCGCTCACCGATTGGTAGAGGTCGCCGTAGGCGCTGAAGAGGGCGGCCTGCAAGGCCGACACCGGGTCGGCGGCCGCCGGGGCGACGGCCGTCGTCGGCGTTGCGGCCGCCGTGTTCTGGGTGGTCATCGAAGAACCGAGGCCTTCGAGCCTGCTGGCGGCCGCCAACAGCGCCTCGGGCCGCGTCGTGACGAAAGACATGTGATCCTCCTTGATCGAGCCGGCGGTCTGGTGGTGCTGGACGCCGGATACCCCTAATGGTTTCCCTCAAAGGCCTGGTGAGGAAGGGGTCCGACAGGAATGTTCGGCCGGGTACACACACCGGGAGGATGCGCTCGACCAGCTACGCTGGCGCCATGGCCACGAAGTCCACGATGCTTGCCCTCGGCACGCCCGCGCCGTCGTTCACGCTGCCCGAGCCCGCCAGCGGCAACACGGTCGGCCTCGACGGCCTGACCGGCCCCGCGCTCGTCGTCACCTTCATCTGCAACCACTGCCCGTACGTGCAGCACGTCGCCGCCGGGCTCGCCGCGCTCGGCCGGGACCTCGCCGATCACGGCGTCGCGGTGGTGGGCATCTCCAGCAACGACGTCGGCACCTACCCGCAGGACGGCCCCGAGCAGATGGTCGCCGAGGCCCGCCGCCACGGCTGGACGTTCCCGTACCTCTACGACGAGAGCCAAGACGTGGCCCGGGCCTTTTCTGCGGCCTGCACACCCGACACGTTCGTCTTCGACGCCGAGCGCCGGCTCGTCTACCGCGGCCAACTCGACGACTCGCGCCCCGGCAGCGACCTACCGGTGACGGCCTCCGACGTCCGGGCGGCCGTCGACGCCGTGCTCGCCGGGCGGCCGGTAGACCCCGACCAGCGGCCGTCGATCGGCTGCGGCATCAAGTGGCGGTAGGCGCGTACCGGGTCGTTTCGTCATGCCGCCCGCGGCGCCGTCACGCGCCGTGTGTCAGCATTTGGCAATGACCGTTCGTATCCTTGCCCGCATCGTCGGCGTCTCGGCGGCGACGTCGTGGGCGCTGCTGGCCCCTCCCCTTGCCGCCCCTGCCGCGTCCGCCGACCCGTGCTCCGACGTCGCGGTGGTCTTCGCGCGGGGCACCCACCAGGACCCCGGCCTCGGCAACGTCGGCCAGGCATTCGTCGACTCACTGAGCTCGCAGGTCACCGGCCGGTCCGTCGATGTGTACGCGGTCAACTACCCGGCGAACGACGACTACCACGGCAGCTCGTCGGCCGGCGCGAACGACGCGAGTGCGCACATCCAGGACGTCGTCGCCGCCTGCCCGAACAGCAAGATCGTGCTCGGCGGATATTCGCAGGGCTCGACGGTCATCGACCTGGCCACCACGCAGATGCCCGCGCCCGTGGCCGATCATGTGGCCGCCGTCGCCCTTTTCGGCGAGCCATCCAGCGGGTTCTCGAGCATGTTGTATGGCGGCCAGCACCTGCCCACGATCAACCCGATCTACGCCGCCAAGACGATCAGCCTGTGCGCGCCCGACGATCCGATCTGCTCCGCGGGCGGCAACATCATGGCGCACGTTTCCTACATCCAGTCCGGGATGACAAGCCAGGCCGCGACGTTCGCGGCCAACAAGCTGGGTCCGGGGTCGAACAGCACCTAGGAGCGCCTCACCCGGCTCGGCCCGCAGCGGTGCTTAGCTCTGAGTTGTGAGATCCCCTGTTCCGTCGCCCCGCGGCACCGTCGCGGTCCGGATATCGGTCGCCGTGGCGCTCGGCGTGGCCGTCGCGCTAGCAGTCGGCAACACGGTCGGCTGGCGATTCTCGATCCTCGGCTGGGTCGTCACCGCCGCGGTGTACGTGGTGTGGACGCGGCTGATTCTCGGCGGCATGGACGCCGAGCAAACCTGCCGATACGTCACCCGGGAGGACCCCACCCGGTTGGTCGCCGACGTCGTCGTCCTGTCGGCGAGCCTCGCGAGCCTGGCGGGAGTCGGCTATGTGGTCGCCGCCGGATCGCACTCGGGTCCGGTCGCCATTGAAGCCGCCGCCGTCGGCGTCCTGACCGTCGTGGCGTCCTGGTTCGCCGTGCACACGCTATTCACGGCGCACTACGCCCGGCTTTACTACACGGGCGAACCGGGCGGCATCAATTTCCACGACCCGGAACTGCCCCGCTTTCGGGACTTCGCGTATGTGGCGTTCACCGTCGGCATGACCTTTCAGGTCTCGGACACCGAGATCTGCTCGAAATCGATCAGGGCCGCCGTCTTGCGCCATGCGATGCTGTCGTACCTGCTGGGCGCAGTTGTGCTGGCCGTCACGATCAACCTCATCGCGGGTCTGAGCGGCAAGGTCTGATCAGCCGGCCGCGCTACTCCGCGGCCCGCTTCTCCTTCGTTGCGTCGGCCAGTTTCGCCACGCGGTCCGCCTCGGAGCGCTTGATCGCGGCCTCGCTCAGCTTGTCCTCGGCGTCTTCGATCCTGGAGGAGGGCTCGATGGCGATCACAGCGAGCATCGGTAAGCCGGAGCAGCTGCAATACGGGCTCGTCGGTGCCTGGTCTCGGCGGATCACCGAGGAGCACCGACTCGTCTACCGCGTGGTCGGTGATGACCTGCAGATTCTTCAGGCCCGCTATCACTACTTGGGCCTGATGTAAGCAATCGGCCGCGCGGGCCTGCCCGATAATCGAGAAGTGGCGGTTACCCGGACGATGGAGGCAAGCCGGGGCGGTGATGCGGTGAACCCCGGGCAGGTCCGCAAGATCGGCTCGGTGGCCGGCACCGGGTCAGATCCGGGCATCCCCGGCATCGGCGCCGCCGATCTGGGTGAGATCGTCAACCTGCCCGACGGGAGAATGGTCGCCATCTTCGGTGATTCCTTCAGCGGCAACAACGTTGGCGTGGGCGAGCACTACCGCTCGGTGGCGGTCGAAGTCACCGGCTTCGAAGCCCAGGGCCGTCCCCGCTACGGCAAAGTCCTCAACGGGCCCATCGGCAGCCGACGCGAACTGTTCAGAATGCCGAAGGAGGCCAAAAAGATCCCCGGCGTGGTCGACACGCTGCCCGCCGGGACGATCACAACCAGCAAGACGACCTACGTCATGGTGGTCGGCACCGACCCACACCTCAGGCCGGTCGGCGGATCCTGGCTCACCGAAGTCACCGACCATCCCGCCCGCGGCTGGAAGCCCGTCGCACGATCCTGGCGGGCTTGGGAACCCGCCAACCCCCTCGGCGGTGCGCCGACACAGCTCAGCGGCTACCAGGGCTCCGACGGCACGGTATACATCGCCGCCGACTCGTTCGACCGCGGCCGGCACGTCCGCTTCCACGGCGTCACCCTGTACCGGGTACACCCGGCAACCGTCACCGACCGGTCTTGCTGGCAGCCCTGGACCGGCGCCGGCTGGGGCGCACCCGGCGCGGCGCCCGCCCCGTTGAGCCCGTCAGACTTCGGCGAACTGAGCTTCGCCGAAATCGACGGACACGCCGTATTGTCCGGATTCAACCAAGCTTCGGGATGCGTCGAGGTCCGGGTGGCCGCCGGCCCCACCGAAATCTTCACTTCCTCCCCGACCGTCATCGCGCACCAGCACCCCGGCCACGAGCACACCCACAACTTCGTGTTTCACAACTACGGCGGGTTCATCGTCCCCGGCTCCACCCTGGACAAACTGGCCATCCTGGTCAGCAAATGGGGCCACGGCGACTACAACACCCAACTTTTCCTCGCGAACGTCGCGCCCGTCGGCCGCGCCACAGTAGTGTCTCCGCGCGAGGGGGTGATCTAGCCGGCGGGCGGAAAGGTCGGGGTATGCGACTGGTGGTCGATCTCAACAAGTGCCAGGGGTACGCCCAGTGCGTCCCGCTTGCCCCCGAGGTGCTGCAGCTCGTCGGCGAGGAAGCGCTGGCCTATGACCCCAACCCGGACGACTCCCAACGCCAGCGCGTGTTGCGCGCGGCGGCCTCCTGCCCGGTGCAGGCGATCATCCTCGAGGTGGACCCGCCGGCGGACCGGGACATCAGGTGACCACCGCTTCGCTGGTCAGCCAGCTGGTCGACACGTTCAAGGCCGAGGGCCGCATCGTCATCGTCGGCGCCTCGCTGGCCGGCCTGCGCGCGGCGGAAGCGTTGCGGGAGAAGGGGTTCCGTGGCCAGCTCACCATCATCGGCGACGAGCCGCACGAACCCTATGACCGGCCGCCGCTGTCCAAGCAGGTCCTGAAGGGGTGGGTGCCCGCCGACCACACCAAGCTCCCCCGCCTGCGACCGGTCGACGCGCAGTGGCGGCTGGGCGTCTCGGCGATCGGCCTGGACCGGTCCAACCGGCAGGTGCTGCTCGCCGACGGTGAAAAGGTCGACTACGACCGGCTCTTGATCGCCACCGGCACCCGCGCTCGGCCGTGGTTCAATCCCGAGGAGGCCGCCCTGAAGGGGTTGTTCACCGTGCGCACGTGCGACGACGCCGCGAAGCTGGCCGCCGCGCTCAGGGAGCGACCGCGCCGGGTGCTCATCGTCGGCTCGGGTTTCGTGGGTTCGGAGATCGCCTCGGTCTGCCGCGATCTCGACCTTCCGGTGACGGTCGCCGAGCGCGGCAAGGCGCCGCTGGTCGGCACGCTCGGCGGCGTGATCGGCGATATCGCCGCGCAAATGCAACTCGACGCCGGGGTCGACCTGCGTACCGGAGTGGCGGTGCACGGCCTCGACGGCGACGCCGACGGCCACGTCCGCGCGGCCCGCCTCTCCGACGGCACCGTGCTGGAGGTGGACGTGGTGGTCGCCTCGCTGGGCTCGATCCGCAACGTTGAATGGCTCGACGGCGCCCAGTTGGCCAGCGGATTCTGGGGGGTGGCCTGCGACGCCGGCTGCCGGGCGTTCGACATCAATGGCGTGGTGACCGACAACATCTTCGTCGCCGGCGACGTGGCGCGCGCGCCACACGTGCTTTACGAGTATCAGTTCATGTCCCAAGAGCACTGGGACAACGCCGTTTTCGGGGCCGAGGTGGCCGCCAACAACATGATCAGCCTGGAGATGGGACGACGCCCGCACCTGCCGCTGCCGTCCTTCTGGTCCGGCCAGTTCGGCGTCAACATCAAAGGCGTAGGGGTGTGTTCGTTCGGCGACGAGATCATGTTCACCCAGGGATCGATCACCGAACGCCGCTTCGCGGCGGCCTACGGCTACCGCGGCCGCATCGTCGGGGCGGTGACCTTCAACCACGGCAAGTGGCTGCCGTACTACGCCTCGCTCATCGAGCGGTCCGCGCCCTTCCCGCCGTCCCCGCCGGGCTACGACCGCCCCGTCATCTTCGAGCCGATGCCCGCCCGCTTCCCCGACCCCCGCGAACCGACCGCGCTACCCGACGTCGTGCTCACCGGACACGACCCGACCTCGCGCGGCGCCGAATTCCGGGCGCCCCACAAGCGCTGAATCGAGGAGACGACGATGGACGCCGCAACCGCCTGGGCCGAGGCGATGAAGTTCGAGAACCGCCCGAACCCCTACCCGTACTTCGAGCAGCTGCGCAGCACGCCGGTGGCCAAGGTCGGCGCCCAGACCTACGTGGTCACCGGCTACCGCGAACTGCTCGCTTTGGCGCACGACCCGCGAATCAGCTCCGACATCAGCCGCAGCCCGGCGGGCCTCGGCCAGGACAAGTCCCAAGCCAAGCCCGAACCCGGCGACGAGCACATGCAGGCCTACGCCCGCGAGGCCAGCATCATCGTGTCCGACCCTCCCGATCACGACCGGGCCCGCCGGCAGGTGATGCGCCACTTCGGGCCGCCGCACTCCCCCGACCTGATCCCCAGCATGGAGCCGTTCGTCGTGCGCCTGGCCAACGAGCTGCTGGACGGGCTGAAGGCCCGCGGCCAAAGCCGTTTGGACGTCGTGGAGGACTTCTCCTACCCGATCCCCGTGGCCGTCATCTGCAGGATCCTCGGCGTACCGGTTGACGACGAGCCGATGTTTCACGCCTGGATCTTCGACTTCATGATGGGCAGCGACCTCGGCCCCGAGGGCGACACCGAAGAAGGCCGCGCACTGGCCGAGAAGGGCCGCGCCAGCACCGCCGCGCTGCTGGACTATCTGGGCGGGTTGGTGGAGCGGTTCGCGAAGGCCCCCGGCGACGGGCTGCTGTCCAAGCTGCTGCACGACGACGGACCCGACGGCCCGATGTCGATCAAGGAGACGACGTCCAACGCCATGCTCTTGCTGGTCGCGGGGCACGACTCCACCGTCAACACCATCACCAACTGCGTGATGACGCTACTGCGTAACCCGGGCTCCTGGGATCTGGTGCGGCAGCGCCCGGAGCTGATCCCCCGGACCATCGAAGAGGTGCAGCGGCTGCAGTCGGCGGTGCAGTTCTTTCCCAGCCGCAGCGCCACCGCCGACATCGAGATCAGCGGGACCGTTATCCCGGCGGGGTCGGCGGTGCACCTGATCTACGCGGCGGCCAACCGCGACCCGCGGCGCTTCGACAATCCGGACTGCTTCGACCCACTGCGCGAGGACAACGAGCACTTCGGTTGGGGCAGCGGCATTCACACCTGCATGGGCGGCCCGCTGGCGCGACTCGAGGTGAATCTGGCGCTGGAAATCTTCCTGCGCCGCGTCGAGTCCCCCAAGCTGGTGGTGGACCCGCCGCCCTATCGGCATAACCAGGTGTTCCGCGGGCCGCGCCACCTCTGGGTGGACTTCGCCGGGATCGCCGACTGAGTCAGGTTCGCCGCCTTCGCCTCTGTCTCCGGGGATGGGCGACCCTCGAATCCTAAAGCGCATGCGCTATCGAGGCTCAAAGGTCGACGGTGAACCTGTCACCGACGCGGATGACGCCCGCCGTCAGCACCTCGAGGTAGGCCCCCGCGCACGGCTGCGGTCCGTGACCTCCTGTGTCCCAACGGTTCTCGGCCGCAGGTATGCGAAGCGCATGTGGGGCCCGTGGCAGCGCGCCATGTTCGAGCGTGGGCACGACGCACCGTGACGTGGCCGTCAGCACGCGCAGCCGCGCTTCGCCGACGGCGACTTCCTTGCCAACCCAGTCGTTTTCGCCGTAGGGCGGGTAGCGCGGTGGCGTCGCGATGACCAGGTTCGGTCGGTAGCGCAGCGCCTCGACGCCGATGTGTTCGAGGGTGGCGGTCGTGATCGCGTGCAGCGGAGCCTCGTCGGTGAACGAGTCACCGGGCGTCGCCTGCGCGATTTCCAGGATGCGGCCGCCGACCTCGGCGTCCAACCCGAGTTCGAGCAGCCTCTCCGGGTCCGGGCGTTCCAGCGTCGCGCCCTCTGGTCGCCGGCCGACCAGTCGAACGGTCCGTCCCGTCAAGCGTGAGAGCACGTCGTCGACGCCGGGGTCATCCGCCGCGACCCGTGTCCCGTCGGGCAGTTCGATGCCCACCCGCCCGGCTGCCGCGTTGGCCGTGCACTTCAGCAGGCCCCGCCACAGTCGCGCCTGCTTGGCGCTGGCCACGTGCCCGGTCACGGCGTCGACCAGTGCGAGCCGCCGGTCTCCTTCGGCGCCGCACTCGTCGACGAAGAGGCTGCCCACGGTTTCGCCGAGCATCGATTTCACCGGGTAGCGAAGCAGACTCGCCACCCGCATTGGCGCCGCGAGGAAGTCGCCCATGCCCACCAGTATGCGGCCGGCGCGAGTCAGCTCACGTGTCGATCACCGGGCGTGCGCGCGGATCTCGGGGGCAGCCCTCGTATTCGTTTAACCCGGGCAGTAGTTCGACTCCGCGGCACTGACCATCGACGTGACGTCGGCGAACGTTATGCCTTTCGGGCCCAGGGTGGAGTGGATGTCAGTGGCGATCTGGTCCGGCGTCCTGCCGGAATTGCGGTCCGCGCAGATTTGGTGGCCCATCGCGATGATGTCGGAGTCGTCGTTCGACGGCCATGTGAAGCCGAGATTGTGCAATTGAGCGATGTACGCGTCATCCGTGGCATCGGCGAGCGCGACCGCGGTGCTCATGGATAGGGCGGCGCCCACCATGACGGGGACAGTCAGTTTGGCGAGCAAGCGAGTTGAGAACATTTGATCCCCTTCTTCTGTTATTTGGCCGCAAGCACGCGGTCAGTATGCGGGCGATCGAAAAGCCCGAATATCAAACCTATGAAAACCCTCAAACGCTTGTAAAGGGTTGGCGCGAAACTCGAAGAATAGCCATGAAACCGAACATGCCGAATTTGCGGCTGCGTCCGCGATCTGCTATGCGGCGACGCGAAGGAGCACCCGCGGTTTGCGGCCGTGCGCCGCAATGGTTTCGACGATCAGCACCACCCAAAACTCCAAGCCGTACTTGCGTTTCAGCAGCGACTCGATCCGCGCGACTTCGCCGGGGTCGGTGACCACCTCGGCGGTCCCGTCGACGACAGCGCCGCCGGCACGTAGTTTGCCCGTCCGGCCGCAGGGTGTGAGCGTGACGCGCGGATTGCGCCGAACCCGTTTGACCTTCGGAGCCTCCGCCGGGGTCCACAGCCATAACCGCGGTCCGTCGCGGACGGTCCACATCGGCGAGGCGACGGGATTGCCGTCGCGCCTGAACGTCGTCAACGACACGAACTTCTCGTCGCCCAACCGCACGGTCGCGTTCTCACCCATGCTC
>JARLGR010000152.1 GCA_031292665.1 Mycobacterium sp. | reverse complement strand
CCGAGAATCAGCAGTGGCCACAGCGCACCAACCAGGACAGCAAGTGATGCGCGAATAAGCAGGCGCGGCGGGAGTTGATGGCAGAACCTTTTGCAGACAAAGGCGACGACCATGGTGATCCCCGACGCGCACAGGTATGCATTGATCAGCAACGTGATCACCCCTTCCTGTCGGTGCCACACGAGTCTGTCCCTCAACGGCAGCAATTAGAGGTCAGCAGCGCGGGAGGTCTCTCAAACGAGATCAACTCGTAAACCGGCCTATACCCGTACCCAGCCTGCGTCATCACGCGCCGACATGCAGGCGCGTAGTTATCTGGGGCGGCATTGCCGCGATGTGCGAGCTGGGAGGGGGTTGGGTGTGACATTCTGCGGGGGTGTCCGCTGATCTGGCGGTGCCGTGGTTCGGGGGCGACTACCGTCGCAGCTGACGAGCACGTCATCTGTGGACAGGAGGTCGCCATGTCGCCGGACGACACCGCGCCGCCCTCGGCAGTCCGTCGGGCCAGGAGGTTCGCGCTGCGCTACTGGGTGGCGCTCATCCTCGTCGCATTGGCGGCAGTCTTCATCGCGCAGAACCGGGAGCGCCCCCGGGTGCACATCCTGTGGATCACCCTCGAGTCGCCCATGTGGTCGTTGCTGACCGTCATGTTTGTCGTGGGCATCCTCGTGGGCCTTCTGCTGCGTCGTCGCCGCCGGACCTGAGCGGTACCGCAACGAGCACGTGACCTCGAAGCATCTTAGCCGCTTCGGCACGGACGCCGGGGTTTCGTCCCTTGCTATCTCGCCATCTCCCCGATCCCAAACTTCGGTCCAAGCAGCGGTGAAGTCGAGTGGTATCGCGCCCAGCTCGCGCGCGGTCGCGACACCCATACCCTCAGCAGGGCATGCCTGGTCCTCACACTGCTAGGTCGTCGAGCAGCATCCCGGCGGTCTTCTTGTTATCGGGCATGGCTCCTCTGCCTGCCCGCCTCAGCGACGGCGACGTCGACGTCGACGTCGACGTCGGTCATGCTAGCCATCGTGCTCGAGCGACTAGGCCCGTGGCAGTCTGACACTCCGGAGATCGCTCAGAACAACCTTCGGGCGAGGCGCACTTGCACAGGCACCGGACGATCGCCCTTTGAGATGGAGTGGCGATTGCGTCAGGCAGATTCGGGTGCGGCCGACGGTTCGGGTTCACGGGGCCCCATGTCGAGGCGGAACGGTGGGTACTCGTCACGCATCAGTGAGGCGTAGGCACGTACCCGGACGGACCACCGGTTGATGCCGATCACGAAGTCATACAGGCCCTTCGGGTAGCGCCCGGTGAACAGCAGGGCGATCACCGCGATCAGCAGCAGGATGGCGATCAGCGGCACCGGCATGTAGCCGCCGACCCAGTGGTGATGATGCTGACCCCAGTGGTGATGATGGTGACTTATGCAGTTGACCATGAAGAACACCGCACCCCGGAAGAAGGCGATGAGTATCAGGTAGTGCGGGATCGCCAGCAGCCACCACTTGATCAGCACCAGACCCCGATGCAGGTGCTCGGGGTAGTCGACTTCCAGGTCGGCCGGATAGCTGGAGTTCGGCTGCAGGCTGAACGGCGGGTACTTGTCGGTACCCAGCGCGAACAGCGCGTAGAAGAGCACCCGCCAGCGCCAGCGCAGGACACCGACGTTGAAGTCGAACAGCCCGCGTGGGTATTTGCCGGTGAACAGGATCGCGAAGAACGCGATCACCGAGACCACGACGTAGGCGATATGTAAGAAGAACAGGACGATGTAGTGCGGGATGGCCAGGATCCACTTCACCAGCCACTGCCAGCGTGACAGCGCGGGGTCGAGGTCACCGCGAACCCGAACGGGGTACAGGGCGGTTTCCGGTTGCATGATCGACGCTCCTTTCAGGCGCTTCGACTCGATCGATGCGCCGCTGATCGCGCGATCATTGCACTTTCCGGACTGCCGAACCCAGCATTTCCTGCCACGATGGCCACAACGTTGTCAGATCGGCATGCCCGGGTGATAGCAGCAATGCGCCAGCCCGGCCACGATCGCCGAGCTGGAACTCGAACTGGGCAAGGAGCGCCGTGCAGCTTCCCGGGAGGCTCGGGTGGCACGCGGACTGGCCGCCACCAAACCGATGAAACTGGATGCGGCCCAGCAGAAGCGACTTCTGCGCTTGTACCAACATGGCGAGCCTGTGAGTGAGTTGACCGCCATGTTTGGAATCAGCCGGAGCACACTGTTCCGGACCTTGAAAGTCCTCAAGGGGCAGGAGCCGGTATCAGCGTGAGTGTGTCCCCCCACGATGAGGTGGGGGCGGCGAGTCAACTAAAAGTTCTAAGTCGGCCGAACGGACCGCCCGGACAGCGCTGCGGTTCGGGAACGACATTCAATGGAGCTGGCGGAGCTGGGGCGCTCGGTGGAACTTGAATACCCCGGCCCTGCGAGGCGGTCGAGCATGGCGGCCCGCGACGGTGGTGTCATGGGCTCCCCGTGAACGTGCAATTTGGGTAGGCCTGCTCCGCGTTCGCTATCGCCCTGCGTTCCTCCCTTGGACCAAGGAACGAAGGAAGGCCGAAGTTCTGATAGATGAGGTCGATAGGTTGGCCCGAGTAGCTGCAAATTTGGTGAGCGAAACTGAGCATTTCCTTCTTACATTGTTCGGCATCCGAGTTGTCCGTACAGCCCCAGCCCTCCTGCGACATCAGGGATAGGAAGTTCTGGTCGTAGACGGACGGGCCAGGTGTCGAGGTCACGGTGGGGGGCGGCGGCGCAGCCACGGGAACAGTCGTCGTTGTCGGAACAGCCAAAGGCTCAGCCTCTTTCGAGCGGTGCCAACCGAAAAGTGCCCCTGCAAGCAGGATTACGGAGCCCACAATTCCGACAACCAGTGCGACTAGTCCAAGCGAGACGATCAGACCATGCCGTCGTGTTGGTGCAGCGTATGTATCTGCATTACCTGGCTGGTCTGAGTCGTCCAGTGACCAGGCTTCAGCGACTTCTGGCGCTTGCGCGGTCGGTGTGAGTTCGGTGTCCGATTCGTCGTGGTTGGTCATTGCATTGCTTCCCCCAAAGTCTTGTCGTTACTGCGGGCAGTATGTCGCGACAGCGGCAGCCTGGTCGACCAGCCCGGCCATGATCTCGCGCAGCCGCTCTGTACCCACCGCCGCAGCGATGTCCATCGAATGAACAACATCGGCGAACAGGATAGTGACCTGCTTGTACTCAGCCCGGGTATCGCCGTCTTGGACCGGTGAGCCACAGCCGTGGCAAAATCGGGCCTTCTCCAGGAGCTCGGTGCCGCACGTCCGGCACGCTGCTATGGCCGTCATCCGACCCTCCGCCGATCCCCGGCCCCAGCCTTTCCTGGGTCCTCTAAGGATAGGCGGTTGGACACTCCACGAGGGGGCCGTCGGCGTTCACGGTGATTCCGGCACAGAGTTTTGACAGCGTCGTATCTCGTCGTTTTCGAGACAGGTGGATCGAGGGATTTCTACCCGCTGAGGGTGCCCCCATCAGCTTCCAGAGCTGGTTGCGACAGAGCTACGGCGAAGCGGTACACCTTCCGTCGACCAGCTGTACTGCTGCAAGCAGCCGCAGCTCGGCGTCGGACAGTCAACCGATCACAAGTTGGCGGCGGCGGTGGGCAGCGCCCCGTGGCGTCGTGTAATCGGTCTGATTAGCTTGAGGCTCTGTGTGTTTGACGCTGTGCCGTGAGGCCGGGTTCGACGACGTTTTACCCACCTCGACCGCGCGCCGCCGCTGCGGACCGGTGGTATT